>CANPWR010000011.1 GCA_947584825.1 uncultured Clostridia bacterium | reverse complement strand
GGAGGTGTTTGATCATTAGCAACAAAATTGATACCCAAATCAATGAAGCAATTAACGATAAGGAAGTCAGACTTATCAATGATGACGGAAGTCAGCTTGGTATAGTGTCGGGAAAGGAAGCCCAGAGGATTGCATATGAAAAGGACTTGGACCTTGTTAAAATTGCACCTATGGCTAAGCCGCCTGTATGTAAGATAATGGACTACGGAAAATATTGCTTTGAACAGGCTAAGAAGGAAAAGGAAGCAAGAAAGAACCAGAAGGTAGTAGAAGTCAAGGAAGTCAGAATGTCTTCTACAATTGACACGCATGATTTTGAAACAAAGGCTAATCAGGCTAAGAAGTTTTTGAAGTCAGGTGATAAGCTGAAGGTTTCAGTTCGTTTCAGGAAACGTGCGGTTGCTCATCCGCATCTTGGCGAGGAGTTGCTAGAGAGATTTAAGGATGCTGTATCCGAGTTCGGAACAGTTGACAAAAAGCCTAAAATGGAAGGGCGGAGTCTTGTTATGTTCGTCAATCCAAAGACAAATAAATAACGGATTTACTAAAGTATTTCTTTATTAAGGAGGAAAAATTATGCCTAAGATGAAAACACACTCAGGTGCGAAAAAGCGTTTTAAGGTAACAGGCTCGGGAAAAGTTAAGTATATGCGTACAAACAAGAGCCACAGACTGATTCAAAAAGGTCACAAGAAAGCTAGACAAACACGTAATTCTGCATATGCTTCAGCAGCAGATCAGAAGAACTTGAGAGAGCTTATCCCATACAAATAAACGAGTATAGGGAAACCGAAGAAATTTATAAAATTAGGAGGAATTTACTATGGCTCGTGTAAAGGGAGCAATGATGACTCGAAAGAGAAGAAATAAGACCCTTAAACTTGCAAAAGGTTATTGGGGTGCAAAGAGCAAACACTTCAAAATGGCTAAGGAAGCCGTAATGAAGTCAGGACAATATGCGTATATCGGAAGAAAGCAGAAGAAGAGAGAGTTCAGAAAGTTATGGATCACAAGAATTTCTGCTGCTTGCAAAATGAACGGTATCAACTACTCGCAGTTTATGAACGGCGTTAAAAAAGCCGGTATTACATTGAACAGAAAGATGCTTTCAGAAATCGCAATCAGCGATCCGGAGGGTTTTAAATCTATAGTTGAGCAGGCAAAAACTGCTCTTAACTAAACAAATTAACACGCTGAGTGGAAATGCTCCGGCGTGTTTTGTTGTTTTTGTGAAATGTTAAAAGTTGTATTAGATAAGGGGATTTTATGCTCATTACAAGTAGTGGAAATTCAAATGTAAAGCTGTATACAAAGCTTTCATCAAGTAAAAAAGCTCGTGATGAGCATAATCAATTCACCCTTGAGGGAAGCAGGCTCATTAAAGATGCAATTTTGGAAAAGTCGGATATTCAGACGATTTTTGCAACAGAATCTGCATTCTATAGGGACATGGGTTTTATTAATGAGTACTCTGACAAGATTACGCTTATCAGCGAAGATGTTGCTAAAAGGCTAAGCAATACAAAGTCTAATCAGGGTGTGTTTGCCATAGTCAACAAGAATGAGAATAAGTCTTTAAGAAATCAGACGCTTAAAGGAAAGTATGTGGTTTTAAATAACATTCAGGATCCTGGAAACCTCGGAACAATACTAAGAACTGCCGACGCTGTGGGAATGTCGGGTGTTATTCTTTCAGAAAACTGCTGCGACCTGTATAATCCAAAGGTCGTGCGTTCGACTATGGGGAGCTTATTCAGGCTGAATATTTATACTGAAAATGATTTTTGCGATGTTTGCCGAATTTTAAAGTCTCAGGGTGTAAAGACCTATGCAGCAGTTGTTTCAAAGAAGGCTTACGATATACGATCAGTTGAATTTCCATCAAGTGCTGCTATAGTTATCGGCAACGAGGGGAATGGCTTAAAAGACGAGCATATAGAACTTTGCGACGACTGTGTTACTATAAAAATGAACGGGAATATTGATTCTCTAAATGCGGGAATTGCAGCGGCAATTTTAATGTGGGAAATGACAGTGACGACATAAAGGTTATGACGTAAATAGAAGAGGCGATAACTGTGACATTAAACAGAAGTGAAAATTTAAAATACTGGGTATGGCTTACTATTGCTTTCGGACCTGCTAATCCTAGAAAGTGGGAAGTATTAAAGGGATATAACAGTATTGTAGATTTTTATGCCGATGTGACAAGCGGCAGACTTCCGCATGGCATTTTGACAAGAGAGAAAGATTCTATAAAATCGGCGTCGATGTTTACGGCTGAACAGACAATAGCATATTGTGAGCAAAAGGGCATAAATATATATTGCTATGAGGACGATGATTTTCCGCAGATGCTGAGAGAGATTTCAAATCCCCCGTCAGTATTGTTCAGCTTGGGAGATTTGAGTTTTCTGAATGAAAAGGTTATAATAGCAGTAGTTGGTGCAAGGGACGCTTCAGCATACAGCCTTAATGCTGAAAAGGTTTTGCTTTCTTCAATACTCAAAAAGGGTATACGCTTCGCCAGCGGTTTTGCTGTTGGAGCTGATTCTTTGGCTAATGAAATTTCAATTGAGGCTAATGAAAAATCAGCGGCGGTACTAGCTTGCGGACTTGAATATGACTATCCTGTTGGAACAAAGTCGCTTAAAATGTCGATAGGAAAATGCGGTGCGGTTATATCTGAGTATTTTCCGAATCATAAGCCAAGGTCTAAGGATTTTGTTGCAAGGAACAGACTTCTTGCCGGAATGAGTATGGGCGTTTTTGTAATAGAGGCAAGCGAGAGAAGCGGGGCGTTAAGCACAGCTTCAATGGCTCTTAATCAGGGAAAGGATATATTCACAATAGTTCCGCATAATATTTTCGACAAGCGTTATTTCGGACAGATGAACTTGCTTAAAGACGGTGCTATTCCTGTTTTTTCAAGCGAGGATATTTCTAATGAATATATAAGCAATTTTTCACACAAATTAAATTTTGTTCCGAATAATGCTGAGTTGGTTTCAATAGAGCGCAAGTTTAATGCTTCTGACAGTAAGGAAAGCAGTGTAACAGTGAGAAAACAGAGTGACAGAGGTTCAAGATCCTTAGAAATAAACGGCGGGCATAATCGGTATGAAAATGAAACTGATGATGGTAAAACACTTAGTATAACTGCTACATATGTTGATACTTCTGATTTGAGCGAAATTCAAAAAAGAATTTATGATGAACTTTCAGGCGGTGCCATGCACGTGGATCAACTATGCGAAAAGTTGTCTATTGATATATCGTTATTGTTTGTAGAGCTAACCGAGCTAGAGCTTTTGGGGATTGTTAAATCGCTTTCAGGAAAGAGATATATGCTTGCGTAAAAAAGCTGACTTGTTAACAGAAGAAAGGTATGGTGATTAGTATGTCTAATCTTATTATAGTTGAGTCGCCGAAAAAGGTGGAAACAATAAAGAGATACTTAAAAGGCGACTATGAGGTTATTGCTTCTATGGGCCATTTGCGTGATTTGCCAAAATCAAAAATAGGGGTTGATATAGAACATAACTTCAGACCTGAATATTGCGATATAAAGGGTAAGGAAAAAACTATTTCTGAAATCAAGAAAAAAGCAAAAAAAGCCGATAACGTGTATCTTGCTGCTGACCCTGACAGAGAGGGCGAGGCTATATCATGGCATCTTGCGAACATTCTTGATCTGGATTTGAATGACAACAACCGAATAACATTTAATGAAATTACTAAGTCGGGTATAGAGGCAGGAATAAAAGAACCCCGTACTATTGACATAAACAAGGTAAATGCTCAGCAGGCGAGGAGAATTCTCGACAGAATAGTTGGATATAAGCTTTCGCCGTTTTTGTGGAAAAAAGTAAGACGTGGTCTTTCGGCTGGACGTGTTCAGTCAGCAGCTGTCAGAATGATAGTAGACCGTGAGAATGAAATAAAAAACTTTGTTTCTCAGGAATACTGGTCTATAGACGCTAAACTCTGCCCTGAAGGTTCAAGAAAGGCTTTTGACGCAACCCTTTCAACAGTTGACGGTAAAAAGTTTGAAGCGGACAATCATATTCCTGTTGACGAGCTTGTTGAAAGACTGAGATCAGCTGATTTTGTTGTGGCGAGTATTAAAAAGAGTGTTAGGAAGAAAACTCCACAGGCTCCTTTTACGACCTCAACACTTCAGCAGGACGCTTCAAAAAGACTGGGCTTTCAGACAACAAGAACAATGAGGACAGCTCAGGAGCTTTATGAAGGTGTTGATATTAAGGGTCAAGGACTTGTTGGCCTTATAACTTATATGAGAACAGACAGTCTCAGAATTTCTGAAGAAGCAAGAGCTAATGCCCAAGAGTTTATTAAGGAAAAATTTGGTGAGAATTATATACCGCAGCAGCCTAAAAAGTTCAAAACCAGAGGAAATGCACAGGACGCTCACGAGGCAATAAGACCTACTATCCCGTCGCTTACTCCTGAAAAAGTCAAGCAGAGCGGAGTTACCAATGACCAATACAAGCTTTATAAGCTTATATGGGAGAGGTTTATTGCAAGCCAGATGGAAAATTGTCTTTTAAATACAGTCGCTGTTGACATTGAAGCTGATGGATGCGTTTTCAAGGCTTCGGGGCATACTGTGAAGTTTGACGGATTTACTGTTATTTATGATGACACTTCAAAGGATGACGCAAAAAAGATACTTCCGGAGCTTGCAAAGGGAGATAAGCTGAAAGTAAAGTCATTAGAGGAAAATCAGCATTTTACTCAGCCTCCTGCAAGGTATACTGAGGGAACGCTTGTAAAGGCATTTGAAGAAAACGGAATAGGACGTCCGTCGACATATGCCTCGACGATAAAAACAATTTTTGATAGAAACTACGTTGAGCGTGAGGGTAAGCAGATAAAACCGACAGTTTTAGGCGAGGTTATAACGTCTCTTATGCTTGAGCATTTTAACAGGATTGTAGATTTAAAGTTTACAGCGAGAATGGAAAATGATCTTGATGACGTAGAAGAAGGTAAAAAGGAATGGACAAAAACTCTTAGTTCATTCTATAAGGATTTTGACAAACTGCTTACTGACGCTGAGGTAACAATGGAGGGGAAAAGAGTTAAAATTCCCGATGAGCAAACTGATCAGGTATGTGAGGTTTGCGGAAAGCCTATGGTTATTAAAATAGGAAGATTCGGAAAATTCTTAGCATGTTCAGGTTTCCCTGAGTGTACTAATACAAAGAAAATAGTTATTGAAACAGAAGGATTGTGTCCTTATTGCGGCAAAAAGGTTCTAGAGAAAAAGTCTAAGCGGGGTAAAAAGTATTTCGGCTGTGAGGATAATCCCAACTGCGAGTTTATGACATGGGATATTCCGACGTCAGAGAAATGTCCCGACTGCGGTTCAACGCTGTTCCAAAAGGGCGGAAAAAGGGGCAAGTTGATTTGCCACAAGCCTGACTGCGGTTATGAAAAGGACTTGTCAAATGAATAAAGAGGTAATCGTTATCGGAGCAGGTCTTGCAGGTGTTGAAGCAGCCTATACTCTTGCTGAGGGCGGGGCGTCTGTTAAGTTATATGAGATGAAACCTAAAAAATTTTCTCCTGCACATAAATATAACGGCTTTGCCGAGCTTGTATGCTCAAACTCACTGAAAGCGGATAGAATAGAGTCCGCTGCCGGAATGTTAAAGGAGGAAATGAGGATACTTGGCTCTATTACTATGGAGTCTGCAAATGAGAGCAGGGTTTCCGCAGGAGGAGCGCTAGCTGTTGACAGAGAGAAATTCTCGGACTATATTACAGAGCGTATAAAGTCTCATCCGAATATTGAAGTTATAAATGAAGAAGTATGTGAAATTCCACTTGACAAGAACGTAATAATAGCCACCGGTCCTTTGACGTCAGACAGTTTGGCTGAATCAATTCGTAATCTGTGTGGGGACTGCCTGTATTTCCACGATGCTGCGGCGCCGATAGTAACCTATGAAAGCCTTGATAAGGATAAGGTGTTTTTTGCTTCACGTTACGGAAAAGGCGAGGCAGATTACATTAACTGTCCTATGAACCAAGATGAGTATAAGACTTTTTATAATGAGCTTATTCATGCTGAATCTGTTGAATTAAAAGACTTTGAGAAGCAAAGTTTTGAAGGTAAAAACAAGACGAAGGCAACTGATAAATTTAAGGTTTATGAGGGTTGTATGCCTATTGAGGTTTTGGCAGGCAGAGGAGAGGACACTATGCGTTTTGGTCCGCTCAAGCCTGTAGGACTGACTGATCCTCATACAGGAAAGCGTCCGTATGCTGTTGTTCAGCTTAGAACGGAAAACCGTGACGGTACTCTTTACAATATGGTAGGCTTTCAGACTAATTTAAAGTTCGGTGAGCAGAAAAGAGTCTTTTCACTTATTCCCGGACTTGAAAACTCTGAGTTTATGAGATACGGGGTAATGCATAGAAATACTTTTATAAATTCGCCTAAGCTTTTGACAATGCATTTTAATATGCGTGAGCATAGCAATATTTTCTTTGCCGGTCAGATTACAGGAGTGGAAGGGTATATTGAGTCGGCAGCCAGCGGAATAATAGCAGGAAAAAATATGTTGAGGTTTATTCATGGAAAGGATATGCTGACCTTACCCAGAGAATGTATGTTAGGAGCTTTATCAAACTACATAAGTGATGAAACTGTTGTTGATTTTCAGCCTATGGGTTCCAATATGGGTATACTTCCTCCGCTTGATGTGAGAATAAAAGATAAGAAGGAAAGATATAAGCAGATAGCAGTCAGGGGATTGAATAAGCTGAGACAGGTTATTGATAATTGTGGTATTCAACAATAATTGGGAGTGAAAAGTTTGAAAATAATAATTGACGCTTTCGGGGGTGACAATGCTCCGTTGGAGGTCATAAAGGGGAGCATTAAAGCCAAGACTGATTTTAGTGCGGATATATGTTTAGTCGGCGATGAGGATAAGATTAAAAAATGTGCAGAGGAAAACTCGCTTGATATATCTTCTCTTGAGATAAGACATGCCTCAAGTGTTATAGATATTTGCGAAGAGCCTACTGAAATTATAAAGTCAAAATCGGATTGCTCTATGGCTGTGGGTATGAAGATGCTTACAGACGGCGAGGGAGACGCTTTTGTTTCAGCTGGTTCAACGGGTGCGCTTGTTGTAGGAGCAACATTTATTGTCAAGAGAATAAAGGGAATAAAAAGAGCGGCTCTTGCGACAATATTGCCTACAAGGAAAAATCCTCTTATGCTTTTAGACGCAGGAGCTAACTCAGACTGCCGTCCTGAAATGCTTGTTCAGTTTGCCGTTATGGGAAACATCTATATGCACAATATCATGTCTGTAGACAAGCCGAAGGTTATGCTTGCGAATATTGGTGAGGAGTCTTCAAAGGGCAGAGAGCTTGAAATTGAAACCTATAAGCTGCTTGAAACAGCACCCTTGAATTTCTGCGGAAATGTCGAGGCAAGAGAACTCCCAAACGGTGTATGTGATGTTGTTGTTACAGATGGTTATACAGGCAATATAATGTTAAAGCTCTATGAGGGGTTAGGCAAGTTCTTTTCAGCAGAGCTTAAGGAAATGCTATTGGACAATTTAAAATCAAAAATTGCGGCACTTTTGCTTCTTAAAAAGGTAAAGTACTTCAGAAAGAAAATGGATTATACCGAATATGGCGGAGCTCCGCTGCTGGGAACGTCAAAGCCTGTAATAAAAGCACACGGAAGCTCAAACGCAAAGGCGTTTTATAATGCGATAAGACAGGCTTGTAAATTTACTGAGACAAATGTAATTGGAGAGGTAAGCGAAAGTCTTACTAAAATAAAGGAAATGTAATCTAAGACTTAAACATTTAGGAAAGAATTTCGATAAGAGGGAAAAAGATGGAAAGTTATTCAGAGAATATAGAAAACAGACTTAATGAGTTTGAAGAAGTAATAGGATATAAGTTTAAAAATCAAAGACTTTTATATGAGGCTCTTTCACATTCTTCCTATGCTAACGAGCTTAAAAAAAGTCATCATAGAAGCAACGAGCGTTTGGAGTTTTTAGGCGATTCTGTTTTGTCTATTGTCGTTTCCGATTATTTATATAGACACTTTAAACACTTGCCGGAGGGCGAGCTTACCAGAGTACGTGCCTCGTTGGTTTGTGAAAAAGCGCTGTTTGAGTTTTCAAGTAAGATAAGACTAAGTGATTATATACTGCTTGGTAAAGGCGAAATGAGGAGTCAGGGAAATAAGAGACCTTCAACTGTATCAGATGCCTTTGAGGCAGTTATTGCGGCGATTTATTTAGACGGAGGCTTGGAAGCTGCTAAAAAGCATATTATGAGATTTATGCCTGACAGCATTATTTCTGAGAAAAAAGACAGTAATGATGATTATAAATCAATTCTCCAGGAAATTATCCAGCGTAATCCTGAGGAAAGCGTAGAGTACCGTTTAGTCGGAGAAAGCGGTCCGGATCACGATAAGAAGTTCACGGTAAGAGTTATGCTTAATTCAAACGTAATAGGTGAGGGTACGGGAAAAAGTAAGAAAAATGCCGAACAAATGGCGGCAAAAGAAGCTTTGGAGCTTATGGGATATGGCAAAAATTAATATTTCTTTTTTCATTCCTCATGTAGGTTGTCCGCATAAATGCAGCTTTTGCAATCAAAACTCAATAACTGGGCAGTCGAAAATCCCTCATGCTGAGGATATTAAAAGCACTCTCAACAAAGCTATGAATGAAATTGATAAGTCAGACAGAGAAAATACAGAAATTTCTTTTTTCGGAGGAAGCTTTACTGCGATAAAACGTGAGTATATGATTGAGCTTTTATCGTCAGCTCAGCCATTTATCGGTAAAGGCAAGTTCAGCGGGATTAGAATTTCTACTAGACCTGATTATATCGACAAAGATATTCTAACGCTCCTAAGGGATAATCACGTTACGACAATTGAACTGGGCTGTCAGTCTATGAATAATGAAGTTTTGACTGCTAATGAGAGGGGACATACAAGACAGGATGTTATAAATGCATCAGAGCTGATCAAGGAGTTTGGGTTTAGGCTGGGATTGCAGATGATGGTTGGACTTTATAAATCTACTCCTGAGATCGATATGTACACAGCAGAGGAGATCGTAAAGCTGTCCCCCAATGAAGCAAGAATCTATCCTGTGGTTATTATGGAGAATACCCGACTTGGCGATTTGTTCAAAAGCGGTGAATATGTTCCGTTTAGCTTTGAATGTGCAGTAAAGCTGTCGTCGAAAATTTTATCATTGTTTGAGAAAAACGGGATAGCCGTAATAAAGCTGGGACTTCACGCAAGCGAAGTTGTAGAAAAGGATTGTATAGGCGGATTTTATCATCCTGCTTTCAGGGAATTGTGTGAAAGCGAACTTTATAAAAACGAGATTATACAGATGCTTCAAAGCTGCAGCAAGAATGTTAGAAAAGCAGTTATAAGCGTAAGTCCTAAATTTGTCAGTAAAGTAATTGGGCAAAAAAGGTCTAACATAGAGTACTTTAAAAGTATTGGAATTGACATTAAAGTCGTACAGAGCGACAGGCAAAAGGAAAAAATCAGGTTAATAAAAACTGAGTAGGAATATATAAGAATCAGAAAGGCGTATTATATATGTATTTGAAATCACTTGAAATGCACGGATTTAAGTCTTTCCCGGATAAAATCGTGCTTGACTTCAATAAGGGTTTAACCGGAGTGGTTGGTCCTAACGGAAGCGGAAAATCCAATATAGGTGACGCTGTACGCTGGGTGCTTGGCGAGCAGTCGTCAAAAAGCCTCAGGGGAGGCAAGATGGAGGACGTTATCTTTGCAGGTACACAGATGAGAAAGTCGGTAGGATTTGCGTCGGTCACTTTGAATATAGATAACACAGACAGATCGCTTGATATTGAGAACGATGTTGTTTCCGTTACAAGAAAGCTTTACCGCAACGGAGACAGTGAATACATAATAAACGGCAATCAGGTAAGACTTAAAGACGTTGTCGAGCTTTTTATGGATACAGGTCTCGGCAGAGATGGATATTCGATTATCGGTCAGGGAAGAATAGCTGATATAGTATCGGGAAAATCCAGTGAACGCCGAGAGATTTTTGAAGAGGCGGCAGGAATATCGAAATTCAGATATAAAAAGGCAGAGGCAGAGAGAAAGCTTGCGG
Source organism: uncultured Clostridia bacterium (assembly GCA_947584825.1). Lineage (GTDB taxonomy): Bacteria > Bacillota > Clostridia > Oscillospirales > Ruminococcaceae > UMGS1601. The sequence continues at coordinate 13,701 of CANPWR010000011.1, read as the reverse complement.
CGTCTGAGGATAATATACTCAGACTCACAGATATTTTAGGAGAGCTTGAAGGACGTGTCGGACCATTAAAAACACAGTCTGAAAAGGCAAAGAAATATCTTATACTGAGAGACGAGCGAAAGGGTCTAGAGGTTTCTCTATGGGTTGCAAAGCTTGATGAGATTAAGACCACATTATCATCTCTTGAAGAAAAAATTCTTTCGTGTACTGCCGAGTATGAGGCATTGACTCGTGAACTTGACGAGATAGATGAAACGATAGATGAAAATAATTTGGGACGTGCTAGGTGTAATGAGCGAATTGACGAGCTAAGAGAGCTTATTCACAATACCGAACTCGAGAGCAGTGAAGCTAATTCTAAGATAGCCGTTTTGGAAAACGATATAGAACATATAAACGAGGCAATAAAAGGTATAGAGGAGCAAATATTAAAAACACAGAACAACGACAGTGAGTTTAAAGAACAAATTAATCAAAAGGAAGCTGAACTTACAAAGCTCGCAGAGCAAAAGTCGTCTGTTAGCAGAGAGATTGAAGCTACTGAAACTGAGCTTTCGGGAATTACTGAAAAGTCTGATGAATTTGATAAAAGTGTGAGCGACAAGGGCAGTGAGATCAACAGACTGTATTTGAAGAAGTCGGAGCTTACATTTACTGTCGAGAGCAGTTTGTCATCTGCTGATGATAATAAAAAGCTAATCGAAGAGGGAAAAGTTTATATTAAAAATGCGGAAAAGCTGATTGCTGAGAATAATAAGGAGAAGCAGGAAATTCAAAAGGCAATTAGTGAGGTTGAGGAGAAAATCTCGGAATTTAATAATAGAATAGCAGGTATAACAAAGTTAAACGAATCGAAAACAAAGGCTTTAAATGATACAAGGGAAAGCTATACAAGAAAGGAAATCAAACTCAGAGAACTGAGAGGTAAGGTAAATCTTTTAACCGATCTTGAAAACTCTATGGAGGGCTTTGCAAACTCTGTAAAGCAAATTATAAAAGCTAAAAAGCACGGACAGATCAAGGGTATATTCGGCTCTGTTGCACAGCTTATAACAGTTGAGGGGAGATACTCAACTGCCATTGAAACGGCTCTCGGCGGAGCAATGCAGTATATAATAGTTGATAACGAGGATACGGCTAAGCGTTCTATAAGACACTTGAAGGAGACGCGTTCGGGCAGAGCGACATTTTTACCGATCACGTCTGTTAAGCCGAGAGAGTTCAAAGAAAGCGGATTTGAAAGCTGTGATGGATTTATAGCTATTGCAAGCGATCTTGTTTCTGCTGATGACAGGTTTTCTGACATAATAAAATCACTTCTAGGAAGAATCGTAATTGCAGAGGATATTGACCTTGCAACTTTGATAGCTAAAAAATACGGCTATAGATTTAAGATTTGCACTCTTGACGGACAGGTTATTAATGCAGGCGGTTCATTCACAGGAGGAAGCGTATCACGCACAACTGGAATACTGACAAGGAAAAATGAGATAGAGGAAATAAAAATTCAAATTGAGGATTTGGAATCCGAAACTGCAAAGCTATCTCAGACATTTGAGAGTCTGAAGCAGGAGGTTAACAAACTTAACCTTGATATTGAAGGTGAAAAGGAGCTTTTGTCAGAACACACTACTGATAAGGTTCGATTTGAGGGAGAGCTTAACCGCTTAAAGGATTTAGGTAAAAGTTATGATGATAAACTGAGTGATGCTCAAAACCAGATTGACGTACTTAAGTCTAAAATATCATCAGCTCAGGAAAGCTATGAAAATGCGCATAAAGAACTTGAATCATTGAATGTTCAAATAGCTGAAAAGGAAAAGAATTTAGGTGAAACGCAGTCCAAAATTCAAAGCTTTAAGGAAGGCAGGCAGGCTCTTTCAGAAAAGCTTGCTGAGCAGAAAATCAAGGCTATTGAGCTTGAACGTGACGAGCAGGCAGTTATGCTGTCAATTGAGCAGTTAAAAGAAGCTGCAAGAAATGCCAGCGATGTTAAGACAAGGCTAGATTTACAGATACTTGAGAGTAGAGCGCAGATTGAGGAAAAGAGAAAATCAATCGACAATATAAGAAACGGAATTACTGATTCTAAGAATATAATAGAGAAATATAACGCTGAAATAAGAAAAGAGCAGGCAGCTTATCAGGATTTTGATGCAAGAAGTGCTAAGCAGAGAGCATATCAGAAAATCAAAATTGACGAGCGTGAAAACATATCCCGTGAGCTTGAGAGGGGATCAGAGAAAAAGGTTACTATCCAATCTGAGTTTGATAAGATTATTTCACAGCTTTATGAGGAATATGAACTTACAAGAAGCGAAGCCGTTGCCGAAGCAAAGCCTATTGAGGACAGAACAGAAGCAAATAGAGAACTTAATTCTATAAAGAATAAAATGAAGGCTTTGGGTTCTGTAAATCTTGAGGCAATTGAGGAGTATGCAGAGGTTTCAAAACGGTATGAGTTTATGAAGGCTCAGCTTGGAGACGTTGTGAAATCTAAAAATGAGCTTGAAAAGCTGATTGACGAGCTTACCGAAAATATGAAGGTGATTTTCTCAGAAAGCTTTAATAAAATCAACGACAATTTTAAGAAGATTTTCGTAGAGCTTTTCGGAGGCGGTTCAGCAGAGCTTGTGCTGTCTGATCCTGAGAATATACTTGAATCGGGAATTGATATTAAGGTTGCTCCTCCGGGAAAGGTTATCAAAAACCTTATGAGCTTGTCGGGAGGAGAGCAGGCATTTGTTGCGATTGCAATTTACTTCTCAATACTTAAAATAAAGCCGTCGCCGTTTTGTATTCTTGATGAGATTGAAGCGGCTCTCGACGACGTCAATGTAACGAAATATGCACAGTATCTGAGAAACTTTACTGATAAAACTCAATTTATACTTATCACTCACAGGCGTGGTACAATGGAAGAGTGCGATATTCTTTACGGTGTAACCATGCAGGAAAAGGGTGTTTCAAAGCTTCTTAAAATGGAAGTAGGACAGCAGATGGAAATAGAATAATATTAATCTTACAGGTGAATTATATTATGGGTTTATTTAAAAAACTGAGATCCGGATTATCAAAGACAAATAATGCATTTTTGGGTAAAATAAATGCAATGCTCGGAGTGTTTACAAAAATCGACGAAGATCTTTTCGAAGAGCTTGAGGAAACTCTTATTATGTGTGATATTGGAGTAAACACATCAATGCGAATATGCGACGAGCTGAGAGAACGTGTTAAAACAGAGGGCATAACCGATCCTGCTATGATAAAAGATTTGCTTAAAGATGTTATATCGGATATGCTAGGTGAAGAAAAGGAGCTTGACCTTTCTACAAAGCCGTCAGTTATTCTGGTTATAGGTGTAAACGGAGTAGGAAAGACTACAACTATAGGAAAGCTTGCAAATCAGCTTAGAAACGACGGTAAAAAGGTGCTTGTTGCCGCAGCGGATACATTTCGTGCCGCTGCTATTGAACAGCTTGAGGTATGGACACAAAGAGCAGGAGTTCCTATAATCAAGCAAAAGGAGGGTTCCGATCCTGCCGCTGTGGTTTTTGACGCATTGACTGCTGCTAAGGCACGTTCAGTTGACGTGGTTATATGCGATACTGCAGGAAGACTTCACAACAAGAAAAACCTTATGGATGAGCTGAAAAAGATTTCTAGAATAGTTCATGAGCAGGCAGAGGGGTGTTCTCTTGAGGTACTTTTAACGCTTGACGCTACTACCGGGCAGAATGCCGTTAATCAGGCAAAGCAGTTTAACGAGGTTGCTGATATTACGGGAATTATTCTCACAAAGCTGGATGGTACTGCAAAGGGCGGAATAATTATTTCTATTACTGAGGATTTGAAAATACCGGTTAAGCTGGTAACTGTCGGCGAGGGAATCGATGATATTGAACCGTTTAATTCCCGAGAGTTTGTTGACGCATTATTTGAGTAATTTTAAAGGAGAGATAATATATGAGCTTATTATTTATAGAATACCCCAAATGCACAACATGTAAAAGGGCAAAGTCTTTTTTAGACAGCAAAGGCGTTAAATATATTGATCGTCATATCAAGGAGGAAAATCCAAGCTTTGAAGAGCTTAAAGAGTGGTGTGATAAATCAGGTCTTGATATAAAAAGGTTTTTTAACACAAGCGGAATACTTTATCGTGAAATGGGACTAAAGGATAAGCTTGATAATATGTCGGATAATGAAAAGCTAAAGTTACTTTCCAGCGACGGTATGCTTGTTAAAAGACCTATACTTATAGGTGATAATTTTGTGCTTGTAGGTTTTAAGGAAAGTCAATGGGAAGAAAAAGTTTAAAAGTTGATAAAAATGAATTTATAAATTGGAGGAGTACTCCCGACGGAGTATAATTATAGTAATGAAACTTATTTTAGCAACTAATAATAAGGGAAAGGTCAAAGAGTTTAAAGAAATTCTGACACCGCTCGGTTTTGAGGTAGTTTCGCAGTCGGAGGCAGGAATTGATATTGAGGTTGAAGAAACAGGAACAAGTTTTGAAGAAAACGCTGTCTTAAAAGCAAAGGCTGTTTATGAGATTTCAAAAACTTATGTAATAGCAGACGACAGCGGACTTGAGATTGATGCGCTTAATGGAAATCCGGGAATCTATTCGGCACGTTATGAGGGTCTTAAGACTTCTCATGAGAGAAATATGAGAATACTTGAACAGCTTAGCGGAGTTGATGAGGAAAGGCGTACAGCAAGATTTGTATGCACAATTTGTCTTATCAGGGATAACGGAGAGATAGAAACAGTCAGAGGTACTTGTGAAGGCAAGATAGGTTATGAAGAAAATGGGAAAAATGGCTTTGGTTACGATCCTATATTTGTCTACAAAAACAGAACTCTGGCTCAGATGAGCGAAGATGAAAAAAACAGTATTTCACATAGAGGAAATGCAATTAAAGAACTGTTGAGAATTATATAAAGAAATCAGAAAGGAAGATGTTTATTGCTTACTTCAAAGCAGAGGGCATATTTAAAAGGTATTTCAAACAAGCTTGAGCCAGTGTTTCAGATTGGAAAAGGCGGTGTTTCTGCAATGCAGATCAGCCAGATAGACGACTACCTTCGAGTTCATGAGATTATGAAGATACGTGTGCTTGACAATTCTCTTTACAATGCAAAGGAGGCGTCTTCTGAAATCGCACAGGCAATAAACGCAGATGTTGTTCAGGTAATAGGTTCAATAGGAATTTTGTATAAGAAAAATGAAAAAGAGCCTGTTATCAAGCTGCCGTAATATTTTACGGTTGATGTATGATAGTAAGTCAAGTGTAAATTCCAATAAGGATTGGTAATAGATATGAAAAATATTGCTGTTTTCGGAGGCACGTTCAATCCGTTTCATAATGGTCACAAAAAGCTTATCACAGAAGTTTCTAATGCTATTGAATTTGATAGGATCATAATAATTCCATCAAAGGTGCCTCCTCATAAAGAGGCTGAATGTCTGGCAGGTGAGCAAGACAGAATAAGAATGATTGAGATGTCATTAGAGGATATTAATATAAACTGTAATGATATTTGCATAAGTGATATTGAACTTAAAAGAGAGGGCAAAAGCTATTCTGTTGAAACTCTTAGGGAACTTAGAAAAGTATATCCGGATAAAGATTATAAGCTTTACTTTATAATGGGCAGCGATATGCTTATATACTTTAAAAAGTGGTATAAATATAGTGAAATCCTAAAACTGTGTACATTAGTTTGTATAAGCCGCAGTGATGATGATACAAGTGAACTTGAGAATTATGCAAATGAGCTTATAAAGCAGGGCGGTGAGGTTATGATCGTACCGTCAGATCCACTTGAAATATCCTCAACCGATATAAGAACGGCTGTTAATAATCAGGATTGTGAAAAACTTACTTGCTATTTAGATGAAAAGGTAGTAAAATACATTCTGGAAAGGAAATTGTATATTGACGGATTTTGATAATTTAGACTATTTAAAATATGAGGATAAAATAAAATATTATAAAAACTGTTTAAAGGAAAGACTAAGCAAGGAGCGTTATCATCATTCAATTTGCGTAGCAAATGAGGCAAAGTCTCTTGCCAAAGAAAATGATTTTGATGAAAAAAAAGCATATCTTGCAGGTCTTGTTCACGATGTGTGTAAGGAAGACAGTACAAAGAAACAGCTTGAGCTTATGTCAAGATGCAAAACGTATGTTGACGATGTTGAAATGACTTCAAAATCCTTATATCATGCCATTGCAGGTTCTGTGTATATTGAAGAAAAATTCAAAATAACTGATAATGACATTCAGAACGCTGTCAGGTATCATACTGTTGCAAGAGAGGGTATGTCAACGCTTGAAAAGATAGTATACCTGGCAGATTTGGTATCAGTCGACCGAACATACAGCGATGTGAAGAAGTACAGAAAGCTTGCATATAAGAATTTGGATATAGGAATGTTGGAGGCGCTAAAATATTCTATTAAAAGCACAGTTAATAAAGAGTGCAGACTAGTAAAATCAACGCTATTGGCGTATAATGAATATATAAGTGAATTGAAAAAGTAAGAAGTAAAAAAGGAGAAATGTAAATGACTCTTGATGAAAAGCTAGGTCTTATTATAAAAACTTTGGACTCAAAAAAAGCTGAGGATATACAGGCAATCAAAATAAGCGATTTGACTATAATAGCAGATTATTTTATTATAGCAAACGGTACGTCAACAACCCAGACAAGGGCATTGGCAGACGAGGTTGAATTCAAAATGAAGAAGCAGGGAGCAGAGCCTTTGAGAGTTGAGGGTGAGCGTAACGCAAACTGGATAATTATTGACTACGGCGATGTAGTTGTTCACGTGTTTTATAAAGAGACAAGAGAGCATTATAACCTTGAACGTCTTTGGGCTGACGGTGAGCATATTGACGTTTCTGGATTTATAACGCCATAATGTATAGATGTATGTTAAGAATTTAATTTGATTAAAAAGCGTAATGCTTTTAGACAGATAAAACTATATAAAGGATTGAAGTAAAAATGGATTACAATTTCAAAGACATCGAGAAAAAATGGCAGGATATTTGGGACAAAAACAAGACATTTGCAGCGTCAGATGATTATTCAAAGCCGAAGTATTATGCACTTGTTGAGTTTCCTTATCCTTCTGGACAGGGGTTACATATAGGACATCCCCGTCCGTATACGGCAATGGATATTGTTTCGAGAAAGAAAAGATTACAAGGATATAACGTACTGTTTCCAATGGGTTGGGACGCTTTTGGATTGCCTACTGAGAACTTCGCTATAAAGAACAAGATCCATCCGGCAGTTGTTACGGAGAAAAACATTGAGAGATTTAAGGGTCAGCTTAAGATGCTTGGTCTATCATTTGATTGGGATAGAGAAGTAAATACGACCGATCCTGACTACTTTAAATGGACTCAGTGGATTTTTATTCAGATGTTTAAAAAGGGTCTTGCGTATAAGAGTGAAATGGCGGTAAACTGGTGTACTTCCTGTAAAGTAGTACTGGCAAATGAAGAGGTAGTAGGAGGCGTTTGTGAGCGTTGCGGAGGAGAGGTCATTCACAAGGTTAAGAGCCAGTGGATGCTTAAAATTACCGAGTATGCTCAAAGGCTTATTGACGATTTATCAGAGGTAAACTACCTTGATAAAATAAAGACTACTCAGAAAAACTGGATAGGACGTTCTGAGGGTGCGGAGGTTGACTTCACGACTTCTGAGGGCGATACACTCACTGTTTATACGACACGTCCCGATACTCTTTTCGGAGCAACGTATATGGTTATTTCGCCTGAGCATCCTATTTTAAAGAAATGGGAGTCTAAGCTTAAAAATAACGACGCTATTCATGAGTATCAGGAAAAATCGGCAAGAAAGTCTGACTTTGAAAGAACAGAAATGGCTAAGGAAAAGACGGGCGTTAAGTTAGATGGAGTTTATGCCATTAATCCTGTAAACAATAGAGAAATTCCTATATTTATTTCAGACTATGTTTTGATGGGTTATGGAACAGGAGCTATAATGGCTGTTCCGGCACACGACACCCGTGACTATGACTTCGCTAAGGTTTTTGACCTTCCTATTATAGAGGTAGTTAAGGGCGGAGATGTAACTAAAGAAGCCTTCACAGACTGTGCAACCGGAATAATGACAAACTCCGGATTTTTAGACGGACTGTCAGTTGAAGACGCTAAGGTTAAAATCAAGGACTGGCTTGAGGAAACCGGTAAGGGAAAGAAAAAGGTAAATTACAAGCTGCGCGACTGGGTGTTTTCACGTCAGAGATATTGGGGAGAGCCTATCCCTATAGTATACTGTGATAAATGCGGCTATGTGCCTATTCCTGAAAGCGAGCTGCCTTTAACTCTTCCAGAGGTTGAAAGCTATATGCCTACAGATAATGGCGAATCACCGCTTTCAACGCTTGACAGCTTTATTAATACGATTTGTCCTCACTGCGGGGGACCTGCTAAGAGAGAAACCGATACTATGCCTCAGTGGGCAGGCTCTTCGTGGTACTTCTTAAGATACTGCGATCCTCATAATGATAAGGAGCTTGCATCAAAGGAAGCTCTCAATTACTGGATGCCTGTAGACTGGTATAACGGCGGAATGGAGCATACTACGCTTCACCTGTTGTATTCTCGTTTCTGGCATAAATTCTTGTATGACTTGGATTGTGTTCCGACTAAAGAGCCGTATATGAGAAGAACCTCTCACGGTATGATCTTAGGTGAAGACGGACAAAAAATGTCTAAGTCGAGAGGAAATGTTATAAATCCTGATGATGTTGTGAACGAGTACGGTGCGGATTCTCTGCGTTTGTATGAGATGTTTGTAGGTGACTTTGAAAAGACCGCTCCTTGGAGTACGAAGTCTATCAAGGGTTGTAAGAGATTTTTGGACAGAGTCTGGGCTCTTCAGGATATGCTTGTTGACGGCGACGATTACCGTGAGGAGCTTAAGGCTTCATTCCACAAGACTGTTAAGAAGGTTTCTGAGGATATTGAAAGTCTAAAATTTAATACAGCGATTGCTGCTCTGATGACGCTTATCAATGAAATTTACGCTACTAAGCAGATAAACAAGGCAGAGCTTAATACATTTATAATTCTTCTCAATCCGTTTGCTCCTCATATAACTGAGGAAATTTATCAAAACGTCGGGTTCAGCGGAATGTTGAATGAGCAGAAATGGCCTGAGTATGACGAATCGCTCTGCGTTGACGATACTGTTGAGATAGTCGCTCAGATCAACGGTAAGGTCAAGACAAAGTTGGTTATTAGCGTTGATGAGAGCAAAGACGAGGTTTTGGCAAAAGTTAAAGAAGAACCTAAAATTAAAGAGGCTGTGAATGGTAAAAATATCATTAAGGAAATTTATGTTCCGGGTAAACTCGTAAATATTGTTGTTAAATAAGATAAACACTTGACTTTTGAAAAAAGTTATAGTATAATCTATTTTGTTAAGTTGATGAATTAGTGAATTTGACAGGTAAAACAGAGGTATGGGCTTGTTTGAAAGCTCTTAAGGGTAGAAATCCTTCATTATCACTATCTGTTAAATTCTTTGCATCTTCATAATAGCCTCTGTTATTGGTGACAAAGGGAGGGAATTAACCATGGCAGAAATCCGTGTTGGAAAAAACGAATCTTTGGATACTGCTCTAAAGCGCTTTAAAAGAAGCTGTGCTAAAGACGGAGTTATTGCTGAAGTTCGTAAAAGAGAACACTATGAAAAGCCTTCTGTAAAAAGGAAAAAGAAGTCAGAAGCTGCTCGTAAAAGAAAATACTAAGCAACGGTGACGTTGAACTGGCAAGTCATAGAAAAGCTCTGTTATCTTTTTTGATATGAGTTTTACATTTGTTGTCGGATTCTTGATAAGATTTCAGCGAACTGAATAATTATATTTAAGCAGGCTTGTGCCTGCTTTTTTACTTTCTGTAATTTAAATTTAAAATATACTATATAAAAAGGAGAGCCTTTATAGACTCTCCTTTTATATGTTTATTTATAATATTTTCTTTTGGCTTTGTATAAACATTTTGAAATTTCTATATACTTTTCTCTCAAGCGACGATGTGAGAAATCTGTTGCGTTTGTATAGTGTTCTCATTCTCTCGGAACGAAATTCTGCGGCTGAGTGAGAAATATTGCAGACAGACGCTATTTCATTTGGCGTTTTTAAACCAAGCGCCCATATCACACAGGCAGGCGCCAGAAGTCTTGAAGCGAATATGTTTGCTTCTTGCTCGGCAAAGGATTCTGACTTTTTAAAGGTTTGCATCCGGCGGTTTCTTTTCTCAAGCTCGTGACCGAGAAAAATGTGACCAAGCTCGTGTGCAACAGTAAACCTGCATCGTTGGATATTAGAGTTATCATTATATACAATGTACCACTGTTTGTTTATTAAAACGCTTATGCCGCTTTCTTTAGGCATAAGATAATTAATATTTGTTTTGCTGCTTTTAACAACTTTTATTCCTGCCGATTTTGCAATACTCAATACCGAAACAGGAAGCTTGTTTACATTATAATCAATAAGACACTGCCATGCGGCATTCCTAGCATTTTTATATTTTCCGTAAATCATTTTATATGATTGTACTCCGTTATAAGGAGTTCCCATTATTTGTGTATAGGGCGGTTGTTATGCAAAGCGTTATGTAAATATATCTCTTTATGAATTATTTCCATAAAGAGTTTTTTTATTTATATTAAAAATCATCGTCAGTCTCAGGTGCATTTATAAGACTGTCAACCTGCTCCTGTGTGAACTCAACGTAACCGTCTTCTTCTCCGTCTTCACTGCGGGCAGCTCTGTATACTGTAATCTTTTTATCCTTGTTTACACCGAGAAGTCTGTCAACTGCCGGCTGCATATCAGGATTTTCACGATATGCCGTTACAACTTCCTTCTCATGGTGGGATACAGTGAATACATCATTCTCAACTTCTCTGAACTCCGCCAGAATGTCTTTTACATTATATACGTCACATAAGCACATCAACATGTCTGCATCAGGTTGGCCTCTGTTGTTTTCCCATGCGTTGACTGTCTTTCCGCTTTTGCCAATCATTTCACCTACTTCATTAGCAGTCAATCCGCTTTGTAACCTTAATCTTCTTAGTACCCTTGCTATAGTTTCTCGTGACATTTTTAACCACCTACTCCATTTTTATTAGCTTTTATTTCATTATATATGCGTTGTTAGTATCTGTCAACAAAAAAACTTGAAAAAAAAGAAAAAAATTTAAAAAAACACTTGACAATCTAGAATTTATAGATTATAATAACATTGTAATCTAATTATGTTAGATACAAAGGGGGGGTTTCTATGAATATAGTAGAAAAATTAAATGAGTATGTTATCGAAAACAATATTAAACAAATCTATATTGCTCAGAAAACCGGGTTGGACGAGAATGCCGTCTCGGATATGCTTAACGGTAATCGACGGCTGCTCGCTGATGAGTTTTTACTTATATGTACTTCTTTGGATATTGACCCCAATATCTTTAGAAATAAATCTGCATATTGTGAAGGCTGACCATATGTTGTTTATCCATTTTTTATAAAAGAAGGTGGTAGTCGTTTAAAGCATTTTAGTTGACAGTATGGTTTGCAGGTGCTTTGCTTGAATTCTAATTTGCTTTTGTTTCTTAAATGTTGTTTATAGGAATAGCCTGCATATTTTTTATGAAAGGATGTTTTTTATGATATTAAAAAAACTTTTATCTTGTGCCGCTGCTGTGGCAATAGCAGTTTCATCTTTGTCATGTGCGGTGACAGGTTTTGCGGTTTATACCATCGATAATTGCTTTACTTATAAGTACAATACGTCTAAAAGTATTTATCAGGCCACATTTGATAAAACCAATTATGTATCTGTACTAAATGAATTGGGAAAAACTGAAATCGTTATGCCAGAAACATATAATGATGGTAGCAATGGTATGCATAATGTAGAATTATCAAGTACAGGCTTTTTAACTTCAGCCGTAAGTGATGATTTAGTAACTAAAATTACTTTTAATGGGAATGTTAGCTCATTTGCTTCTGCAAATGCTTTTAAGGGTTTTAGTAAGTTGGAAACTGTGGAATTTAAATATACTGGTTCAGGTTTCCGTCTTAATGGTGGTGTTTTTTCAACAATACCTACTTCCTTAAAAGATATATATATATATGCAGAAACTGTTGGTGCTTTTAGCAGTTTAGCATTTAGTGGTCTAAGTGATATTAGCGTCAAAGTCCATGTAGCTAATGATCGCGTAAAAAATGATATTATTACTTCTACTGGTATTGATAATAGTAAAATCGTAGTCGACCTAGGCAGCGGTCTGCCGACACCGGTAGTAACATTTGATACTGAAAAGTTTGAAACATCAATACCTTACGGAACAGAAGGCGGATTTAAGCCGGTAGTAACTGTAAAGGTAAATGATAAACCGGTTGAAGTTAAGGCAGAAGATGTTACATATGAGTTGTTTAGCGATAATAAGTGCACTCAAAAGGTTACTTATTCTACAACTACTAGACCTGGTACATATTATCTGAGAGCTACTGTGCCTGCAGTAGCAGAACAATATGAAATTGGAATGTCAGATCCGCTGGAGGTTACTATTACTGAGAAGTATCAATCAAATAAGGATAACCTGCAATCAATAATTGATAGTGCGAAGGTTGAGTTAGCGAAAACAGATGTATATACAAGTGTTTCGCTGCAGCAACTGCAAACAGCAGTAACAGCAGCTGAAACAGTAATGAAAAATCTTGACGCTACAAGAACCGAAATATCAAATGCAGGTTTGGCCATAGAAGAAATTATGGATAACCTTGTAAAAACATCAGATATCCTTTCAGAAGACGATTGGAAGGAAAAAATAGATCGTCCATATCAATCGTATCGTAATACCCAGCCTACCAATTATACATCAGATTCTTTTGAAGCATTTAGCAAGGCTAGAGAAGAATTTGAAGAATTATATAGTAAAGGTAGAGAAGGAGTAACTTCTGAAGTTATACTTGATGCTATGGCAAAGCTAGAAGATGCATTCGATAATCTTGTAGACAGAACAGAGTTCGATTATACAGAATTAGAAAATGCAATAGCAAGTGCAGAGTTAGTAGTAACAGATCCCGATGCAGAGAGTAAGTATCCTGCAGATGCATTTAAGGCATTAAAGGATGCGTATGATGCAGGAAAAGCAATCCTTGATGATAAGGAAAGCGTGAACAGTCAGGTTACTATCTACAATACTGCAAGTGAAATTAATAGAACCCTTAATGCTTTTGCAGAAGCAGTGTATAATGAGCTTCAAGATGCGATCTCAGAGGCAAAGAAGCTTAAAGAAGAACTATACACAGCTGAAAGCTATGCAAAGGTAACGACTGCATTAGAAGCAGCAAAGGGTATAACCTTGGAAGAGTCTGCATTAGCAGATATTGTAAAAGCTAAGGAAGAACTTGCAGCAGCAGTAGAAGGTCTGGAAATCGATCCTGCAATCGCAACAGGAAAAGAAGAATTAAGTAAAGCAGTAGAAGCAGCGAAAGAAATTGACAGTAGTAAATTTACAGCAGAAAGCTATGAGCAATTAACAAAAGCAATAGAAAAAGCAGAAAAAGTAATAACAGACAAAAACTCAACAAAGAACGACATTGATGCTGCAAAAGCAGCATTAGAAGAAGCA
>CANPWR010000010.1 GCA_947584825.1 uncultured Clostridia bacterium | reverse complement strand
GTCTGCTTTGAGAGTATCGGGATAATCCTTATATCCTTGATACTTTCCATACGAATGTATGTGGTTAATTTTTATATTGTTTTCCTGATACCACTTAAAAAGCTTAGCAACGGCTTCATTAATTACCCTTGCGCCTAAGCTTCCTCCTGTTGATAAAATGCAGATCTCGTCTTGAGGCAGTCCTAATTTTTCTCTTGCCTGCTGCTTTGAAAGTCTGCCAAATCCCTTTCTCACAGGAAGTCCTGTAACAGTGCATTTACTGCTGTTCAGATACTTTTCGGTTTCCTTAACGGTAAGCATGACCCTATCCACATACTTTGACAATATTTTCGTAGTAACGCCCGGAAATGCATTAGCCTCATGTATAACCGTTTTAATACCCATTTTAGCCGCTGCTCTTACGATAGGTCCCGAAACATATCCGCCAGTTCCTATTACAATATCCGGGTTGAATTCTTTGATAATCTGCTTTGAGCGATGTCCCGACAAAGCAAGATAACTCATCGCCTTTATGTTTCTTTTGATGTTTTCAAAACTTATCTTTCTTTGAAATCCCTTTATTTTGATTGGCTTGAAGTCATACCCCTCCTTGGGGATAATAGACGCCTCCAGTCCGTCAGGAGTTCCTGCAAAACAAAACTGTGCATCGGGATGCTTTTCTTTGATAATTTCTGCAATTGCCAGTGCGGGATTTACGTGTCCTGCTGTTCCTCCGCCTGCTAATAAAACTCTAAGCATAAATCGATCATACTCCCTTTGGAGCATTTCCTCCTTCCGGCTAGGTTGTCATTCCATAGTTTTAGACTGCCTCGAAACGGAAAGCACCATTCCCATTTCAATAAGCTGAATCATAAGTGCAGTTCCTCCATAGCTGAAAAACGGAAGGGAAATTCCCGTATTCGGGAACGAGTTTGTAGCAACTGCAATATTCAAAAGTGCTTGAAGTCCTATCTGAATCGTTACACCTGCTGAAAGAATCATTCCGAATTTATCAGGTGAGTTTGCTGCAATATAAAATCCTCTGAAAACAAAAAGAGCGAACAGAAGCATAACAATAATTGCACCTATTAGTCCCAGCTCCTCGCATATTATAGAGAAAACAAAGTCGTTCTGAGACTCAGATAAATACAGGAACTTCTGCTTGGATTCTCCAAAGCCCAAACCGAAAACTCCGCCCGAGCCAATAGCAAGCAAAGACTGCCATGTTTGATATGTAGAGCCTTTAATATCAGATGCAGGGTCACGCCATGACTGAATACGCTCTGAAATGTATCCTAAATTTCCTTCGGTTATTGACTTTAAAAGCAAGAATAATATTCCCGCGCCTGCACAAACACCTACAAACGCCCAGAAATTCTTTCTGGGAACACCTCCTGCAAACATAAGTGAAAGTCCTATCATTCCGACTATCATAACGCCGGACATATGCCTTTGCAAAACAAGAACCATAGCACAAAGCGCTATAATAATTGCAAACGGAACTATTCCATATGTCCACTTCTTTGTGAATTTATTATAGTTCATCGAGATTATATATGCAAAAATTATTATAATTGCAACCTTTAAAAGCTCTGACGGCTGAAACTCAATACCTATAGTTATCCATCGTCTAGCTCCCGCAACCTCACGTCCCTTAAATGCTGTAAACAAGTTAAGAAGCCAAGTGAATCCGAAAAAGAGATACGCAAGCTTTGTATTTTGATACATATGATAATCTAAATGCGTAACAAAATACATTACAACAATTCCAATCACAGCGGCAATTATCTGCTTTTTAGCATAATAGTATCCGTCTCCATATTCATAGAGTCCCCAAGCGTAACTTGCAGAGAACATCATTACGATCCCGAGAATCAGCAGGGTAAATACTATTATCAGGAAAGGTCTGTCCATATCTGCTTTTATCCATCTTATATTCCATCTTTTTCGGGTCTCCGATGCAGGCATCTGAGTAGGGTCAAATCTTCTGGACCTAGTCCTGCGTCCAATCGGATTCCCGGAATTTATATCCATCGTCTCTCTCCTTTCCCGAATTTTTTACTGTTTTAATTCCTCAATTATACTTTCAAACTTCATACCACGACTAGCTTTAAATAAAACTACATCATTTTCTTTTATTTCCGTCTTAAGATATTTTGAAAGCTCCTTCTTTGAATCAAACAGCTTTGCTTTTGATTCGTCAAAACCTTTTTTTACAGCGCCCTTAATATAGTATTCGGACATTTCTCCAAAGCAAAGAAGCAAATCAATTTTCTCCTCAAAAACACTTTCCCCGACTGACCTGTGAAGTTCCTTTGAAAATTGCCCCAATTCAAGCATATCTCCCAAAACGGCAATTTTTCTTCCTGTTGTGTCAATCTGCGAAAGAGTATGTATCGCAGATTTTGCTGAATCTGGAGATGAATTATAGCAGTCGGCAATTATTTTCACTCCATTTATATCGCTTACTTTCTGACGTATCCCGTCGGGAGCAAACTCACCTATAGCATCAATCATATCTTTAGGTCTTATACCACATTCACGTCCAACGCAGAATGCGGCAAGAGCATTTTTTACATTGTGTTCGCCAAGACAGTTTATAACCGCTTTATATACGTTTCCGTCGCTGTTAATATTAAACTCAATTCTATCAGACTTCGTTAGAATATCACTTGCAAAAACATCGGCTGACGAATCAGATATTGAATAAAAAATTACTTTTCTGCTCTCTCTTACCTTAACCGTTTTTAGTAGTTTATCGTCCTTTGATAGGATAAGAGGAGCATTTTCATCAGCTCCGTCTAGTATCTCCATCTTGGCTTTTAATATATTTTCACGAGAGCCTAAGTTTTCTATATGCGAATATCCTATGTTTGTTATAACGCACATATTAGGCTTTGCAGTAAGCGAAAGTCTTGAAATTTCACCGAAGTTAGACATTCCCATTTCTATAACTGCAGCCTCATGCTCGTTTGTTAGGTTAAACAATGTCATAGGAAGTCCTATCTCATTGTTGAAATTTTTTTGTGTTTTTAAAGTTTTGAACCTTTTTGACATAACAAGCGATACGAAATCTTTAGTAGTCGTTTTACCTACGCTTCCTGTTATGCCGATAAGTCTTATATTGAATTTATCCCTGTAATAGCTTGCAATATCCAGAAGTGCTGTTTGAGTAGAATCCACTATTATACATTCAGCACCTTCAATAGCACGCTCGGTAACGACCGCAGCGGCACCGAGCTCCATTGCTTTTTTTGCATAGTCATGTCCGTCAAAGTTTTTACCTTTAAGCGCAACAAACACTGCGCCTTTTTCTATTGTTCGGGTATCTGTTGAAATTGACGAAACCTCAATATCACTCGGATAACCAAAGCTTCCTTCAACTGCTGTCACTATTTCGCTTAACAATAGCTTTTCCATAATGTCTTTACCTTTTCCTAAGTCTATATTATATCAAAAATTAATTCGTTGTTTTGTTTCTAATTGAGTTCTGCTAAAGCCTCTGCTACAACTTCTCTTTCATCAAGGTGTATTTTAACTCCGCCCGGAAGTATCTGATAATCCTCGTGTCCCTTGCCTGCAAGGACAATAACATCGTCTTTCTGTGCGTTTTTAACCGCCCAGTGAATTGCCTTTATCCTATCAGTTATAGTAATATAAGGAACACTCTTTCCTTCAAGACCCGTTAGAATATCTTTGATAATATCATCGGGATCTTCATCACGGGGATTATCCGAAGTAACAACAAGAAAATCAGCATACTCGGCAGCGGCTCTTGCCATAAGCGGGCGCTTCCTTTTATCTCTGTTTCCTCCGCATCCGAAAAGACATACCACTCTGCCCTGAGAGCAGCTTTTAATGGCTCTGAGAATGTTCTCAACAGCATCTGGTGTATGGGCATAATCGCAAATTACGGTAAAATCCCTGCCTGTAGGAACAACCTCTGCTCTGCCCCGAACGCCGGAGGTTTTTTCAATGAGCTTTATAACCTCGTCTGCACTGCACCCAAGCTTAACCAAACACCCAATAGCCGCCAGAGAATTTGAAACGTTAAATTGTCCCGGCATATTGAATTTAACCGGTATAGACACTTCTCCGTCGCTGAATGTATACTCAACACCACTTGCTGAAAGCTTTATATCGTGAGCGTTGAAATCCGCCTTTTCAGTTGTAGAAAATGAATACTTTTCACAATTGATCTCGCTTAAATATCTCTTTCCGCTTTTATCGTCGATATTTATAAGCGCCTTATCGCACATGGAGAACAGCAGTTTCTTTGCTCTGTAATAGTTCTCCATAGTTCCGTGTACGTCTAAATGATCCTGCGTAAGATTTGTAAATAACGCAATGTCAAAGTGCAGAGGTCCCACTCTCTTTTGTTCAAGTGCTTGCGACGAAACCTCCATAACTGTGTATTCGCATTTTTCCTCGACCATTTGAGCCAAGAGCTCATATAAATCATAAGGCTCGGGAGTGGTTCTTTCGGTATGCAGAATTTTATCTCCTATTTCATTCTGACAAGTGCCTATAAGTCCCACCTTTGCTCCAAGCTCAGTAAGAACTTTCTTAATAACAGTAGTAATAGTTGTTTTCCCGTTTGTTCCTGTTACGCCTATGAGCTTCAGCTTTTTCTGCGGATCTGAAAACCACCTTGCACACAAAGCCGGATAAATCTCTCTTGAATCGGAAACGATAATCTGATTTTTCAATCCTAAATCCCTTTGAACAACAACGCAGGATGCACCCTTTTCAAGCATTTGCTCGGCAACACTGTGTCCGTCGAATGTATTTCCCCTGATGCAGACGAACATCGCTCCCTTTTTAAAATCCTTTCTGTTGTCCGATGTAATATCGGTGATTTCAAGATTTTCAAGAGTAGTTTCTGCCAGACCTTTAATTAAGTCATAAAGTTTCATTTTTTATTCTCCTTTTAAGATTACATAACACACACCAAAATTTACACGATAATAATAAACTCAACACACTTAACTAACCGACATATTAATTCAAGTAACCTACTGCGAACCTGCCTGTTCAACCGCAAAGGTAACAGACACAATCGTTCCTACGGGAACATTCGCCCCTCCAGCATAGCTTTGGTCGGTTCCGGCAATTGCACCCACCTCATCAATGGCATTGCCCTGAGCGTTCAGGTTAAGTCCAACACTTTCAAGCCTGCTCTCAGCCTCACTGACGGTAAGTCCTTTCAGGCTTGGTACTGACACTGTTTTAGCCTTGTAGTTGTTTTCTGTATAAAGATAAATCGTTCCTCCGTGCTGCATTGAACCACTAACAGGAGACTGTGCAACGACTGTATTTCCCTTGCCAACAATTTTGCAGTCAAGACCTAAGCCCTCGATAGTTTTCTCAGCGTCGGATAATTTGGTATCAAGCATATTAGGAACCGAAACAGGAACCTGTTCCATTTGGTCCTTTGTATACTCAGGGAAGTATCCCAAATACGGAAGAACATCACTTAACACTTGAACACATACCGGTGCTGCAACTAAGCTTCCGTAATAATTTCCTCCTGTAGGATGATCCACCATAACCAGCATGATCAGTTCAGGATCATTAGCAGGATAGAATGCACAATACGATGCCACATATGTATTACCAGATATGTCTTCATCAATTTTCTGAGATGTTCCGGATTTTCCGCCTATTCGGTAACCCTTTATATAAGCGTTTGAACCCTGTTCGGTGTTTACTACATTCTCAAGGACCTTTCTCATACTTGCAGATGTTTTTTCTGAAATAACCTGTCTTTTAACAACGGGTGTAATGTCTTTTATCAAATTTCCCGACGGATCGATTATTTTATCTACAACCTGCGGAGTCACAAGATATCCGCCGTTTACAACAGCCGAATATGCAGTTATCATCTGAATAGGCGTAACTTTATTGGTCTGTCCAAACGAGCTGGACGCAAGCTCCACTATACCTAATGTATCTTTTGTAACATGGATACTTTCCGCCTCTGACGGGAGATCTATACCAGTAAGCTCGGTAAAGCCGTACGCTTTAAAGTAGTCATAAAATTTTGTTGCACCGAGTGCCTGACCAATCTGTATAAACGCAGGGTTGCATGAATGTACCATTGCTGTTGCAAAGTCCTGAGAGCCGTGACTAGTGAACGACCAACAGTGGAAGGTTCTGTCTTCGACCTGAATTTTAGTGTTGCAGGAAAATGTTTGAGTGAGATTTATAGATCCGGTATCAAGGGCAGAGGAACCGGTTATTACCTTAAATACCGAACCCGGAAAATAAAGCTCAGAAATAGCCTTGTTTTTCCACTGAAGTGCCCATGCATCCGACTGTATTTTTGCGTATTTTTTACTGTCCTTATCAAGTTTCGCCAGTTTCTTTTTAGTATCCTCGTCTGTTATTTCAGCCGGATTGTTAGGGTCATAGCTCGGATTTGTAGCCATTGCAAGAACAGCTCCGGTCTTCGGGTTCATAATTATTCCGCAGGCTCTGTCTGTAGGCAGGTTTTTTGCAACCGCTTCTTTAAGTGCTTTTTCAAGATAATACTGAATGTTCACATCTAAATTAAGCACTAGAGAATTGCCGTCCTGAGCATCGTAATTTTGTTTATATCTATATGGGATCTCAGTTCCGTCGGCAGCCTTCGCCGTAACCACTCTGCCGTCTACTCCTGCGAGATAGTCGTCATAATACTGTTCCAGACCGTATATTCCGTAACCGTCATAATGAAGGTGTCCTATAACATTTGAAGCAATTTCATTCTGCGGATAAAATCTCTTGGTTGTAGGGGTAAGTCCTATTGCGTCAAGTCCTATTTCGGTTTTGTATGCAGTAATCTTATCCGCAACAGTTTTCTCGACATTTTTCTTTAAAATTTGATACATATTGTTTTGCTGACAGAGATTTAAAATTTTCTTCTGTTTTATCTCTAAAATCTCGGAAAGCTTTGCCGTTATTTCATTTAAATCCGCCTCAGGATCATCCTCTGCCAGATAATCTTTCAACATTCTGGGGTCTACATAAACAGTGTATACAGACGCACTTCTTGCAAGCGCCTGCATATTACGGTCGTAAATCGAACCACGGTTTGCCGTAATAACTGTGCTTTGAAGCTGCTGAGAAGAGGCAAGCTCCTGATATTTATCAGACTCTTTTACCGAAATCTGAAACATATTTATAAGTATCCAGACCATAAAAACCAGTATCCCAAGTGCGATCCAAATATTAAGCCTTCGCTTCATAAGCCCTGTTGGTCTTTCGTCCATATTAAGCCTCCCTCACCGATTGATTATTTATTATGCTATATGTTTAGAATTTTATTGTGTTGCATGCCCTGTTTGCCGTTTAACAGGCAATAGACATAAATCGTTATTATTTTTCCTGATTTGTCAAAATATTAATTCTTCCGTATAAGTATAAAAAAGCTAAGTTTAAAACTTCCGCCAAGAAGTATAAGCTTAACTTTTTTCTAATAATATCCTATTCATTATGCCCCAAAGTATTCCAAAACACTTTTAAACCATTTCTTAATAGACACAAAAATATTATCATCTTCGGTTTCAACAACCTCAGCCACGCTGTCGTTCTCCACCTCGACATACTCTATCTGAGATTTATCCAGCTTTTGAAGTCCTAAATTTTTCTCCGCATACTCCTCAACCTGAGTAAGCCCTGTCCGTGATTCAAGCTCCGACTCTAAACTCAGATTTTCGTCCTGAAGTTTTGCAAGTTGCTCAGTAAGGTTGGATTGTTCCGAATAAATTTCACTAAGCTCCACCTGTCCGAAAACAAACGAGCATAGCAACGCTAAACCTATAAACCCTGAGATGGTGATTTTT
Source organism: uncultured Clostridia bacterium (assembly GCA_947584825.1). Lineage (GTDB taxonomy): Bacteria > Bacillota > Clostridia > Oscillospirales > Ruminococcaceae > UMGS1601. The sequence goes on along the minus strand of CANPWR010000010.1, from coordinate 16,197 downwards.
ATGGCAAAAGCTGCTTTGGGCTGAATCTTCAGATTTCGCTTGTGTTTTATTTTAGGCTTCGGCAAATTCGCTTCGTCTGAGTCATAAGCCGCATAATCATAAGCAAGATTGTTGACCTTTGCCATCTTGTTCTGCACCTCGTTCTTTGGCGTATTTGTTCTCTCTTTCTTTTGTTCTCAGTTCTTTTACTTTGTCGCCTTAGAGCTTATTATGTTTTTCATTAAAGCCCTATTTTCATTTTGCGTCTCTTTCTTTTGTCTAAAATAGCTTTTTTATTTGTCGCTATTTTCGTTTTGCCGTACCTGTCTTTTCACCTAACAGTCCTTTTATTCTGTTGCTTCTCCAAAGCCCAAACATACGCATTGTCTATATCTTTTCTATAATGCGAAGCTTGGCGCTTCGGCTTCTGTTGTTTACCTCAAGCTCGTCCTGTGAAGCCAAAATCGGCTTTCTATTCACAAGCCTGCCTTTCGGTTTTCTTCCGCAAACACACTGCGGAAAATCAGGCGGACATATGCAGCCTTTGCAAAAGCTCGCAAACCTTTGCTTAACAAGCCTGTCCTCAAGCGAATGAAATGAAATAACACAAAGCCTTCCTCCGCTATTCAAAACGTCAAATGCCTTGTCCAGCGCAACGCTTAAATGCTCAAGCTCGGAGTTTACCTCAATTCTTATCGCCTGAAAGGTTTTTTTGCAAGGGTTTTTCTCCCGCCTTACCCTCTGCGGAACCGACGCTTTTATTATCTCCGCCAGTTCCAGAGTTGTTTCGATTGGTTTTGTTTCTCTTGTTCTTACAATAGCTGATGCGATACTTCTCGAAAACTTTTCTTCACCGTATTCAAATAAGATTCTGGATAACTCCTCATAAGAGTATGTGTTTACCACATCTCTCGCCGAAATTCCCTCGCAGCTCATTCTCATATCGAGCGGAGCGTCGTTGTGATACGAAAATCCTCGCTCAGCTTTATCTAATTGGTGCGACGAAACTCCTAAATCCAATAGAACTCCGTCGACTTTATCTATTGAAAGGCCTTTTAAAACCTCATCAATCTCAGAATAGTTTGCCTTTACAACCGTTGCATTAAACCCATTAAGTCTCTCTCTTGCAACCTCAACTGCTGTCGGATCCCTGTCAATAGCAATAAGCTTACCGCTGTCCAACCTTTTTGCAATCTCTATGGAATGTCCCGCACCGCCTGCAGTCCCGTCAACATATATGCCGTCAGGTTTTATGCTGAGCCCTTCAATACACTCATTTAATAATACTGATATGTGTGAAAATTCCACTCAGCCACCATCTCTCATAATTAAAGACTAAAAGTCAAGCTCTTCAAGCTCTGCGACAAATTGACTGTCATCGTAACCTTCATCAGCCTTTTCCCAAGCTTTTCTGTCCCATATTTCAGCTCTGGAGGAAACTCCTGCTACAACGACGTCTTTTGTTAGATTTGCAAGCTCTCTCAAGCTTTGCGGAACAAGTATTCTTCCCTGCTTGTCCGCCTCGACCTCGCTCGCCCAAGCCATGAAGTGTCTCTGAATACCTTTTCCTTTACCCATAGGCAGTGAACTTATTTTCTCAGCCATAGCTTCAAAATCCTCTAAAGAATAGACAAATAAACATCCGTCGATCCCTCTTGTAATGATGAACTTTTCACCGACCACTTCTCTCAGCTTAGTCGGAAAGCTCATTCTTCCCTTTGTATCCATAGACTGAAAATATGTTCCCTTAAGCATACTTGTCGGCAAACCGTTCACCTCCCCGAAGAATTTAGCGGCATTTACTATATTAATGAAAGTATCAAGTGTTCCCGTAATTGAGATTATGTTGAAAACTTATTGAAAAGCAGTAGTTTTCAACGGTTTCAACAGAGTTTTCAACTTTTAGGGATTGCACACCACTTTTGCGCACCATTTGCCACTTAAGGTTATTATACACTAATAAATTAGTAATTGCAACCACATTACAGTAATTTCATTGTTAAATAATTTGACAATTTTTTTACACCTTTTTTGTGCAGTATTACTAAACAAGTGAATAATTACTGTGATTTTCGACAATTTTGCCTTTATTACGTACAAGCATAAGCCTTATAGATTTATTATTTCAAATATTTATTCTACTATTTACACAAAGGAAAACCATTTATATAAATAAAAATAATATGATTTGCACATAAGCAGATTTTTTCAAAATTTTATATAAAAAATCCCTTGTTAATTTTACACAACACCTTTAAATTGCATTTGCCTAACCTGTTTAACTTGCACAATTTGCTTTACAATTAGCACTGGAATTTAAAATTTGCACATCATAATTAAAAAGACTAAAATTAAAGTATCAAAACAAAAAGGGTGATTTATATGAACAAAAAATCAAATTTGAAACTGCGTACTATTGTTTTCACAGGGCTTTTTGCCGCTCTCGTATGCGTATTGACTATGCTTCACATACCTACAAATAATGGTGGATATATTCATGTTGGAGATTCACTTATCTACCTTTCGAGCATACTGTTACCATTTCCGTGCGGTATGATTGCAGGAGGAATAGGCGGGGGATTATCGGATCTATTGTCAGGCTCTCCAGAATATGTTATTCCTACGTTTGTAATAAAAGTCTTAAACTCCCTTGTGATATATATTGTTGCAAAACGCAGTCAGAAAATTATAAATGTACGCTCTGTCATTGCGGCGGTTTTTTCGGGATTAATAACAATTTTCGGATATTATTTTACTGCGGTTATCCTGTGGGGAGGCTTTAAAGCTCAGCTTGCAACAATACCGGGAAATATCTTTCAAGCAGTTGGAAGCGCGGTAATTTTTATAGTTTTAGGTCTTGCGTTTGACTCTGCAAAACTAAAGGATAAGCTAAAATTTAAAAGTAAATAATGTACATAAAACAAAATTTCGCCAGCATAATATATATGTTGGCGAAATGCACAACAGATATGTTCTTGCCTCTGGCTTCTTGCATCTTGCATCTGTAATTGCACCGACATAATATAAATGTTCGGTGTTTTTTATTTCCATCAAGCTCTAACCTCAAAATTCTTGCCTCTTGCTTCTAAAACTCTTGCATCTAGCCGTGACAAATATTATAATTATAGTATACTATACAAATAACGACTATTTTCTTGAACGGAGAATGATTAATGAGCGGCAAGCGAAAAAGCGGTATTTTAATGCACATATCAAGCCTTCCTTCCGAATACGGCATAGGGAAATTCGGGAAGGAAGCCTATTCCTTTGTTGATTTTCTTAAAAACTGCAAGCAGAAATACTGGCAGATACTCCCCCTTTCGCCGACAAGCTATGGGGATTCTCCTTATCAATCATTTTCCATTCACGCAGGAAACCCCTACTTTATAGATTTTGAAATTCTCAAAGACGAAGGACTTTTAAATGAGAATGATTATAAAAGAATTAAATGGTGTGATGATAAACGCTATGTAGACTATGATAAGCTATATAGATTTAACTTCAAGGTGCTGAGAAAAGCTTACGAAGCCTTTAAAATAAACATTCCCGAGTCGTATAACAAGTATGTAAAAGCAAACGATTACTGGCTTAAAGATTACGCTCTTTTTATGTCACTAAAAGATGCTTATAACGGCAAGTCTTGGATTGAATGGGACTCATCACTTGTAAAACGTGAAAAAGCCGCTATAAAACAGGCGAAGGACAAGTACAAAGACGATATAGGCTTTTGGAAATTCACTCAGTATAAGTTTTACGAACAGTGGTTTAAGCTTAAAGAATACGCAAACAAAAACGGCATAGAAATTATAGGAGACATTCCGATTTATGTTGCATACGACAGCGTAGACGTATGGTGTTCTCCCGAGCTGTTTGAACTTGACAGGGATCTGCTGCCTATAAATGTGGCAGGCTGTCCGCCCGATATATTCACGCCTTTAGGTCAGCTTTGGGGAAATCCCCTTTATAACTGGAAGCTGATGAAAAAGAACGGCTACTTATGGTGGATAAACCGTATAGAAACCGCACAAAAGACATATGATGTTATTAGAATCGACCATTTCAGAGGATTTGACAGCTATTATTCCATTCCGTTCGGAGACAAAAACGCAATAGGCGGCCACTGGGAGGAAGGACCCAAAACAGAGCTTTTCAAAGCTGTAAAAGAAAAGCTGGGCAAGGTAAAAATAATAGCCGAAGATCTTGGCTTTATAACTCCGTCAGTTAAAAAACTTCTCAGGCAGACAGGCTATCCGGGTATGAAGGTTCTGCAATTTGCTTTTGACCCGAAAGCAGACAGTATGTATCTTCCTCAGAATTATAAAAATTCAAACTGCTTTGTTTATACAGGAACTCACGACAACGATACCTTAAAGGGCTGGGTAAGTTCAGAAAGCAAAAAGAATATTTGTTTTGCTATGGATTATCTCGGAGTAAAAAGGAAAAAGCATCTCTCTTGGGCGGTCATTCGTCTTGCGTGGACGTCAATCGCCAATACCGCTATTGCGCCGATACAGGACTTCCTTGAGCTTGGAAGTGAGGCTAGAATGAATACTCCGTCAACAGTGGGAAATAACTGGCGGTGGAGGGCACTGGAAAGCGACTTCACGCCTGAGCTTGAGAAAAAAATAGCTGATTTGACCACACTGTGCGGACGGCAATAATATTATTTAAAGGAGCAAAAGCTTGTGGATAAAGAATTATTTTTAAAAGAATTTAAAAGAGATTTAATGTCAAAATATAAAACCTTGCCGAAAGAAGCAACTCCTCAGCAAATTCACGAGAGCCTGTCCAGTGTTATAATGAATATGATTACCCCCGATTGGAACAAAAGTATTAAGGCTCACGACGACACTAGAAAAGCGTGCTATTTCTCTGCCGAATTTTTGGTCGGTCGGGCAATTTATAACAACCTGATGAATCTCGGCATTACCATTGATGTTGAAGATATATTGAAAGAAGAAGGCTGTTCTCTGTCATCACTTGAAGAAATTGAAGACGCTGCACTCGGCAACGGCGGTCTGGGAAGGCTTGCGGCTTGCTTTTTGGATTCCGCAGCTACATTAAATCTTCCATTAGACGGCTACGGAATAAGGTATAAATACGGTTTATTTAAGCAGGGTATCCAAGACGGATTTCAAACTGAAACCGCAGATGATTGGACAAGACACGGCGATCCTTGGTCAAAGCGCTGCGAATTTGACACACAGCTAGTGAAATTTAAAAATCAGACCGTAAAGGCTGTGCCATATGATATGCCGATCATAGCTTACGGCACAAAGCATATCGGAACGCTCCGGCTTTGGCAGTCAGAACCCACAGAGGAATTTGACTTTGCACTTTTTGACAGCGGGAACTACGAGCAGGCAAGCCTTAACAAAATCTATGCTGAAGACATCTCAAGAGTATTGTATCCAAACGACAATACATACGAGGGCAAGGTTTTAAGACTAAAACAACAGTATTTCTTTTCAAGTGCGTCTATTGCCGATATAATAAAACGTCACAAAAGAACCTACGGCACACTTGATAATTTAGCTGACAAGGTTACAATTCAGTTAAACGACACCCACCCCGTAATTTCAATTCCAGAGCTTATAAGACAGCTGATGAATGAAGGAATAAGCTTTGATAATGGATATAAAATCGCACAAAAGGTATTTAACTACACAAACCACACCATTATGACCGAAGCATTGGAAAAATGGAGCGTTTCACTTTTAGAGGATGTAATTCCGGACGTATTTAATATAATACTTTTGCTCAATGAGCAATTTATCAAAGAAGCTTATGTAAAGGGACTTTCAAAGGATAAAATCAACACTATGAAGCTTGTTATTGACGGAACTGTCCATATGGCAAACCTTGCAGTTTTCTGTTCAAGCCACACAAACGGAGTAGCGGAGATACACACGCAGATTTTAAAGGACGTTGTTTTAAAGGATTGGTATGAGCTTTATCCGGAGCGTTTTCAAAACAAGACAAACGGAATTACTCAGAGGCGTTGGCTTGCCTTATGCAATAAAGAGTTAAGCGCACTTATAACCGAGCTTTTAGGTAATGACGACTGGATAACCGATTTGGATAAGCTCCGTGAGCTTTCAGTATATGCAGATGACAACAATGTTATTGACAGATTTATAAGCATAAAGAAATCCAAGAAGAAAGAACTTGCCGACTACATTAATAAGCACGACGGAATAAAAGTCAACCCTGACACTATATTTGACACGCAGATAAAAAGACTTCACGAATATAAGCGTCAGCTATTAAACGCTTTTTCAATTCTGTATATTTACTTCGGCATTAAAGACGGCAGTATAACCGATTTTACACCTACTACTTTTATTTTCGGAGCCAAATCAGCTCCCGGTTATGCAAGAGCAAAAGGTATTATCAAGTTTATAAACGAAGTCGGAAGGCTTGTAAACTCTGATGAACAGACAAAGAACTTGTTATCGGTTGTGTTTGTTTCAAACTACAATGTTTCTTACGCTGAAAAACTGGTAGCCGGAAGCGACATATCAGAACAGATCTCAACAGCCGGCACTGAAGCTTCGGGAACAGGAAATATGAAGTTTATGCTCAACGGAACAGTAACTCTCGGAACATATGACGGTGCAAATATTGAGATAGTCAGAGAAGCAGGGGAGGAGAACAACTATATATTCGGAGCAAGAGTTGAGGATCTAGCAAAAATAATGCCCAATTACGATCCAAGAGAAATAAGCGAAAAGAACAATAAGATCAACCGTGTTGTAAGCACTCTTATTGACGGTACTCTTTCAGATGGGGGAACAGGAATATTCAGAGAGCTTTATTACTCCCTTATGGACGGTGCAAGCTGGCATAGCCCGGATAATTACTATCTTTTAGGCGATCTTGAAAGCTATGTTCAAACCAAACTAAGAGTTAACAAAGACTTCAATAATCAAAGAGCCTTTTACAAAAAGTGCTGGCTTAATATGTGCAGTGCAGGGAAATTCAGTTCAGACCGCACTATAAAAGATTATGCCGAAAACATTTGGAAGATAAAGCCTATTGTTGAATTTTAACTAATAAAACTAAAAGGGAACAGAAAATCTGTTCCCTTTTTCTTTGCCGATTTTATAATAATGGTCCGAAAATTTTTAGTATGCCGCTGAAAATCTTATCAATTATGTTTCTCTCATTCATATCTCTAATTGTTATTTCGGTGCAGTGCTTTTCAATCATATCTGTTATGTCACTTTTAACATCTGAAACCACTTTATTTTTATAGAACACAACACCGTCCTCAAAATGAAGGTATAAACTTCTGTAATCCAAATTAACTGTGCCGACTGTAGCGATTTTATCGTCAGAGACACAATCCTTAGTATGAACAAAGCCAGGTTCAAAGCGATAGAATTTTACACCCTGATCTAATAACTCCTTATAATAACAGTTTGAAATTTTCTGAATATACCACTTATCCGGAATACCCGGAACAACTATTCTTACGTCTACTCCGCTTTTTGCGGCATACCCCAAAGCTGTTATGATCTCATCGTCTAAGATTAAATACGGAGCTGTAAAATACACATAATCCTTAGCTTTATTGATTATGTCCAGATAAATCATTCTTCCTACAGTTTCACTGTCCAGAGGCGATTCACCGTAGGGTATAACATATCCATCGCTTTCAAAGCTCTCATAATGATACTTGTGCGGGGCATAATCTATATACCTTGCTGACGTCTTTTCGTCCAGCTCCCACATCTGGAAAAACATTATAGTAAAACTCCATACTGCATCTCCCTTTAACATTACAGCGGAATCCTTCCAATAACCGTATTTGACCTTAGCATTGATATACTCATCAGCCAGGTTTGTTCCTCCTGTAAAGGCAGTATGTCCGTCAATCACCACGATTTTTCTATGGTCACGGTTATTTTGAACGGTAGTCATAAACGGTACAAACGGATTAAAAACCTTGCACTTTATTCCATAGTACCTGAGAGTTTCATCATACTTTCCGGGAAGTATTGTTTGTGAACCAACTCCGTCGTACATAAATCTTACGTCTACACCCTCATCAACCTTTTGTAAAAGGATTTTAAAGATCTGCTCCCACATTACTCCCCGCTCGACGATAAAATACTCTATAAATATAAAGTGTTTTGCCTTTCTCAGTTCCTCAAGAAGAACTTTAAACTGCTCCTCTCCATTCTTGAAGTACTGCGCTGTAGTATTTCTGTATGTCGGGAATTTTCCGAAACTAGCAATATAATGCGACAGTCTTGCAAACTCTTTATCTTCGTTATTTAATATACCGTTAAAGATTTCCTCATTCTGGATCAGATGTTTTTCTGTCTGAACAACTTTTTTCTGTACTACTTTTTTAAAGGAACGCTTTGACGTCTGGGTTTTAACAAATATATATACCAAAGCCATAAAACCCGGAAACACTACAAACGGCACCAGCCATGCAATCTTATATCCTGCATTTTCATTTGAGCTTGCTATATAACCCACCAAAGCAATAGCCAGTGCGGTCAAGGTGAGGTATATATAAACAAAGTGTTCGTACAAACTTAAGAAAGCCAAAACTACAAAACCAGCCTGAATAAGCAAAAGAATGATAACCGTTATTTTGCGTGAAAACAAAAAGCTCAATTTTCTTCTCAAGCTAGCCTTCATAGTATCTTTCGTTGGCTTTTTCATATATGTTTTACTCCTTTTGCTTGAAATCTAAAAATGTCTTTAAGCTTTATTATACCAAACCTTGAGAACTTTATCAACGCAAGCTCTATAAATCTGATGTCTAAAAGTTTTAATGCTTATTCACTTTGAATATCTAACAGCTTATCAGCATTTATATCACTTGTCTCCAGAGTTGTCACACTTTTCAGCTTTCTGTTTATTGCCCTTGTGCGAACTCCAACCAAATCATCAAGCTGACGCGACGCCTGATTCAAGCTGTTCTGGGCTTTGGTAATAACGTCCTCGAACTTGCCGAACTCAGTCTTAACTGCACCAAGAACCTCCCAAACTTCACTGCTTCGCTTTTGAATAGCCAAAGTTTTGAATCCCATTTGCAGACTGTTAAGTAACGCCGCCATAGTACTCGGTCCTGCGAGATTGACCTTATAGCTGCGCTGAAGCTCCTCTACCATTCCTCTGTTTACAAGCTCTGCGTAAAGCCCCTCGAACGGTACAAAAAGAATACCGAAATCCGTTGAATACGGGGGAGATATATACTTTTGATTTATGTCCTTTGCCTCGTTTTTAACAGTTGCAAGCAATACCTTCACAGCGGCATTAATTTCATCTTTTGAACCGTTATCATAGGCTTCAACAAGATTAGTATAGCTATCGCCCGGAAATTTAGAATCAATAGGAAGATAAACGGTCTTATCATCGTCCGCAGGAAGCTTGACTGCAAATTCAACTCGCTTTCCGCTGCCTTTTTTTATCTCCACGTTCTCCTCATACTGCTCAGGAGCAAGTATTTCTGAAAGAATAGAGCCTAACTGGATCTCGCCTAAAATTCCTCTGCTCTTGACGTTTGTAAGAACCTTTTTCAAATCGCCCACACCTGTTGCAAGCGTTTGCATTTCTCCCACGCTTTTATAAACCTGCTGTAAGTTGTCGTTGACAGATTTGAACGACTGAGTTATACGCTCGTCTAAGGTCTTTTGGAGCTTTTCATCAACAACCTGACGCATCTCATCAAGCTTCTTAGAATTCTCCTCCTGAAGTGAGCCGAGCCTCTTCTCAACAGTGGTACGGATATTATCGAGCTTCTGTTCGTTCTCGACCGAAAAGGTTTTAAACCGTTCCTCCTGATGAGTGAGCGAATATGTAACCGACTTTTGGAGGCTATCCTGCTTATCCGACAAATTCTTATCAAGTACAGAAATCTTATCTGCAACAGTATTATTTAAATCCTTTTGGTTATTTGAAACCATTTCGCCTAAGCTTTTTATTGAATCAGATGTTGTGCGGTTGATTTCCTGCCGAAAGCCGGAAAGCTCTTTTTCTATGTCGTCTTTTATCTGACGTATACTGTCCTCACTGACATTTGACTGCACCTTTTTCGGCAATATCACTGCTGTGATAATTATTAAAATTATAAGCATTAACACCACTGTGCATAATAGAATTATTTCAAGCATAATTTATCTCTCCTTGACTTTAAATACCGTTACATATATAATGTAGTTGAAATTATATGTGAGTAGAAATTCAAGCAGCATCATTTCCGTTGTTATTTATGTCTTTGTTTAATGTAACTGTAATTTTTCTTTGGTTATCGTCTTTAAAAGATGTATCGACCTCACATAGATAATAAACACATCCCATAGCCATAAGTCCTAAAACAGCCAATGTTAAAAACGCTAAAAAGTCAATCATTATAAACCTCTCCTTTTTCATTCTTTCAGCAAAGCTTAAATCAAAACCAATAAGATCTAAGTCCTTACTGTAATTTCATTTTAACAGGCTTTTAGTCCGTTTGTTTGGACAATTGCAAAGTTTTTTAGAATGAAATCGAATTGATTTATAAACCGTCACATTTTTTCAAATCAAAATGCTTGGCAATTTTAATTACCAACATTAGTATAACAGAAAGGGTAAAAATATGCAAGAAGATTTTAAGATTATTGAAGGGCTAAATATAGCCGAAACAAGCGGAGTAAAATCGTCATATGTTAAGGAAAACAGCAGCGAAATCAAATGTGTGATCAGTGCAGAGAAAATAAAACCTATTATAAAAAAGGCTGTAAAGCTGATTAAAAAGCCTTATTTTTTTCTTGAAGTACCTTGCACAGACTCTCAAGAGGAAAAACTTTCTGAAAAAGGCGAAAGCGGCACTCATATGCAGCTTTACAATCTCGAAGTCACATATGATGTAGCGAACGCAATTTTAGACCGATACGGTGATTTGCTTATCAACGATGGTATTACAAACTTCGGCTTTGGTTCGCTTCTAAATGAAACCGAAATTTATATTATGCCGTTTCAAAACATTATGCTATACAATAAAAACGATGCCAGCAACTTTGAAAAGGTTTTAAAGGACTGTAACATTCCCGAGCTAAAATCTGAACAGTTTATCACTCTAGACAGTTTACTTTCAAAAGACAATCCTGCTGACAGGGTTTTGGTAGAGCTTGACGGCGAAACGGTTTTTGATGTTATTGAAAACCTTAAAGAAGTCGGACTTACATTTTGTGATACAATTAAGGAAAACTAGAGTTAAAACTATATTAGAAAGGACGCTTATTATGACAAACATCTGGCATGACATTTCTCCTAAAAAGATTTCTCAGGATAATTTTACGGCAGTAATTGAAATTCCAAAAGGCTCTAAAATCAAGTATGAGCTTGACAAGGAAACGGGACTTTTGATGATGGACAGAATACTTTATACATCAACACATTACCCTGCAAACTACGGCTTTATCCCAAGAACCTACGCATCAGACGGCGACCCTTTAGACGTTTTGGTTTTATGCTCGGAAACTCTTCAACCTCTTTCTCTTGTGAACTGCTTTCCGATAGGAGTTATAAAAATGATTGACAGCGGTTCGTCAGATGAGAAAATAATCGCAATACCGTTCAACGATCCTGTGTATAATTGCTACGGTGATATTAGTGAACTTCCTAAGCATATTTTTGATGAGATGTCACACTTTTTCTCGGTATACAAGACCCTAGAGGGCAAGGATACCGCAATAGAGGAAATAGAGGGAAAACAAACCGCAAAGATCGTTATTCAGAGCTGTATTGATAACTATATTGAGAGCTATTGCAAGTAGATAAATCTATATGTACAATGTAATAGTACACAAATAAAGGTCATAACTTTTGTACAAGTCTACAAAGTTGTTTAAATTACACAAAATTTCCTTTACTTTCTATAACTTACATAATATAATGTAAATATAGAATTCTATAAAACTTAATATTATTTAACAACAAGGATGTGACATTATGAAATCTAAAAAATTTTTATGTTTAACACTTTCAACAATGATGGTATTTACTACAACATTAAGTACTTCAGTTTCAGGTGATTTTTTAAAAGAAGAAAAACTTCAAGATTATGACACAGAATATAATGTAACTTATAATCTTGATGAAAACGATAATTTATCTGTTGAATCAATTCATCCACTAAAATCTTATAATAGTATTATTAAATCAATTATTAGCGAAAATAGTGATAAAGTTTTAACAAATGATCAAAACTTTGCCTTATTTGATGATTTCAGAATATTTGATAATAACTTAAATAATGCAATTAGTACTTGTTCAGTAGTCAGTAAAAAGTATAATAGGTCAGCTGTAAAAAAATATATTAGTAAATGGGCTTTAGGGCACAATAGTAAGTACGTTAACTGTGAGAACAAAGGTGGAGACTGTGCAAACTTTGTATCTCAATGTTTATTTGCTGGCGGATTACCAATGAATATTGAATGGAGATGCATAAAAAACAAAAATGGGGGATTTAGTTTTACTAAATGTTGGGTAAAAGCTAATAATTTATTTGGCTACGTTATGTCAGATTTAACGAGCCAAACATGGTATAAAATAACAAAATATTCACAAGTTAAAAGTATTATACCAAATCTTGATGCGGGTGATTTGCTATTTTTTGATTGGGAAAGAGATTCAAAAATTGACCATTCATCAATTATCAATTATATACAAAATGGTACGATTTATTATGCTCAACATACTGGTGCAAAATTAAATGCAAGTTTAAAGTATAATATGAAAAATAAGAAATGGAACGTATATATAGTACACGTTGGCAACTATGTTACTTGGAGGAATATGCAATGATAAAAAGACTAAACATCTATATGTTTTTTCCCGTATTATTAGTGTTAATGGCACTAGTTTTCATAGCTTGGGCATTTATTATTCCTATGATAAAAAATAATATAAACTACCTAGCTCCCGAAAATCTCTCTGTAGAGGAAACAGTAGAATACTACTTTGACTCTCTCAATAGTGGTCTGCCCAAAAAGGCTGCAAGTGTTTTTTATAATGATGAAATTGGTTTCAATGCTTATGAATTAAACGACTTTTCAAATATCAAGGCTGAAAATATTAAAATCATCAATGAGGAAAATATTGGGGCAACAGTCTCAGCAAATATTATTTCAAAAGAACATTTAATTCCCTTAAGAGTAACTCCTATGTGGTCTGGATCGGTTATTATATCTCTTGAAAAACAACAAGGTAATTGGAAAATTAAAAGCATTAATGCACCAACTTAAAAAACAGATTAAAAAAACTTATATGAATAACACAAATCCCACTCCCGATGTCGACAAACCGCCGTCGGGAGTTTTCTTATTTCCCCATAAAATGTTTGACAAAGCGCCGCCTGATAGTGTACAATAAAAGGGTAGAAAATACAAAATTTCAAATCGGAGGAAAAATAAATGGCATATGTAATTGGTGTCGACTGCGGTACAAGCGGTACTAAAACCGTTCTGTTTGACGAAAACGGAAAGGTTATTGCCTCAAAGACGATAGAGTACCCTATGTATCAGCCAAAAAACGGCTATGCTGAACAGGACCCCGCCGACTGGGCAAACGCTATGATCAACACGATCAAAGCCGTTATGTCGCAAAGCGGCGTTTCTAAAGAAGACGTCAAGGGCGTTGGAATTTCCGGACAAATGCACGGTCTTGTTATGCTCGACAAAGACGGCAATGTTTTAAGAAAGTCGATTATTTGGTGCGATCAGAGGACCGCTAAAGAAGTCGAAGAAATGAATGAAAAGCTAGGTGAGAAAAAGCTCATTGAGATTACCGCCAACCCTGCCCTAACCGGCTGGACGGCTGCTAAAATTCTTTGGGTCAAGAACAATGAACCTGAAATCTATGAAAAATGCGCTCACATTCTCCTGCCTAAGGACTACCTTAGATATATTCTAACAGGCGAGTTTGCAACAGAGGTTTCTGACGCTTCGGGAATGCAGCTTTTGAATGTTCCGAACAGATGTTGGTCAGATGAGGTCTTATCGGCTCTCGAAATTGATAAAAGCCTTCTCGGAAAGGTTTATGAAAGCTGTGAAGTCACAGGCGAAGTGACTGCTGAAATGGCTGAACTTACAGGTCTTAAAGCCGGAACGATCGTTGTCGGCGGAGCTGGCGATAATGCCGCAGCCGCTGTAGGAACAGGAGTTGTCGAAGACGGAAAAGCCTTCACAACAATAGGCACTTCGGGCGTTGTTTTTGCTCACACTTCAAACATTTCAATAGATCCAAAGGGACGTGTTCACACTTGCTGTGCGGCAGTTCCTAACTCTTGGCATGTTATGGGAGTTACTCAAGGCGCAGGACTTTCGCTGAAATGGTTTAGAGATAACTTCTGCAATGCCGAAAAGGAAACCGCATCTCTTATGGGCGTTGATGAATACTACCTTATGGATAAAGAGGCTGAGACTGTTCCTGTCGGAGCTAACAGACTTCTCTATCTGCCGTATCTTATGGGTGAGAGAACTCCTCACCTTGACCCTGACGCAAGAGGAGTATTCTTCGGTCTTTCTGCTATGCACACCAAAAAGGATATGCTCCGTGCCGTTTTGGAGGGAGTTTCATACTCGCTTCGTGACTGTGTTGAAGTGTTCAGAGAGATGGACATAAACGTGTCTGATATGATGGCTTGCGGCGGCGGCGGAACTTCTCCGCTGTGGCGTTCAATGCTCGCTGATTTATATAACTGCCCTGTTAAGACTGTTGAATCTAAAGAAGGCCCTGCACTTGGTGTTGCCCTTCTCGCAACCGTTGGCGCAGGAATTTACAGCAGTGTTCCCGAAGCCTGCAAAGCGGTAATCAAGACTGATAAAACTCAGGAACCTATTGCCGAAAATGTGCCTGAGTATGAAAAATATTATCAGCTTTACCGTGAGATTTATCCTGCGCTCAAGGAAAGCTATAAAAAGCTCGGTGCTCTATAAATAATTGAATAATACCTGAATTTTCAGGAAAATATATAATTGAAAGGAATTTTATTATGAAACTTTTTATTGACACAGCAAATGTTGACGACATCAGAGAAGCAAATGACCTAGGCGTTATCTGCGGAGTTACAACAAATCCGTCTTTAATCGCTAAAGAGGGCAGAGTTTTTCAGGATGTCGTTAAAGAAATCACTGAGATCGTAGACGGTCCTATCTCTGCAGAGGTAATTTCTCTTGAGGCTGACAAAATGATCGAGGAGGCTAAGCCGCTCGCCGCAATGCACAAAAATATTGTAATCAAAATCCCTATGTGTGCGGAAGGTCTTAAGGCTACCAAACAGCTTACTGCTCTCGGAATCAAAACAAATGTAACGCTTATCTTTTCTGCGGCACAAGCTCTTTTGGCAGCTAAAGCAGGTGCAACCTATGTTTCGCCTTTCTTAGGAAGACTTGACGATATTGGAATGGAAGGTATGAATCTCATTGAGGAAATCGTCGATATTTTCGACGCTCAGGCTATTGAGACAGAAATAATAGCCGCTTCTATCAGAAATCCTATTCATGTTACCGCCGCTGCAAGGCTTGGCTGCGACATTGCAACAATTCCGATGAGTGTCATCAGACAGATGATCCATCACCCTCTCACAGACAGCGGAATTGAAAGATTCTTAAAGGACTGGGAAGGCGTAGAAACTAAGTAAATTCAATAATAGTCTATATTTATTAAAAAGGCAGAGTCTGATTATTCAGGCTCTGCTTTTTTTACAGAAATTCTATTATTTTGTGTCTCGCATCATAAGTTTTATCAAAGTTTGACCCGCCGTTGCACAAAAAAATCCACCTCTGACAAACTTGCCAGAGGCGGGCGGTGAGCCACCGCAGGCTCTTTGCGTTTTTCTTTTTTCTAAATAGGTTAATTTTGTGTCTCGCATTATAAGTTTTATAAAAGTTTGACCCGCCGTTATATAAAAGTAACCGCCTCTGGGAATATCCCAAAGGCGGGCGGTGAGCCACCGCAGGCTCTTTGCGTTTTTTCTTTTGCTAAATAGGTTAATTTTGTGTCTCACATTATAAGTTTTATTAAAGGTTCGACCCGCCGTTATATAAAAGTAACCGCCTCTGGGAATATCCCAAAGGCGGCACTGCAAATGGCGTCACGCCATTATTTAAATTTTACTTTACCAAGTTTCTTCCAAGCACTGTTTGCCTTACCTGATTTGCCGTAATTAGCAAATGCTCTAACTCTTACATAGTAGGTCTTGCCCTTCTTAAG
>CANPWR010000009.1 GCA_947584825.1 uncultured Clostridia bacterium | reverse complement strand
CAGGTATTCAAAACGGTTTATGATAAAAAGCCTAAGGAGAGTATGCTGACTTCTTTTTCTACACTGTTTGCAGGGTACAAGGGCGATTTGGAGTACTATATAAAATCTGCCGAAGCTGTAGAGATGCTGACCGAGAAGTCAAAGGTACTTATTGCTGAGGCTTGTACTCATGCACCGCTTACAGAGGATATTGGCAGAGAAAAGATACCGAGAATGTTAAGAAAAAAGGTAGGCGAGGGACTGACGGTAGACATTGTAAGCGGACCTGATTTTCCTGATGATTTATCTGAATACGATTTGGTAATTCAGTGCGGAGCGTGTATGTTTAACAGAAAATATGTACTATCACGAATTGAAAGAGCAAAATCACAAGGTGTGCCTATGTCAAATTACGGAGTTATAATTGCATATTTGAATAATATTTTGGATAAGATTTCATATTAAAAACGGCTGATGAATATTCATCAGCCTGCAACGGTTATGTTGCACCATCCTGCCTTTGTAAGGCAGCAAGTCGTATTTGGAAAAAGGAAATGCGAGTTGGGTGCAGTGTAACCGTTGTATTTTTATATATGATTATTTTCGTGTAGTTTTTATCCCGCTTAATATAATCTTCTTAGCTTTTAAAGCGTCTTCTTTGGAAAGCGGAGGTGTATCTTTTAATGGATAATTAATTCCAAGTGCTTCATATTTTGACTTTCCCATATCGTGATAAGCTAAAACGTCTATTGACTGGAGATTTTTTAGTGTTCCTATATATTTACCCAACTCAAATAGATAGTTTTTATCATAGGTGATTCCCGGCACAACTACGTGTCTTATACAAACCGGAACATTTTTTTCTTCAAGATATTTGGTAAAGTCCAATATATTTTTATTAGAGAAACCTGTAAGCTTTTTATGCTCGTCATCATCAATATGCTTAATATCAAGCAGAACCAGATCTGTATATTTTATAAGTTTGTCAAATTCATTAACTTTCTTTTTGTTGTCTTTCTCAAATAAGACTCCCGATGTGTCAATACAAGTGTGAATACCTTGTGACTTAGCGGATTTAAATAGCTCGGTAACGAACTTAATTTGCATCAGCGGTTCTCCGCCACTGACAGTTATTCCGCCGTTTCTGTAAAAGTTCTTTTTTGAGTTGTATTTAGATAGAATTTCCTTAACGCTAATATCCTCTCCGCCTGACATATCCCATGTGTCTGGGTTGTGGCAATACTGGCACCGCATGGGACATCCCTTTGTGAAAATTACCATTCTTACGCCAGGACCGTCTACAGTTCCAAAGCTTTCTATTGAATGTATATGACCAAGCATTTGTATTCCGCTCCTTATAAAAGGGATTGAATAAGCAATCGTTTATAGCTTATCGTGGAATGTTCTAGATATAACCTCGTCCTGCTGTGCCTTTGTTAGTTTAACAAAGTTTACTGCATAGCCGGATACACGAACAGTAAGCTGAGGATATTTCTCAGGGTGTTTTTGTGCGTCTATAAGAGTTTCACGGGATAATACGTTTATATTTAAGTGATGTCCGCCTTCCTCTGCGTAGCCGTCTAAAATTGAAACCAAATTGTCTATTTGCTCTTTGTTTGCCTTTACTTTTGACATATTTATTCCTCCTGTATTTTACTATAACCTAAGTTTTCTAAAGGGTAAGGTTGTATTTTATTATTGAAGCAGTTCGTCACCGTCATCTAAACCTTCAAATAGGGTAGGCGAGCTGCAGGCAGTGTTCCCCTCAATGCAGTCTAAGGATTTTGATGTTTTAACCTTTTTTTGTTTATCTTTATATTTAACTCCGCCGTTATTATTTACCTTGATGTTCATATGCCCGCCCTTTCTGGACATAAAATCGTCAAGCATATTAACAATATCGTCTATTCTTTCATCTGATGTTTGCATAAATATTCCCCCATATTTTTAATACTCATTGTTAAAGCTGTCGGTTTCAGAAAGCTCAATGTCAACGTCTATATCGCCCACAAAAATTTTATTATCCTTTCCGAGCGATTCGGGGATTATCGAGAATGTATTGGAAATACCGTCTTGAGCATCTCTGAACGGAAGCTTTGAAACAGATTTCAATGAAGCAACTGCACCGTTGCTGTCACGAGTGTGCATAGGATTTGCACCTGGTGCGAATGTTTCTCCTCCCTTACGTCCGTCAGGAGTAGAGCCTGTGTTTTGTCCGTAAACAACATTTGATGTAATAGTGAGAATGGAAGTTGTAGGTATTCCGCCTCTATAGGTATGGTTTCCTTTAATGTAGTTCATAAAAATGTGAACTATGTTACTAGCAATTTCATCTACTCTGTCGTCATCATTGCCGTATTTAGGAAAATCTCCTTCAATTTCATAATCTATAGCTATGCCTTTTTCGTTTCTTATCGGCTTTACCTTTGCATATTTTATTGCCGAAAGTGAATCTGCAACAACCGAAAGACCTGCGATTCCTGTTGCAAACCATCTTGTTACTTTCTTATCGTGAAGAGCCATTTGAATCCGCTCATAGCAATATTTATCGTGCATATAGTGAATGATATTCAGAGCATTTACATAAACCGAAGCCAGCCACTTCATCATATCCTTAAATTTATCCATAACCTCTTTATAGTCGAGGTATTCGGAGGTAATAGGTCTGTATTTTGGTCCTATCTGCTTCATTGAGATTTCATCTACACCGCCGTTAATAGCGTATAGCAAGCATTTTGCAAGATTTGCTCTTGCTCCGAAGAACTGCATTTCCTTTCCTATTCTCATAGATGATACACAGCAGGCAATCGCATAATCGTCTCCGTGAGTAACCCTCATCAGGTCGTCGTTTTCATATTGGATCGAAGAGGATTCGATTGAAGTTTTAGCACAGAATCTTTTGAAGTTGTCAGGAAGATTTACCGACCACAGGATTGTAAGGTTAGGTTCAGGAGCAGTACCGAGATTTTCAAGTGTGTGAAGATACCTAAATGACATCTTAGTTACCATATGGCGTCCGTCGACTCCGATACCTCCTATTGATTCTGTGACCCAAGTGGGATCGCCTGAGAACAGCTCGTTGTATTCGGGAGTTCTTGCAAACTTTACAAGCCTGAGCTTCATTATAAAGTGGTCGACAAATTCCTGAATTTGCTCCTCTGTAAAAGTACCGTTTTTAAGGTCGCGCTCGGCGTAAACATCAAGGAATGTTGAGGTTCTTCCCAGAGACATAGCGGCTCCGTTTTGCTCTTTAACGGCTGCTAAGTACGCAAAGTACGTCCACTGGATAGCCTCCTGTACGTTTTTAGCAGGTTTTGATATGTCAAAGCCGTAAATTTTACCGAGTTCGATAAGCTCGCCTAACGCTCTTATTTGTTCAGAAAGCTCTTCACGTTCGCGGATAACGTCAGAGTACATTGTTATTCTTGTCGAATCCTTTTGGTGCTGTTTGTCCTCAATAAGCTTGTCCACTCCGTAAAGGGCAACCCTTCGGTAGTCTCCTATAATTCTACCCCTGCCGTAAGCGTCAGGAAGTCCCGTTATGATATGGCTGGAACGGCACGCTCTCATCTCAGGAGTATATGCGTCAAACACTCCTTGGTTATGGGTCTTTCTGTGAACAGTATAAAACTTGCAAATTTCAGGATCTACCTCGTATCCGTTCTCTGAGCAAGCTTTCATTGCCATACGGATTCCGCCGTTAGGCTGGAGTGCTCTTTTAAACGGCTTGTCAGTCTGAAAGCCTACTATGGTTTCCTTTTCCTTGTTAAGATAACCCGGTCCGTGAGAGGTAATGGTTGATATTATTCTCGTATCCATATCCAGAACTCCGCCTGCTTCACGTTCCTTTTTTGACAGATCCATAACCTGTTCCCATAGGTCTTTAGTAGCTTGCGTAGGTCCGGCAAGAAATTTATCATCGCCGTCGTATGGACTATAATTTTTTTGTATAAAGTCACGTACGTTGATTTCCTTTTGCCATATACCGTGATTGAAACCGTTCCATTCTTCAAATTTCATAGTTTTCATTTGTGCTTTCTTTCTCCCGTTTTTATGTGATCAAATGCTCTTTGGGTTGAGCATTTGTTTTTATTAACGATTCAACGCTTTTTAAAACAAATTTATATGCTATTATTATGATATCCTGCTTAAATTATTATTCGCCAATATTTTCATTCAAACACAATATATAGTGGTTAGTATTCCTATTAAACGTCACTATTAGTTATTATAGTTATAAAGCATAAAAAAATCAAGAGGTCATTTTCTCTGATATGATAATAAATATTATTAGTTTTATTTATTAAACAAACTTATTTATTAAAAATCCAGAATTAAAGTATTATGAAATATAAAATTAGTATGATTTCTATAAAAAAAGTAATATTATTTTATGCAAAACATATAATGTAATAATTTTCTTTATGGATAAAATGAGTGATAATTTACCAAAAATGCCATTAATAATAAAAAGTAAACTTTTAATTAAATTTTATGTAATTACATAAATGTTGGGTTAAGTATTAAATAACACTACAAGATATAGTGTTTATTGTTATGGAACAACAATATCATATCGAGTAACATCTATAGTTTATTTTTACAAATGAGATGTAAAGTCAAAATTGGTTATATATAATTATAATTGTTTAAGGTTTACATTGATATAAATCAGTATAATTACTTAATAGAATTTGTAAGAGCGTTTTATTATATAGTGTTGTTACTGTTGTTCGCTATTGCAAAGGATTTTGATATGTGATATAATATTATTGTTTGAACAATTTTGGCTGTGTGCCGATAAGGATAGCAAGGAGGATTGAAATGGCTAAAACAAGAGTTGCTGTTATATTCGGTGGTGTGTCAAATGAACACGAAATTTCACTTTTGTCTGCGACAAATATAATAAATAATATACCAAGAGACAGATACGATGTTGTTTGTATAGGTATAACAAGAAAAGGACGCTGGCTTCTTTATATAGGCGATACTTCAAAGATTGCCGACGGCTCGTGGGAGCAGGACGGAGATAATGTTTCATGTATTCTTTCGCCTGATCCTTTGCACAAGGGATTTATTGCAATACTGAATGACGGTCAAATTCAGCCTGTTAAGGTTGATGTTATTTTTCCTGTTCTGCACGGTAAAAACGGCGAGGACGGGACTATTCAGGGGCTTTTTATGCTGTCTAAGATTCCTTTTGTCGGATGTGACTGCATCTCATCTGCAAACTGTATGGATAAGGAGCTTACACACATTATTCTTCAGGAGCATGGTATCAAAACGGCTAAATGGATGTCTGTAAACAGATATGACATAGAGAAGGTAGGCAAGATCGCGGAAGAAATGGAAAACAACTTAGAGTATCCTATGTTTGTTAAGCCTGCCAACTGCGGTTCTTCTGTCGGAATATCAAAGGTGAATAACAAAGATGAGCTGATTAACGGTATAAAGAAAGCCTTTGCACACGATAAAAAGGTGATTGTTGAAACGGGCATTAAGGGAATAGAATGTGAGTGCGCTGTTATGGGCAACTGCGGTGCTATAGCGTCAACCGTCGGCGAGATTGATTCAGCTAACGAATTCTATGACTACGACGGAAAATACCATAGTGATGAATCGCGTACATATATTCCTGCACGAATCAGTGAGGACAATATTTTCAAGATAAGGCAGATAGCTCTCAAGGCTTACTCTGCAATGGGTTGCACAGGTCTTGCGAGGGTGGATTTTTTCCTTACCGATGAAGGAGAAATAATATTGAATGAGATCAATACACTTCCGGGTCATACAGCGATCAGTATGTATCCTCAGCTTATGGAGTATGAAGGACTTCCGCCTTCAGAGCAAATTCACAGACTGATCAATTTAGCATTTGAGGTACAGAGATAGATGAATAATAATGCAATCGGAGTTTTTGATTCAGGCGTTGGTGGATTGACCTGCGTGTCTGAGCTTCAAAGAATTATGCCGCACGAGGACATAATATATCTAGGCGACACTGCTAGGATCCCTTATGGAACAAGGAGCAAAGAGACTGTTTTTGAATATGCAAAACAGGATGTTGCTTTTTTTCGTGAGCATAATGTTAAAATGATAATCGTTGCCTGCGGAACTGTTTCTGCAGTTATGATGACGTATCCGATTTTTCAAGACGGCGAGCTGTCGAGCGGGGTTTTATATCCTGCTGTAAGGGCAGCGTGTGACGCTACAAAAAACAAAAGAATCGGAGTTATTGCTACAAGTGCGTCAATAAAATCGGGCGGCTATGGGAAAGCTATTCGTGAGATTATCCCTGATGCAAAGCTTATAGGAAAAGCTTGCCCTATGTTTGTTCCGCTTGTTGAAAACGGCTATACCGACAGGGACAATGAAGTTGCCAAAATTATAGCAAGAGACTATCTTCAGGTTATGATTGATGAAGATGTGGACACCCTTATCATGGGGTGTACGCACTATCCGCTGCTTAAAGATATAATTTCTGATGTTCTGGGAGATAAGGTCGCTTTGATCTCTCCCGGTGCTGAGGCCGCTGAATACGCTATGCGTACGTTGTCCGAAAATGATATGCTTACAAGCAGAACGGAAAATGGAAAGCTGGAGCTTTATTGCACAGACAGTGTGGAGCTTTTTACGGAAAATGTAAAAACCATTTTAGGCTCTGATGTAAACGGAAAAATATCTAAGACATTGCTGAAATAGGTATTGAATAAATGCAGGGTCCTTAATTATAAGAGGTTGGATTATAATAATGAATGAAAAAAATGTAATGATAACTTTAAACACTAAACAGTCTGACGGAATAAACAGTGAGCAGATAGAAATAATCACTGAGGGAAAATACAATAAATTTGACAATGGTTATATCATATCATATGATGATTCGGAAGCCACAGGATTTGTTGGTTCTTCAACAGTGTTGAAAGCAACAAATAGTAATAAGATTGAGATTGAAAGGACAGGAACTTCACAGAGTCAAATCATTATTGAAAAAGCAAACAAGCATCATTGTCATTACGGAACACCTTACGGTGCTCTTATGATCGGTGTTACTGCTAAAGAAATTGAATCAAAGCTTAATGACAACGGCGGAAATCTGTTCTTTAAATACGTAATAGATATAAATTCCAGTTTTATGAGCGACTATGAGGTAAATATAAATGTAAAGCCAAGCTAGGCATTTGATAATTGACGGAGAATAACCAATAGATAAATTATCAACTTCATAAAAGATAGGAGAAGTTTAATGACAAATATAATTGACGATTTGACAAGGATAGTAAGTGCAGCTTTTGAAGAGTGCGGTTATGATAAATGTCTGGGTGCGGTTTCTGTATCGGACAGGCTTGATTTGTGTCAGTTTCAGTGCAACGGAGCCTTTGCCGGTGCAAAGCAGTATAGGAAAGCTCCTTTTATGATTGCAGAAGAAGTTGTAGAAAAAATAAGCGGAAATGAAATCTTTAGAACCGTTGAAATGGTAAAGCCGGGTTTTATTAACATTACATTGAATGATGAAGCGATTCTTAATAAAGCAAAGGAAATCTCAAGCGACATAAATTTAGGTATTCCTCAAGCAGATAAACGTGAAACTATAGTTTTGGATTACGGCGGTGCAAATGTAGCTAAACCGCTTCATATCGGGCATCTTCGCTCTGCCATTATCGGAGAATCATTGAAGAGAATAGCAAGAGCTATGGGAAACAAAGTTATTTCTGACGTTCACTTGGGTGACTGGGGTCTGCAGATCGGTCTTGTTATTGCCGAACTTTCTGAACGCAATCCTGACTGGGTATGTTTTTCTCCTGACTTTGATCCTGATAAGGACAAGGTGAACCCGATCAATGTTGACGAGCTGAATGAAATATATCCTTTTGCAAGTCAAAAGAGCAAATCTGATGAGGCTTTTAAAGAGAAGGCAAGAGCTGTTACCGCAGAGCTTCAAAGCGGTCATAAGGGATATATAGCTGTATGGAAAGAGATAATGCGTGTTTCCGTAAAGGATTTGAAAGAGAATTATGGAAAGCTGTATGTTGATTTTGATTTATGGTACGGTGAGAGTGACGCTGATAAGTATGTTGACGAGCTTATAGACATTCTCAATAAAAAAGGGTTAATGTATGAGAGTGACGGGGCTATGGTTGTCGATGTAGAAGAAGAAACTGATAAGGCTGCAGTACCTCCTGTAATCATAAAGAAATCTGATAATTCCAACATTTATGCAACGACTGATTTGGCTACTATTATTCAGCGGCAAAAGGATTACGCTCCGGACAGAATATGGTATGTGGTTGATAAAAGGCAGGGACTTCATTTTACACAGGTTTTTCGATGTGCAAAGAAAGCAGGCATTATCCCTGAGAACACCGAGCTTGCACACCTAGGTATAGGAACTATGAATGGCAAGGACGGAAAGCCATACAAGACGAGAGACGGCGGAGTTATGCGTCTCTCCGATTTGCTTGATACTGTTATTGAAGCGGCTTATAATAAGATGTCTGACGAGAACTTTGAATCTGATGATGAAAAAAGAGAGGCGGCACAGAAGGTTGCGATTGCCGCTGTCAAGTTCGGTGATTTATCAAACCATATTACTAAAGACTATATCTTTGACATAGATAAATTTTTGTCCTTTGAGGGCAAGACTGGAACGTATTTGATTTATACTGTTACCAGAATTAATTCTATACTGAGGAACCTTGGTATTAATGAGAAAGAGCCTTTGGCTTTAAGCGGAGTTTACTCTGATATTGAGAGGGAGCTTTTACTGAATATAATACTTAGCGGTGAGGCATTTAAGCACGCTTTGGCAGAAAGAGCGCCGAGCGTTATTTGCGATAATGCATATCGTCTTGCGTCATTGTTCTCGACATTTTATCACGATAATCACATTATGGGCGAGACCGATAAGGAAAAGCAGTCTACTTGGATCTCTCTTTGCATATTGGTGAGAAAATTGCTACTCAAACACTTAGACGTTCTAGGAATCAAGGCAGTTGAAAGAATGTAATACAGCGCGTCAAAAATTTAGAGTAAAAATAAAAGTTATCGGTCATACCTTTTTCAAAAGTCTTGAGGGTCACAAGCGGAGCCTTGTCGCCGACGAGCCTTCGGCGAAATCTTTTTACGTAGTGCGTTCCGAAAGGTGTAAAAAGAGGGGAAGCCCTGCAAGAGAGGGTTTCCCCTTAAAAATATAATCTATCCTAAGTATACTATGATATAAAAGAGGTAATTAAATGAACTACGAAATTGTCGGTAATGATATTGTACTCGTTCAGAGCGATTTTGATTTAGACGAAACTCTCGACTGCGGACAAGCCTTTCGCTGGGAGAGAATAGATAAAGACAGCGAAAAAGCTAATGATTTGCTGGATGTTGACTTTGACAAGGCATATAAAGGCTTTAGACTTAACACACCGCTTGTGATAAGTCAGAAGAAAAATGGCAAAAACAGCAGTGAAAGTCTGATAACTTTACATAACACCTTAGAGGATGATTTTTTAGGCATTTGGGTAGATTATTTCGACCTTGAAACAGATTATTCGGCTCTAAAAAAGGAATTTTCATCAGACGAAACAATGAGAAGTGCGTGTAAGTTTGCTCCTGGCATCAGGATGTTAAAGCAGGATAAATGGGAGGCACTTTGTTCTTTCATTATTTCTCAGAACAATAATATTCCTCGTATTAAAGGGATAATATCAAGAATGTGTGAGCATTACGGAGGGTTTCCGTTGTATGAGGATATTGCAGATGAAACAGTGGAAAGTCTGGCTTTTCTGCGTGCAGGTTTCAGGGCAAAGTATCTTATTGACGCTGCAAAAAGACTGTCAAGCGGCGAACTTAACTTAGATGATATTTCATCAATGGATATTGACTCAGCTAGAAAGTCACTAATGACGATAAAGGGTGTAGGACCAAAGGTGGCAGAGTGTGCGCTCCTTTACGGAATGTACCGCACAGACGCCTTTCCTGTAGACGTTTGGATTAAGCGTGTGCTTGAGGAATACTATCCGAATGGACTTCCTGATTGCATAAAAGGGAAAGAGGGAATTGCACAGCAGTATCTTTTTCACTATATCAGAAATAAACAACTGTAAATTATATGGCAGAATTTAACATCGTGTAAGTAAAATATTTAGTTAAATGAACTTAAAAAATATTTTCAACACTAAAGACATTTTTAATAAAAAGCCAAATAATTGGGGAGTTTTCAACTTTTTCAACAGAATTTTAAACACTTTTTATTGAGATTTAAACCTTTTCAACAGTTTTTTCAACAGAATTTTGTGTAATTTTAAATTCTTGTTGAATAATGCAAAAAAATACGGTCAATACTAATTTTGAGCGAATTTTATTGATGTCGGAGGTTTAAGTCAAATATGATAAAAGGGATAAATAAACAGATTGTTGAAATCAAATGTCCTAAAAATGAACAATATGAGAAGATATTACTTTTTACAAAACAAAACAGTGATATAAACCGTGTCAGCGAGATTGATGAGGATATGCTTGAAATGTACCGTTCGATTATGAGCCAGTCAAAACAGGAAACCCACGAACGGAATAATGCTATAGCTTGCGTCGTTATGCTGTTGCTGGCTTGTTTGTTTCTTTTGGGATTTTTGGTTTTCACGCTTCTCTAAGCATATCTTTATGATTTGAAATAAATTAAAATATTTTCAAGAAAAATCTTCGAAAGCTATTGGCTTTTGGGGATTTTTATGTTATAATGTAATTTGAGTAGTTGGATTTACACGTAGGAGTAATTATTTATGAGCTCTGATAAAGGATATAACGGTAAGAAAAAATTTAAAAATAGATATGAAAATAATGATCGAAGTCCTTCGAGAAGAAAACGTTCATCTGATTTAAATTTAACAGCAAACAAGAATTATTATGCTCCAAAAGGATTTGACGAGTCGGACAGCAAAAGCATTATAATAGGACGCAATCCAGTTATTGAAAGCTTGAAATCGGGTAAGCTGATAGATTCTATATATGTGAACAGTGAAGCAGGAGGTTCAATTTCCGTAATATGCAGAATGGCGAGGGAGCAGGGAATCGTTATAAAGCAGGTCAACGAGCAGAAGCTTAATAAAATGGCAAACGGAGCTTCGCATCAGGGAGTTATAGCGATGACTGCTTGTGCGGAGTATGTTGAAATTGAGGATATTCTTGAAATTGCAAAGGAAAAGAACGAGCCTCCGTTTATTATTATCTGTGACGAGATAGAGGATCCTCACAATCTTGGCGCAATCATAAGGACGGCGGAAGCAAGCGGTGCGCATGGGGTGATAATACCTAAGAGACGAAGTGCGTCTTTAAACCATACGGTCTATAAAACATCAGCCGGTGCGGCAGCATGGGTGCCTGTTGCAAGAGTTTCAAATCTCAGTCAGGCGGTTGATACGCTAAAGGAAAACGGCGTATGGATTTACGGAACAGATTCAAGCGGCGAGGATTATCGCAACGTTACGTTTGACGGAGCTGTAGGTCTTGTGATAGGTTCTGAGGGATTTGGTGTAAGCCGACTTTTAAAGGAAAAATGCGATTTTTTGTTAAAGCTTCCTATGGTTGGGAAAATAACATCTCTTAATGCATCTGTAGCAGGTGGAATCTTTATGTATGAGGTTTTAAAATCAAGGTTGGTTTGATTAACGATCGAATTTTAAAATACTCTATAGTGTGGTTTGTCTTGATACAGGAAAGCGAGATCTTAAAAACTTTTTATATGAGGTTATACTGCAGATATTTGAAAAAAATTAGTTCGTCGTTTTTGAGGCGGGATAATTCTTGCCTGTTTTATAGAAATATAAAAGAAAAGGAAACAGCAATATTGAAAAGGAAGTGTAGGAATTGGCAGACAATTTTAATCTTGATGATATTTTAGACGAATATTCTGACAAGGCTAAAAGCGTTACTCCTTTGTCCGATGCAGATGTTGACGCACTTATCGGTGCAGACACTAAGGACGAGGATAAAACTGACAAAACTGAAAGACAATCTATTATTGATGATTCGATTTTTGACGAGGTTATTGACGACGGACGTCCTAAAGAGACAATAGAGACTGGGGTCAAAAGTGAGAATTCAAACGGCGGAATTGAAGATGTAGATATAGATTCTTTAGTTGATGAAGCTGTATCTAATGTTGAAGATACACCGATTTTGCAAGATGAAGAACCTACGCTAGTTACTGAAGATAAAGCAAATAATGTAGAAGATTTTACACTTCCTGATATTGAAGTCGGTGACGATACACTCAATGAAAATGAATCTGAGTATGTTGAGGACAATAAAGCAAAGAAACATAAAAAGGGTTTAGCTCAAAAGCTGAGCGACAAGATCGAGGCGGAAAGAGAAAAAATAGAAGCTGAAAAAGCCGAGGAAGAAGAGGCTGAACGTGAAGGCCTTGAGGCTGGTATGGGGAGCAGGTTCCGACTGAGAAAGACTTCAGGAAACACCGCTATTATTGAAGGTCTTTTGAAATTAAAGAGAGAAAGAGGCACTGTAAGCAGGGAAGCTAATGTTTCACCTGTGAAGCGGTTGAGGATAAAAGACGTTGATTTAGGATTGGAAGGCAAGATAATTCCGAGAACTGAACAATTAGAAAAAATCAATTTAGATTTTGAAGATGATATTGTCTTCCCGGAGGGTGCTACTGATACGATGAAACTCCGTATTCTTGCGGAGAGAAGAAAAGACAAGGTTGATAACTTTGTTTTGGAAAATCCTGATGCAGAAGAATTATCTGATGTAAAGGACAGCGAAGCCAAAAAGCACGTTAAGGATTTTACAGACTATAATGAAGCACCTAAGGTCCTTGAAGATATTTTACAGTTAAAGAGCAATCTTGTTATAAGACTTTGCATACTGGTGATTACATCATTTTTCAGCTTATACATAGCGTTTGCAAATGATTTAGGTTGGCCTATAATTGAGGCATTTAAAAGAACAAGTGCAGAATCATTTATTTTTACTAATATAGTGCTGGGTCTGGTTTCTGCATTTGTTTCATATACGGTTTTGATTTCGGGAATAAAAAAGCTTATAAAACGGAATGCCGATTGCGACAGTGTTGCCGCACTGGGTATAGGTTCATCGCTTATATCGTCATTGCTTTTGTTTATTAATCCGGGAATTATACAGACAAGAGCGTATCACATTTATATGTCTGTGGCTATTTTAGGACTTTTATTCAACACATTGGGAAAACTCCTTATAGTAAACCGAACTGAAAGAAGCTTCAGATATGTTGCGGGCGATTACGATAAATTTGCCGTTACAAATGTTTTGAATGAGGATGTTGCTGCAAAATTCACAAAGGGCGCATTGCTAAATGATTTTCCTGAGCTTGCAACAATGAGAAAGACCGAGTTTAACAGCAATTTTCTTCAGCACTCATATTCAATGGATATAGCTGATAAATACAGCAGAAAATATGCACCTATATTACTTCTTGCAAGCGTGTTGGTGGGTCTGCTTGCACTTATTTGTGACAGAAACGCTTCCGGTATTTCTCAACGAGTTTTATCAGGCTTCGCTGCATTTTCCGGAACGATTTCAATTGCAGCCTCTTTTGCACTAATGCTTGTTGTAAATCTGCCGCTTGCAAGGGCATCTAAAAGATTTTTACGCTCATCAGGAGTAATGTTGGGATATTCTGCTGTTGAAGAATTTGCAGATACAAATTCAATTTTGGTTGACGCACGTCAGCTTTTCCCGGAGGGTATGATCAATCTTGTGAACTTAAAGGCTATGTCGGCTACCCCTATAGAGGAATCAATCTTGATGGCAGCGAGCTTGTCCTGTCAGGCGGGAAGCGTTTTACAGTCGATGTTTTATAATATGCTAAGAGGTAAGACTGAAATGCTCTATCCTGTTGAAAGCTATATTTACGAGGATGGCTTGGGACTTTCGGGCTGGATAGATAATCAAAGAATACTGTTCGGAACAAGAGAGCTTATGGAAAACCACTCTATTGAGGGTCTTCCTCCGCTGTCAAAAGAAAAAGAATATACAAAAGGCTATATTCCTATGTATCTTTCAATTTCTGGTGTTGTTTCAACGCTGTTTGTTATTACTGTTAATTCAAGTATAAGCGTTAAGAAATGGCTTCAGGTTCTTGAAAATCAAAAAATCACAACCGTAATCAGATCTGTTGACGGATTTATCTCATTAAATCTTATGTCTGAACTTTTTGATGTTTCACCTGATTCTTTAAAGCTTCTTCCGTTTAGATTCCACAGTGAATATGAAGAACAGACAGGTTTTATTCCTAAGGCATCTGCTTCAATGCTCTGCTCGGGACATTTCCCGTCATTTGCAATGC
Source organism: uncultured Clostridia bacterium (assembly GCA_947584825.1). Classification (GTDB taxonomy): domain Bacteria; phylum Bacillota; class Clostridia; order Oscillospirales; family Ruminococcaceae; genus UMGS1601. Next base: position 10,594 of record CANPWR010000009.1, on the reverse strand, counting down.
TTATAAGCGGAGCAAAAAAGCTCAATTTTATAACTAACTTAGGAATGACAGTTCAGTTAGCATCAGCCTTGCTGGGGCTTTTAATTGCCTTGGTTCTTATGCTTGTGGGTTCATTTGGTTCACTTTCGGTTTCTGTGGTCATACTTTACAATTTGATAATGTCTCTTATAACTGTAGTTACACAGTATGTCAGAAAGCTATAGATTTTGTATAGAATAAAAATTTATTTGTCGTTACTGCGGGTATGAAAAAACCTTCCGAATCTCGGAAGGTTTTTTTATGCATAAATCAAGAATAGTTTAATTGTGTTTTATAAATATTAATCAATGAAATCCTTATACTTTTCAACAAAGGCTTCGGATACGATTTTGCCTGCTTCTCCGTTGGGATGACCGCCGTAAATAGCTTTTGCAGGCTCGTCTTCGCTGCTTAAGTATGAAGCAAAGTCGAAGTATTGTGCATTGTATTCTTCACAGGTCTTTTTTAACGATTCGTTGTAATCAATTCTGATTTTCTCATGAGCTTCATCATAATCCTGAGGAGGAGCGTTGAATACTATTATTTTGCACCCTACTTCTTTTAGAACATCAAGAACTTTTCTCAGGTATTGGTCGATTTCCTCAGCGGTGTTTCCTTCTTCTGCCTGATATTCTCCTGATATAATGTCGTTCGTTCCGAATGCTACAATTACTGTTTCAGCGGCTTTTGCACGTTCAAGCCAGTTGCCGTTTAAAGATGCATCGCTTGTTCTTGCCCAGCCTAACCCGCAGTTGTAGAATCCGTAATCTTCACCGAGAAGATTTGATATTCCTGCTGCCCAGAATTCGTATTTCATAAATTCAGTCATACAGCCTTGAGTGATTGAATCACCTATAGCCGCAACATTATGCTTCACTCCACGCTTTGCTCCTATCATCTGTGGGAGCGGAATCTGATCACAGTATGAGAATTCTCCTTCACCGTATAAATCAGCCGTTGAGGAAGTTAGATTAGACATATTTGTACATGGTATGTTTTTTCCGGTTAATGTCCATTCCCAAACAAGATAATGACCTTTCTCTACGTTAAAGTCAACACTGTCGCTCCAGAACACTTCGTTTGCAGCAACGCTTTTTGTTTTTTGACCTTCAAAAGTGACTTCTGTTTTATTTGTTATTTCATCTTCAGGACCGCTTCCACCGTCGGCAATAAACGCACTTTCTATCGTGTAGTTTCCGCCTGGTTTACCTGCGTAAGCGTCTGTTCCTTTATCATAGGTAGAATCAACGGTGTTGGAAAAATAAAAGCAATATTCAAGATTGCCGTATTCTTCAACAGGGAAGTATGCACGGTAGGTTGCTTTTTCGGCACTGTCAACCATATAATTGTTTCCTGTTGCAACAACAGTATTTGATATGTACTTGTCAAAATTACTGTCTTTGTTTTTAGCTTTTACAGGTTCGCTAGACGAACTGCTTGTATCGCCTTGACACGCACAAAGCGAAATTGCCATTACTGCTGCAACAAGTGCAGAACATAATCTTTTCATTGAGAATTTCCTTTCTTAAATTATTTCGGAACTATTTTCCGCTGAAAAAAGTATATCATATGATAATTTATTAGTCAAACTGTAAGAAACAATATGGTCTTTGCTTGACCTTCATTTTCATTTATGTTAAACTAAATTTTACATAGCAAGAGTATGTGAATATTGTTAGCTTGTTTCGTTCAAGCTATTGAAATAAAAGATAATTTGTGGTAGACTATAATTCTAAAGATTATCAGTTTGGTAATTTTGACGGAGGATTTATTAAAATGAATATTAAAAGGGCTTTATTTGCCGGAATAAGTGCTATAATTACAATTATGTGCTTGATGAGCTCGGTATTACCCGCTTTTGCAGACAATACCGAACTGACATATGAAATAGGGAAAGAGATTACGGCGGTAAATGACGCTGACACTTACTTTTTTGATGAAAGCTTCGGGTCTGAAATTGCAGTAAATGCAATGAAGTTGATAGTGAGTGTAACAATAGCTGATTTTAATGTAAACGGCGGATTCGGCTTGAAATTTATAATAAACAATAATACTAACAGCGATGATTTTTATTTTCTGACAATGAATACAAATTTATGGGCGTCAACTGAAACAAGAAATCCGATAGAAGCAGAATCAAAGGGAACATATACTTTGGAGTTTGATTTATCGGAAATGGGTCAGGTTGCAAGCATACAAGGAGACTTATGGCAGGGAACAGTAGTTCTTAACGGCTTGCAGCTTCTTGATGAGGATAACAAAGAGCTTGCTTTATATGGAAATATTATAGAGCCTACAGTAGGTTATTTTAAAGCAGGCAAAGGTAAAATTAAAAATACTACTACTGCTCAAAGCACAACGACCCAAACTACAACAACTACTACAACAGCTCAGAATCAAACAGTGTCTTTGGTTACAACTGCTTTATCAAACAATGATAGTGTAGGTTTCAGCTTTTGGTGGATCGCCATTCCTGCATTGTGTATCGGAGTTATTTTGATTGTGCTGGCAATCGTGTTTACAAAAAAAATGAAGTAGAAAAGTAATTGAAAGTTTTAAAAAGTTTTTGGGTGGTTTTATGAAAAAGATTTTATTAACTGTACTTGCGTCAGTTTTCATAACATCAATAGGAGCTTTTGGTTTGAATGCCTTTGCTGAGAAAAATGAATCGCAAACCTCTGCAACACAGAGTTCTTATACTACTGCTGAACGTACTGACGACGATCCTTTTGCTGAGAGTGAAAGCAAGCCAACTGTAGAAAAAGAAACGCCTACTTTTTATTATATTTTAGTCGGAGTGGCAGGAGTGATTATTATCTTTGCTATCATTGGATTAATAACTTCTAAAAATAAAAAGTAAGCTTATCTTATTTCATGATTTTTTAACACAACAAATTTTTGTGCAGTATGCCTATAATTTGTTGTGTTTTTTTGTTTAAGTAAGCATTGCATTAGTTAAAGTTTTATGTTAAAATATACTATGTAGAGTTACACATAGGGATAATTATGTCCAAATAACTTTTTAACTTATGTGTATTATTTGCTTTAAGAAGATTTACGTGAATATACTTCACAAAGAAAGGAAGAATTTTTATGAAATTCAAAAGATTAATTTCAGGTGCAGCGGCTGCGGCTATCGTTGTATCATCGCTTAGCTTTTCAGCTTCTGCTGATTTGAATGCAAAGCCGTTTCAAGACGGTTTTGAAACAGGTCAGAGCAGAGCAGATTCAGATGATTTTGACTTTATGGATAAGCCGTATTCATTAACTTCAGGCGATTATTACATGGGACTATGTGTTCAAACCGGATCATTTACTCACCGTAATGCTATTGGCGATACTGAAGGTGATAATGGTACAAGAATTATGAATGTCAATAAACAATTTATTGACGGTATCAATAAGTATTGTACATGGGCACATTTATACAGCGGTGGATATGCACTTATCGAAAAGGATGCAAATGGAGTTGCTTTATCAACCAGCCATGCAGCATATGGACCTGCAGGATTATACTATGGAGAGAACGAAGGTAAAAGCGGTATTAAGGAATATGCTAAGCTTAATGACGCTAAGGTAGGTAACAACGGTACATATACAGTAGGTATTCAAGGTTATAACTTTAAGTTGGATTCTGCAACTAATTATGACGGTGATTATGGAAATGGTATAAGTATCCTCCATATTACTTCAAATATCCCAGAAAAAGATGGCGTTACAATCAGTAATCCTGTTCTTAAGCTTTATAATACAAAGGAAGAGTTTGAAAAGAAAACTCCTTATAAAACAATTTCAACAGATTATTGGGTAACCGGAGCAACTAAGATAGATGATAATACATCATATACATCATATACATTTACAAACATTTGGAGAGAGAATGGAAAAGTAGCTGATGAAACTGGTGAAGTAATAAATATAGACAAGAAGTATACGAATAATGCGAATCAGCTCGATGCATTCCATATCTCAGGATTTACCGGGAATGCAAACAGTCAATTTACCAAAACAGGATATGAGGGTTGTCAGTTCTTACCAGAGTATGGAATGGAAATAACTTTCAACGTAAATGCACCAGACAGCGTGATGAATAAGGTTGTATCAAAGCCTTTAGAGAACGTGCTTACAGAAGTATCAAAGATTCTTAACGATGAAAGCAGTCTGGCATCTGTTCAGGCAAAGAATCCATCAATGACAATTGATCAAATCAAGGAAAAGCTCGTTACCGCATACAATTCAGCAAAGAGTGTATTTGATAAATACGGAAGTTACAAGTCACTTTCAAAGTCTTTGATTTCAGAGGCTCAAAATGCTATTAACAAAGCAGTTGATGATCTTAAGGGAGTATGTACAGAGCTTGGAATCCTAATTTGGGGAGAGCTTAACGGTTACGTTGAAACAGCAGAGGGAATGGACTTTACAAAGTACACAGAAAAGAGCTGGAAGGCTCTTGAGAAAGCTGTTGAAGAAGCAAAGGATTTAAAAACAAGATATGAAAGCGGCGAAAATATTACACAGGCTCAGATTGACGCTGCTACAGCAAAATTGAAAGCAGCTATTGATAACCTTAAGGAAGTTAAAGAAAAGGTTGACAAATCGGCAGGCTATGGATATCTCCAGTTTAAGGATACATCTGGAAAATATCAGTGGTATAATGACGGAAAGAACTACAGAAATGTCAATGCTAAGACAGTTGACGTTGTTACATCTGAAAAGGGTAACGGCAAGACATACACAGTCAAGGCTAAATGTGACGGTAAGGCAAAGGGCTTAGCTGATTGCGATCTTGAGATTCAAGGCTTGCTTAAAAAGCATGAAAACGCAACAGTTACAGTAAACGAGGTCAAACTCGATGGTAAAAAGCAAAAGCTTACAGGCGTTCCTTACAATCTGGCAGTTGACGAGACAAACGTAACTGTACCTCTTTATGATTCAGAAGCAACTGAAATTCCTGAGGGTGCATATACGAGCACTGACGGAACATGCGCTAAAGACGCTTCACCACAGGCACTTTCAAAGGGAGCTAAGGATGACTATGCTGCTATAGAGAAAGAGTGGAAAGAGCTCACAGTTGAGTTTACGGTTGAATGGGGCGACGCAATAACAACAAGTGAAAACGGTGCTTCAAACGGCGAAAATAATTCCGAGAACCCGGCTACAGCAGGCGGTGCAGCAGTTGCAGCATCATTGATGGTTGTTCTGGGTGCAGGATATGTTGTATCAAGAAAGAGAAGAAAATAATAAATTATAAGGCATAAAATTAAGAGTACAAACAAATTTGTTTGTACTCTTTTTTATGATTTAAAGTTTGAAAAAGTAACTGTATAACCTGATATTTTAAGCGATTGAGGTATGTCGTCTTTAAAAACCAGTTCATAGTCCTTATCTCCGACTGTTCCGTTCGCTATAACGCAGCCGTCATTTGTTTTATACTTAACATTTGTCGAGAGGGTGGATTTATCCAAAGCTGATATTATCATAGTACTGATAGCACTGTCAGGCAACTCATCGCGTTTTGCGTCAAATTCAAGTTCGTCAAGCTTGATTTTATAGCTGTCATTTGAAAAGGTTATCATCATACCGCTGATACTTTCGGGTTCGGTATAGGTAACAAGCCAGCTATTTTCCTTTCTTGACAGTGAGGCTTTATATGTATCGCTCCCCTCGTCGTCGCTTTTTATTGTAAGCTCACACGAGTAGGGAATTTTCAGCGTGGCTGCTTTTGTATTCTTTTTGCACGAGACTATCATAAAAAACAGTACCAGTATAAGCGGAAAAATAAGATATTTTGAAAATCTTCTCAAGTCAGTTCATCCTTTCATAAAAATACCTGTGTATGAGGACATTCCCGTACACAGGTATTTATTTAATCCTCAATTTCTTTGAGAACGAAAGGCAAAATATCTAATATATCCCTTGCGATTACAGATCTCTTTGACATACTTTGTGATAGCAGTTCCGCAGAGCGCCCAAGAATGAATTGTCCTATTGCACAAGCCGAGATCGGCTCGATACCCTGTGAGATAAATGACGCAGTCATTCCGGCAAGCAGGTCGCCACTTCCTCCCTTGCTGAGAGCAGAGTTGCCGACATCTGAGAGATAAACATTCTTACATTCAGGCGAAACAACAATGCTTTGAGTTGATTTTGATATTACCGTAACATTGTATTCATCACTGAATTTTTTCACCAGGTCAAACCTGTTTTCTAAAAACTCGGAAACTGAAATTCCAAGAAGTCTTGAAAACTCGGCAGGATGGGGAGTTAGAATTATCTTTGCCTTTGTGTTCTTTAGTACATTTATATTCTCGCAAAGGCAATTTATTCCGTCAGCATCGATTATTATAGGAATTTCACAATTCTCTATTATCTCTTTTACAAGGCTGACTGTATGAGCGTTTTTGCCAAGACCGCAGCCCAATAATAAAGCGTTTGAGCCTTTTGAAAGTTCGACGATCTTATCAGCGTTATAGCATGAAATAAATCCATTTTCATCGCTGTCAAGCATGGTGTAAGTCGCTTCAAAAATATTTGATGACAGAGATGAGATAACTTCTTTGACAGAGCATAGATTTACCAATCCCACTCCTGTGCGGAGTGCAGCAGATGTTGAAATCGCTGCAGCACCTCTATATTCCGAACAGCCGCAAACACATAACAGCTTGCCGAAGGTCCCTTTGTGGGCATTGTCAGGTCTGGGCGGTAAAAGTGATTTTACTAAAGGTTTATCAAGCTTTTTGATTTCAAAATCAAGGGATTCTGCTTGATTTGGTATCCCGATGTCACGAGTTATAATTTCTCCGCAATATTCTTTTGCAGGAGATAGTAAAAGACCAAGCTTAAGGGCGTGAAAACAAACGGTGAAATCGCATTTTACAGTACCCTCTGAGATAAATCCGTTTTTTGCGTTTACTCCTGAAGGTAAGTCACAGGCTATTTTTACAGCATTTGATTCGCTTACTTTGCTGAAAAGTGACTTTGTATCATCAGGCAGACTTCCGTGAAATCCCGTTCCGAAAACTGCATCGACTATTATATCAGCTTTATTGATTTGAGCGTCTGCGTCATTCATAGAGACGATTTCTGCATTTTTATCAAGCCTGCTCATAGCCGATTTGGCAAGCTCTGATTTTGGGTTCCCCTGAGCAAGGATTATCTTCACATTAAGCGAGTTGCTTATCAAAATATTTGCACAGACAAGTCCGTCTCCGCCGTTATTTCCGCTGCCAACAAGCATAAGAATATTTTTTAGATTTCTTTTGTATGCAGTATTTGTTATTTCTCTGCATAGGGACAGTGCGGCATTATTCATAAGCTCGGATAATGAAACACCGTAATTTTCAGAATTTCTCTCTGCATATCCCATTTGTTCGACAGTCAATATTTTAGACATAATAATCTCCATTCGTGATTATAAGGTTTATTTAACAGCATGTTTTTCTAGCGTATATGCAATAACGACAGCTGTTGCAAGTGTATCGGTATGGCTTATGCTGACAGAAAAGGATAAGTTCTTGGCAATTTTTAAAGCCTTGCCTGAAAGTTCCAGAAAGGGAGCGCCGAAGTCATTATGCAGGACTGAAACCTCATTTAGACTAAAGCCTCTTACCCCTGTGCTGAGAGCTTTTGAAAAGGCTTCTTTAGCTGCCCAGCTTCCAGCCATAGACGGATATGGATTTTTTTTAGAGGAGAAATAGTCGAGTTCCTTTTTTGAAAACACTCTTGATACGAATTTGTCGCTTGATACACTTTTTTTAATTCTTTCAATATCTATAATATCAATTCCTACTGAGTACATTATTATCTCCTAATAGTGCGGGGAAGATAGGTTTTTATGGTTTCGAGCATATCTTCATTTGGCGTAATCAGAATATTGCACATTCCGTATTTCGTGTCTTTATATACTATAAAATATGATTCATCTTCACTGTCACCTGATGTAGAATCAACGATGCTGTATTCCTTTTTAAGGTTTTCACCGTTTATCTGACCGAAATCAATAGTGTTTTTCAAATCAACGGAGATAAGTCTTTTTCTTCTGCTTTTAGCTGTTATTTTGTCAATATCCAAATCGCCGTTTGTACATATATACTCATATTCAACGTCGAAACTTTTAATAAGATAATATGCACCGAAAAAGAGCAGAGCTATGAGTACTATTGACAGAACATTAAGAAATATAAACAACAATACTGCGATTAGCAGTGCGGCAATAAAAATTCCTGATCTTTTTATAAAAACAGTATTATCCGGTCTTCTGGTTACAAGCTGTTCTTTAAAGCTATCCATAAATTCTATGCTCCTAATTTTTATTTTACTAAATTATAACACAAATATGTTAGTTTTTCAATATTAGTTTGTAATGATCAAAGTGTGTTTATTGATTATTTTAGATTGCTGTGGTATTATGTTTATGGAATACTATTAATTAATAAGGAGAGAAAAATGAAACTTGTAATACAAAGGGTCAAAAGTGCCGACGTAACTGTTGAGGGTAAAATTATAGGGGAAATATCACAGGGATATTTAGTCTTGATGGGTGTTTGTGATACAGATACGGAATTTGAATGTGAGAAGCTATGCGATAAGATGATAAATCTAAGAATTTTTTCTGATGAAAACGGAAAAACAAACCTATCCATTAAGGATGTAAAAGGAGAGATTTTGGTTGTATCTCAGTTTACTTTGTATGCAGATTGCAGAAAGGGAAACCGGCCTAGCTTTATAAAAGCCGGAAATCCCGAAAAGGCAAACAAGCTTTATGAGTACTTTCTGAAACGCTGCCGTGAAAAGATTGACACAAAGGTTTGTAACGGAATTTTCGGGGCAGATATGAAGGTAAGCTTAGTAAATGACGGACCTTTTACAATAATTCTTGACAGCGATGAAATAGTTAAGAGGCAGTAGTAAATCCGTTTTTAATCATAATAATGAAAAGCTTAATAATTGAATAGACAAACACCTCTTTTTCATAAACATACTAAAGGGGTGTTTTTATGTTTGCACATTTAATTGAAATGATTCTTTCAAACTGCCTATATTTTGCACTTCACCTTGAAAGAAACGGAGCATTTCCCAAACCGCTGTCTGCAAAGGAAGAAAGAGAATGCTTTAGCAGAATGGAGGAGGGAGATGATTCTGCAAGAACAAAGCTGATTGAGCATAATTTAAGGCTGGTTGCACATATAGTGAAAAAATACTATTCTAACTCAAGTGATCAGGAGGATCTTATTTCTATAGGAACGATAGGACTTATAAAAGCGGTATCAACTTTTGACTACACTAAGGGAACACGGTTTGCAACCTACGGAAGCAAATGTGTTGAAAATGAAATTCTGATGCATTTCAGGTCTTTGAAAAAATCGGCAGGAGAGGTTTATTTTGACGAGCCTATTGATACTGATAAGGACGGAAACCAACTAACCTTAATGGATATAATTTCTGAGGACATTGAAATTATAGATCAAATTGATATTTCAATAAAATCGGGACAGCTTTATACATTTCTCCCGAAATGTCTTGACGACAGAGAACGTGAGATCATTACTCTAAGATACGGCTTATACGGAGCAGTTCCGCTTACACAGAGGGAGATTGCAAAAAAGTTTGGTATTTCAAGGTCGTATGTATATAAAATAGCTTATTATAAATGGATGGTATAAGAAAAAATTTAAAGCGACCATTCATTTTTTTAATTTTGATAAGGGACAAGCAGTTGAAAGAGATGTTTGTTATTCAAATATGGCTTACACCTAATCTAACTATGCTTTTTGAAGGGTTTTATAAAATTATAATGAATTATATTGTTGGAGATAAAACCTCGTAAACGCCTTGTAATTATGTGCTATGGTAAATTAGAATGTGAATGGTATTATTGGAGGACGTTAACAATGAATGATATTAATATGACATTGCATTACAATAATGACCGTGAGAATGCTAGAAATACCAAATATCCGTATAGAATGACTATAAAATGTGTGGAGGATTTACAGAAAGCAGTTTGCAGATATTTTACGCCGTTTGACCAAAATGCCAAAGACGCTGCACGTTTCTTTTATGGAGTGGAAAATCCTCAGGTAGAATTCTATTCAGGTGACATGCTTTTATACGATTTCATGAAAACTGTTCATGTCGATATTGATAGAGAGAAGTCTGTTAGACATTCGTCAAAGAATAAAAATATTATTCCAGAGGGACAACGCAACACCACATTGCACCATTTTGCTTTGCGTGTACTTACAAGATATGGGGATAAGGATACCATGGCGTATCAGTCATTTATCAATGAATCAGAAAGGTGTAGTCCTCCACTGGATAATTCCGAACTGAAAACAATTTGGGACGGTGCTGTATCTTTTTACAATCAGTCAATTAGAACAAGTTCTGATTATGTTTCTCCAAAGAAATATAATAATAAACAGAGAAGAAATAAATTTGAACTGCCTGTAGTTGATTCAAATGCACTTAATAAATTATATGCCAAGGACAGAAAAAACCGAAAATTTGATATTGCTGTTGCTCGATTATTTCTGCGTGCTTTTGGCATAAAAATTAGATTGAATGATATGAATAA
>CANPWR010000008.1 GCA_947584825.1 uncultured Clostridia bacterium | reverse complement strand
TACATATAATGGGAATATAATTTATACTTGTATGTTTTCCGAATCGGAAACAAGAACGCTTATTAAAACGGCTTTATCCGTTACTAATAACGAGTGTGAAATCACAGTAGACACATTGAACGGACATTACTGGAACTATAAAATTAATCCGAATTATTCGGATTGGGGAGAAATCATTCATACCGATTATACTGATTTTTACGAAAGCTCTTTGAAAATATGTATACAAATAAACGATTATTCAAAGGCTCAAAAGATTGCGGAAAGTGTGGAAAATTGTACTTTTACGAGATTTTTAGACGTTGACTGGTATAAGTATTCAAAGCAGGGTGCGTCAAAGGAAAGAGCGATAGGCGAGATTGTAAAAACGCTGTCAATTTCGCCAAATGATATTATTGCGTTCGGAGACGATTATGTTGATTTGGAAATGTTGAAACGCTGCGGTAAAGGTATAGCTATGGGTAATGCCATTGAGGAGGTTAAAGAAGCTGCTGATGATGTAACAGAAAATAACGATAATGACGGAGCGGCAAAGTATTTGGAAAAATGGATTTTATAGTGAGAATTAAAAAGGTGTACATCGAAATTAGATGTACACCTTATATTTTTATCTGACAGTCAAATGTTTGTGTTGTTCAAGAAGATTTTTTATTTTTTCGTGCGGATCAATTATAGATGATATTGATAAATCGTGATTCAACGACGCTATGAAATATGCAATGTATTTTGAAACGTCAACCTCATAGAACCAGTCTCTGCTTAAAAGCTCAGGAGAACGATAGGTTAGATTTGTTCCGAAAACGCCGTCGATTATGCCGTCTTTAACAGCTGTATCGAATTTCTCAAGACCGTTTGTGAATATTGCATAGGTAGCATATGCGTAGATTTTTCTTGCCTTTCTCTTTTTAAGTTCATAAGCGAGATCGAGCACAGATTCTCCGGAAGATATAATGTCGTCTGCGACGAAAACGTCCTTGCCCTCGACGTCGTTACCCAAATATTCGTGAGCAATAATCGGGTTTCTTCCGTTTACAACAGTTGAGTAGTCACGTCTTTTGTAGAACATTCCGAGATTAACACTTAAAACTGAAGCATAATACATATTTCTGTTAATAGCACCCTCGTCAGGGGAGATAATCATAAAGTGGTCCTTGTCTATAACAATGTCGTCAAGATTTCTGAACATTGCTTTTAATACCTGATAAGACGGGATAACATTGTCAAAGCCCATCAGCGGTACTGCGTTCTGTACACGAGGATCGTGAGCGTCAAAGGTGAGAATGTTTGAAACGCCCATAGCTTCAAGCTCTTGAAGTGCAACGGCACAGTCTAAAGATTCACGGTAGCTTCTTCTGTGCTGTCTTCCGCCGTAGAGAATGGGCATTATAACATTGATCCTATGCGCTTTTCCTCCGGCAGCCTGAATAATTCTTTTTAGATCCTGATAGTGGTCGTCTGGGGACATATGGTTCTTCATTCCGAAATAATCGTATGTGCAGTTGTAGTTTCCTACGTCGCAGATGATAAACAGGTCGTCGCCCCGCACGGTAGATTTTATAATACCCTTTCCGTCACCTGATGCGAACCTCGGACAATCGACTTCTATCAGATAGCTGTCCTTGATAATTCCGCTTTCAGCAGCCCATTTTGTAAGGTATCCGTCGATTTTAGCACAAAGCTCCTGAGTTCCGTTCATTCCGATGATTCCAAGAGGTCCCACCTGAGTTTGCGGTTCAAATAAAACACCGTTAGTATTGCTTGTCATAAAAAATCTCCTTATATATAAATTTAAAATATATCCTGCTTTTTCTTTCTTGAACGTCTTATGTTCAGGAAAAACGTAAGTGCAATGGAAATCAACAGAAAAGCCGGTACAAGCCATGGTGACTTTGATTTCTCGATTTTGATTTGATTCCAAAGCTCTTGAGTATATGCGTTAGTTTCATCAGAAAGATTTATAAACACTTCGGTTTTCTCATTTAGATAATCGTCAGGCGGACAGCGGAGAGGATTGGTTTTTATTTCGTCGTCGAAAAGGCTGTAAACGCCTGTATGCGGGGTTGAATAGCATAAATAATCACAGTTGGCATATGCAACCTGAATTTCATTCAGGAAATTGATATACATCTCTGCTGCCTCTTTATTTTTGGCAGCTGTCGGAATACAAGCTGCGTCGACAAACTTGTTAGTGCCTTCTTTTGGAATACAGAAATCAAGGTTGGGGTTTTCATCGATCATTGTCTGAACATCGCCTGCATAATATGGCGCTATTGCTGAGGACTCACCCCCGATTTTATCGAAGATCTCATCCATTACATATGCTTGTACAAGATTTTTTTGCTGTTTCAAAGTGCTTGCTGCTTCTTCAAGTTCCTTTTTGTCTTCGGTATTTTGAGAATAACCAAGATAGGTAAGTGCAATACCAAAAGCGTCACGTGGATTGTTGAACATTAGGATATTATTGTCGTTAGCCTCGTCCCAAAGGTCGCACCAGCCAGTTATTTCTTTCTTTACCATATTTTTGTTGTAGACAATACATACAATTCCCCATGTATAGGGAACAGAATACTCATTCTCAGGGTCATATTCAAGACCCACAAACTTTTTGTCAATATAACTGAAGTTCGGGATATTGCTGAAGTCCAACTTCTGAATAAGTCCCTCTTTTATCATTTTTGAAATCATATAGTCCGATGGGATAACAATATCATAATCTCCGCCTCCGCTTTTCAGCTTTGAGTAAAGCTCTTCATTGGTGGCAAAGGTTTTATAGTTGACCTTTATTCCGGTAAGCTTTTCAAACTCTTGATTGACATCAAAGTAATCATCTTGGTTTACCGCCATATATTCGCCCCAGTTGCAGACATTAAGAGTTATATTCTGATTTTTCAGCTTGGAATAATCATAGTCGGAAAGCAGACTTTTATCCAGCTTAGTCAATATAGTATCCATATTAACATCATCACTGCTAATGCTGTTTAACGGCTGTGAGTTGTCAGTGATGTTTTCTTCGCTTATGACGGTATTTGAATAAGTTTCACTTTTTACATTGTTTGATGAAGATGTATCACTGCTTGTCCGATTAGTATTTCCCGAGCAGCCGCTAAACGTTATAAGTAAAAGTATCAATGTAATAATAATAACAAAGTTTTTTTTCATTTACAAGCTCCTTTGTCAGTATAACACAAATTTAGAAAATTATCAAAGAACACAGGGCAAAATTATGATTTTGATGCTAAGTATTCCAGTCTTTCTTTTCTAAGCTTATAGTTTGATATGGCATTTTTGATAATTAAAACTGCAAGAATGACTATAAATATAATAGTTGACAGTGCATTGATCTCCGGAGATACCTTTTTTCTCGTCATAGAGTAAATTGTTATAGGAAGAGTTTCAACAGTCGTTCCCGAGTTGAAGTAACTTATAACAAAGTCATCGATAGAGTAGGTGATAGCCATTAAAAATCCTGATAACACTCCCGGCATAATCTCAGGAATCGTCACTTTAAAAAAGGCTTGTGCGGAACTGCACCCTAAATCCTGCGCAGCTTCAACTAGGTTCGGATTCATCTGTCGCAATTTGGGAATAATGCTGTAGATAATATATGGAATGTTAAAGGTTATGTGTGCGAGAATCAGTGATACTAATCCGAATTCAAAGCCTGAATATACCGTAAATGCTCTAAATAAAAGCATAAGTGAAACACCGGTTATGATTTCGGGATTTATAATTGGAATATAGGTTACATTCATAATAGTTGCTTTGGTGACAGGTCTCATTCTGTTAATTCCTATAGCCGCCGCTGTTCCTATAATAGTTGCTAAAAGTGAAGAAATAAGAGCAATAATGATCGTATTGAAAAGGGCTGTTAAAATGGCTTCGTTGTGGAAGAGCTTTTCATACCATTGAAGGCTGAAACCTGTAAAATTTGCCCTAGATTTTGATGCGTTGAAGGAGAACACGATCAGTACAAGTATTGGAATATAAAGAAAAACTATAACAAAGGCGGTTATTGTTCTGGATAGAATTTTATTCATTAAATAACAGCCTCCTCACTACCAAATTGGTTAAACAGACTCATAATCAGTAAAACTATAACCATAAGGACAAGTGACATTGCAGAGCCTAAATGAGGATTATAAGAATTTCCTAGGAACTGCGACTCAATAATATCTCCTATCAAATCGTTTGTTCCTCCGCCGAGCATTCTGGAGATGATAAATGTAGATACCGACGGTACGAATACGGTTATTATCCCTGTTGAGATTCCCTGTTTTGAAAGTGGGAGAATGATTTTTGTCATTATATGAAAGCCCGAACACCCTAAATCCTGAGCGGCCTCAATTACGTTTTCGTCTATCTTAGTCATAACAGAGTAAAGAGGTAAAATCATAAAAGGAATATAGTTATATATCATTCCTAAAATAACCGCTCCGGAATTGTTAATAAGATTAAACGGTCCAAGATGAAAAAGTCCGAAAAAGCGATTTATAATACCGTTTTCCTCCAGCAAAGTCATCCAAGCATAAGTTCTGAGCAGAAAGTTTATCCACATAGGAATTATGACTATCATAAGCATAGTTCCTTGCTTTCCCCTTGCAAGACGGGAGATCAAATATGCAACTGGGAGTCCTAGCAGAAGGCATATCACCGTTGCAATTACAGAGAACTCAATCGAACGGAATAAAACGTCGAGATAATCGTTCATAGCGACTATATTTGAAAATGTGAACTTTCCGCTTTGGGTAGTAAAAGCAAAGAATATCACAAGTCCAAGCGGGATAATGGTAAATATAATCATCCATATTATATATGGAACAGCTAATATTTTAGTTTTCATTTATATTGCCATGCTCTGTTAAGAGCATTCCTCCTCTCAATGTTTTATAGAATCATGCAAGTCAGATTTTAGTTTCCCATTTTATGCATGATATGAATATCCATAGGCTCTATATTCATACCTACAATAGAACCTACGTCTTCATGCAGGGTGGACTGAACTTTCCACTTGTAACCGCTTGCCTCAACAATCATTTCATAGTGAACGCCCTTAAAAATCACGCTCTCAACTATACCTGTAATAGCTCCCTGAATCTGAGGAACGATTTTAATATCCTCCGGTCTGATTACAACGTCTACAAGCTCGTCGTTTTCAAAGCCTGAGTCAACACAAGTGAATGAATTTCCTGCAAAATCAACAAGGAAGTCCTTTCGCATAATGCCGTCTATGATGTTGCTGTCGCCAATGAAGTCAGCGACAAATGCGTTTTTCGGTTCATTGTAAATATCAACAGGAGTTCCTATCTGCTGAATTATACCGTCGTTCATTACAACGACAGTGTCGGACATTGTTAGCGCCTCTTCCTGGTCGTGAGTTACATAAACAAACGTGATCTCAAGTTCCTGCTGAATGTTTTTAAGTTCGATCTGCATTTCTTTTCTCAGCTTTAGATCCAAAGCACCCAGAGGCTCGTCTAGAAGCAGAACCTTAGGTCTGTTTACCAACGCTCTGGCTATTGCAACTCTTTGCTGCTGACCGCCCGAAAGGCTGTGAATAGACCGCTTTTCAAATCCTATAAGATTGACGAGCTCCAAAGTTTCCTGAACTCTTGTCTTAATTTCCTTATCCTTGAGCTTTTTCAGTTTAAGTCCAAAAGCTATATTATCGTATATATTCAAATGCGGGAAGAGAGCATACTTTTGAAAAACAGTATTGACCTGCCTCTTGTGAGGGGGAAGCTTTGTAATATCCTTGTTATTGAAAAAAAGGGAACCGCTTTTCATTTGCTGAAAACCGCCTATAATTCGGAGAGTTGTAGTCTTTCCGCAGCCGGATGGACCAAGCAGGGTAACAAATTGCTTGTCAACAATGTCAAGATTTATCTTTTTTAAAATTTGCTCTCCGTCAAAATCAACAATGGCATCCTTAAGACTGATAATAATGTTTTCCAATTTCGTACACACTTCCTATTCATAATAATTTTGACAATAATGCTAAAATGATTATAAGGTATTTTGCTTCAATTTACAATACTTTTTTTAATATTTAGTTTGTTTCACAAAAAAGATTTAAAAAATAAGAATTCCTTTTTACATTTCGCAGTGAAAAACATAAAAAAATATTGCTATTTATTATCAAATAGTATATAATATAATTGTATATTTATATTCTTTTTATTGTAGAGCAAACTGCAAATCACGCAGTTTTCAGAGGAGATAGTTTATGACAAAAGCGGAAATGTTTTTTGACGAAATAAGAGATAAAAAAATTGCTTTTATAGGAACAGGAGTAAGTCATAATGACCTGATAAGATTATTTCTTAAAAAGGGTTATAATGTAGTTATATGTGATAAAAATAATCTTGAAGTAAAAAACAAAGAGCTTTATAACGAATTTAAGAATGCGGGCTGTAAATTTTCATTCGGAGAAAAATATCTTGATGAGATTTTCAATTGTGATATAGTTTTCAGAACTCCGGGAATGTATTACAACGATCCAGTACTAACAAAAGCACGCAAAAGGGGAATTATTATAACAAGCGAAATGGAGGTCTTTTTTGACCTTTGTCCGTGTAAAATCTATGCGGTTACCGGCTCTGACGGAAAATCTACCACAACTACGCTTGTGTCAGAGTTTTTCAAAGCAGACGGAAAAACCGTACATTTCGGCGGAAATATAGGAAAACCCCTTTTGTATGAAATAGAAAAAATCAAGGAAACAGACGTTGCAGTAGTTGAGCTTTCAAGCTTTCAGCTTATTTCTATGAGAGAATCTCCATATGCGGCTGCAATAACTAATCTTTCACCAAACCATCTGAATGTACACGGTACAATGGAAGAGTACATCGGAGCAAAATGTAATATTCTTGCTCATCAGAACGCCTTTTCAAAGACAGTTTTAAATATGGATAATGATGAAACAATGAAGCTGTGCGAATTAGTCAGGGGAAGGCTTTCTCTTTTTAGCAGGAGAGGTATTCCTGAGTGCGGAAGCTTTTTGGACGATGAGGGAAACTTATGCTACAATGATTTTGGCGAAGTGACAAAGATAATTCGTATGAACGATATAAGAATTCCGGGTATACACAATGTTGAAAACTTTCTGACGGCTATTGCGCTTACATGGGGCGATGTTTCAATTGAGAGCATTGTTAAAACAGCAAAGGAGTTCGGCGGGGTTGAGCATAGAATCGAGTTTGTAAGAGAGCTTGATGGTGTGAAGTACTATAATGATTCTATCGCCACAAGTCCGACCCGTGTAATGGCAGGACTGAACTCGTTTAATCAGAAGATAATCGTTATCGCAGGAGGTTCTGACAAAGGAGTTCCGTTTGACACGTTAGCTAAGCCTGTCAATGAGAAGGTCAAGGTTTTGATTCTTATGGGGCAAACGGCTGAAAAGATTGAAAAGGCGGTCACTGAATGTGACGATTTCAAAACAAGCGGACTTAAGGTTATAAGAGTAAAAGATATGGAGGAAGCTGTTCGCACTGCTAGGGATTGTGCGAAAAACGGCGACATAGTTTCTCTTTCACCTGCCTGTGCAAGCTTTGACATGTACCCTATGTTTGAAGCAAGGGGAAAACATTTTAAGAGCATAGTAAACTCACTTTAATATATAAGGAATTGTTTATGGATAAAAATGAATTAACTGATATATTGTTTGAACTGACCCGAAATAACGGCGTTTCGGGAGATGAGTTTTGCGCATCTAACACAGCGGCATCAATGCTTGAGAAGTATACATCTGACGTTACGGTTGATGATTTTGGGAATGTTATTGCAAATATCGGAAAGCGTGAAGATGGAAAGCCTCATATAATGCTTGACGCTCATATCGATGAAATAGGATTTATTGTAACATACATTACCGATGAAGGGTTTTTGAAAGTGTCAAACTGCGGAGGAATAGACAGACGTTTGCTTTTAGCTCAGCAGGTTGAGGTGCTGTGTTCAAACAGACGGCGGATATTCGGCGTTGTAACGTCAACTCCTCCGCACTTAGAATCGGATGATAAAAAAGCACCCAAGCTTGAAGATGTCTTTGTTGACACGGGAATGTCAAAGGAAGAAGTCGAGGAGATCGTTTCATTAGGAGACAGGGTCGTTATATCAAATGAACCGTGTTCGCTTTTAGGCGACAGGGTAACGTCTAAGTGCCTTGACGACAGAGCAGGTGTTTTAACTCTTATTCAGACTCTTGAACTGTTAAAGAATGAGTTTGAAAGTCTTAAATGTTCGCTCTCGGTGGTTTTGTCGTCTCAGGAGGAAACAGGCGAGAGGGGAGCTAAGACTTCGGCTTATAAGGTTGATCCTGATATGGCGATAGCTGTTGACGTTTCATTTGCAAGAGTTGAGGGAGATAAAAAAGATACCTGCGGAGTTATGGGGAAAGGTCCTATGATTGGTGTTTCACCATCGCTTTCAAAATCAATGTCAAACAGGCTTGTACAGATTGCAAAGGATAATGGGATTCCCTATCAGATCGAGGTTATGGGCGGAACGACAGGTACAAATGCCGACGCTATAGGTGTAACGAGAGGCGGAGTAAAGACGGTTACTGTTTCAATACCGCTTAAAAATATGCACACTCCTGTTGAGGTTATTTCAATTTCTGATATTGAAAGCTCAGCGCGTCTTATCGCAGAGTTTTTAAGAAACGGGGTGGAAGCTGATGTTTAATAAATTGCGTGAGCTTTGTCTTATAAACGGAATCTCAGGTGATGAGGACAAGGTACGAGACTATATAATCTCACGAATTTCTGATAAATGTGAGTATAATATCGATAATCTTGGTAATATTATTGCGTTTAAAAAAGGAAGAAAAGCAGCAAAAAATAAAGTTATGCTGTCGGCTCATATGGACGAGGTAGGACTGATAGTTAAATATATTAATGATGACGGAAGTTTGAAGATAGAAAGCGTCGGCGGAATTGACCCCAGAGTTGTTTTCGGACGTCAGGTTACTGTGGGGAAGAATAATACAATCGGTGTTGTCGGAGGGGTTGCCGTTCACAACCTTTCGAGTGACGAAAGAGATAAGGCAGTTCCGTTTGACAAGATGACGGTAGACATTGGCGCTCAAGACCGTTATGAAGCGGAAAAAACAGTATCATTAGGGGACAGCGTTTATTTTAAATCTGATTATATAGAGTTTGGCAAAGGCTTTATAAAGTCAAAAGCTCTTGATGACAGATTTGGCTGTGCGCTTTTGCTTGAACTTATTGAAGGTGATCTTGAGTATGACACTTATTTCACCTTTGTTGTTCAGGAGGAAATAGGACTTCGTGGCGCAACAGCGGCTTCATACACGGTAAATCCAGATTATGCAATCGTTATAGAGGCTACAACAGCGGCGGATATTCCTTTATCGGAGGGAGAGAAGTCTGTTTGCAAATGCGGAAACGGTCCTGTTGTGTCTTTTATGGACAAATCTACGATCTATAATAAAGAGCTTTATAGTTTGGCTTTTGATACAGCAAGAGAGAACAATATTCCCTGCCAGACTAAAACGATGATAGCAGGCGGAAATGACTCAGGAGCTATTCATATTTCAAGAGGCGGAGTTAAAACGTTAGCTGTTTCTGTTCCGTGCAGGTATATACACTCACCGTCTTGCGTTGCAAATAAGGACGATATTATGAATTCACTTAAGCTTGTAAGGCTTATTGCAGATAGGCTTTACAACAGGCAATAAGGTTGGGTTTAAGAACTTTAAAACGGAGGAAGGCTCCTTTTGGGGCGAAGTTATATAAATGATAGCAGAAACTCATGACATAACAGAAAAGTTGTTGAATACTCTAGAAAAGAATCACTATTCAAGGCGAATAAAGTCGCATTTTTTGGCTTATGGCGTAAGCTACGACTTCTGCAGATTTTACTTTGTTCGGGAAAATGAAGCATCGTATAATGACGCTGTGGTTTCCATTTTCAACTCTTCAATGGTAGTTTCTGTTTTTGAAGGTCATATCCTTTCTGATGATGAGATTTCTGAACTTGCAACTCTTGTATATATGACAAAGCCTGTTACTGTTGAGCTTAGGGTTGACTTTTCAAAAAAGCTCAGTCGCCTTATAAGCGAGGATTATAACGTGTTTGACAGAACAATGTTTGAGTTTGTTTGTAAGGATCATATTCCAAAACTTGATGTAGATGAATTGCCTAAAATGGACGATGTTTATAATATTTTGGCAACCAGCTTTCCGGCAATAAGAAACTCCTATTCGCTGTGGCTGACTGATACGTCACACAGGGTTAGAAAGGGACTTTCACAGAGCTTTACGCTTAAAAACTGCTCGTCTGCGACTATTCAGTATATTATCGACGGTATCGCTTTTGTGGGTCACGTCGCTACAATACCCAAAGAGCGAGGCAAACACCACGCAAGAGAGCTTTTGTACTGGATTGGTGAGCGGCTAAACGATGATGGTTTTTCCGTTCAGCTTTTTGCAAGGAGCTATAACGTAAGCTATTATACTGAAATAGGTTTTCTTCCTATTTATAATGACATAGTTTTTGAAAGGAAAGACATTGATGAATAATTCTTTTTTTGAAATAGATGAAAGGCTTTTAAGAATTGCTGAAGAGGCTGAGGCTGAGTGCAAAGGAATATTTGAAGATTTCAGCAAAATCGCTGAATATAACGGACAAAAGGTTTTAAAGTCCTTTATAGATAACCGTGTGTCGGAAAGCTGTTTAAAGGGTACGACAGGTTACGGCTACGGAGACATAGGAAGAGATACTATAGACAAAGTATTTGCTCAGGCTTTAGGCGGAGAGGACGCTTTGGTGCGTCACACATTTGTAAACGGAACTCACGCTCTTTCAACTGCCTTGTTCGGGGTATTAAGAGCAGGAGACAAAATGGTTTCCGTAACCGGAAAGCCGTATGATACCTTAGAAGAAGTAATTGGTATAAGAAATACTAAGGGCAGCGGTTCGCTTATCGATTTCGGAATAATTTATAGACAGGTTGATTTGCTCTCAGACGGAACTCCTGATTATGATGAGATTTCAAAAGAAGCACAAACTGCAAAGGTTATTTACATTCAGCGGTCCAGAGGATACTCGCTTCGTCCGTCGCTTTGCATTGAAACTATAGAAAAGATAGTTAAGACTGCTAAAATGGCAAATAAAAATGTAATAGTTATGGTAGATAATTGTTACGGTGAGTTTGTTGAAAAGCGTGAGCCTCTTGAAGTTGGAGCGGATTTGATAATAGGCTCTTTGATAAAAAATCCGGGCGGCGGAATAGCTTCAACAGGCGGGTACATAGCCGGAAAAGCTGATTTGATTGAGAAGTGCGCCGAAAGGCTTACCTGCATCGGAATGGGAAAAGAGGTAGGCTGTTCGCTTGATCAGAACAGAGAAATTCTTCTGGGATTCTTTATGGCGCCGCAGGTAGTTGAATCAGCATTGAAAACTTCGGCGTTTGCGTGCAGATTTTATGAAAAACTGGGTTTTAAGACACTTCCTGAAAGTGGTGAAAAGCGAACTGATATAATAGCTTCAATTCTTTTGGGCGATGAGAAAAAACTAACTGCGTTTTGTCAGGGAATACAGAAAGGTTCTCCTGTTGACAGCTACGCTGTTCCTGAGGCTTGGGATATGCCTGGATATGACAGCAAGGTCATAATGGCGGCAGGAGCTTTTACAATGGGAGCCTCAATAGAGCTTTCTGCCGATGCACCCATAAGAGAACCGTTTGCGGCGTGGCTTCAGGGCGGTATAACTTATCCTACTGGAAAGCAGGGCGTTATTCTTTCGGCAATGGAAATGCTTAATAAAGGATTGATAGATTTATAAGTCTTATATAAAAGGAAGGTGCTTTTATGAGTGAAGCATATACAGTTGCGTTAAGGCACATTATTGACGAGTTTAGATTAGAAGTTATAAGTGCGCCTGAAAATTTAGATGAAATCCTGATTTCTGATAACGATTTGAACAGACCCGGACTTCAGCTTAAAGGTTTTTACGAATATTTCAACTCTGAGCGTATACAAGTCTGCGGAAATATGGAGTTCGCTTTTTTGGGCTCAATATCTTCAGAGGAGAGAAGCAAGGCTGTTAGCAGACTTTTTGAAACAAAGATCCCGGCGCTTGTTGTTGCCAGAGGACACGAAATATTTCCTGAGGTCATAGATGCGGCTAAGGAGTATGATATACCTTTGCTGAGAACTGAGGAGAGTACGACAAGCTTTATTGCGGCTCTGATAGGATTTTTAAATCTACATCTTGCTCCGAGAATCACCCGTCATGGAGTACTTATTGAGGTTTACGGAGAAGGACTGCTAATTGTCGGGGAAAGCGGAGTTGGAAAGAGCGAGACTGCTGTTGAGCTTGTAAAAAGAGGACACAGACTTGTTGCTGATGACGCCGTTGAAATCAGAAAGGTCTCAAACAAAAGCTTGGTAGGCTCATCACCAGATAATATCAGACATTTTTTGGAACTGAGAGGCGTAGGTATTATCAATACCAGACGTTTATTCGGAATGGGTGCTGTCAAGGTTACCGAGAAAATAGATTTGGTTGTCGAGCTTGAGACATGGGACCCTACAAAGGTATATGACCGTATGGGAGTTGACAATGAGTATACAACCATTTTCGGAATACAAATACCGAGCCTTACAATTCCGATAAAGCCGGGAAGAAACTTAGCCATTATTTTAGAGGTTGCAGCTATGAACAACCGTCAGAAGAAAATGGGGTATAATGCGGCTCAGGAGCTTTTGAATAATCTCGGACTAGAGGTTGATAAGAAAGATACCGTTAAAAGCTGGGATGCTTTTTAACCTCTTAAACCTAACAAGATAATGAAAGGTAAATAAGGTAATTACAGACATATGAATTATGAAGCAGATCTACACACACATACATTAGCGTCGACACATGCATATTCGACAATTATGGAAAACTGCAAATCAGCGGCAGAAAAGGGTATTAAAGTTATAGCTATGACAGATCACGCTCCTATGGAGCCTGATTCCCCGCATATATGGCACATTGAAAATCTTGGCATATTACCCGATAAAATAGAGGGTGTAAGAGTTTTAAAGGGCGTTGAGGCTAATATATGCAATTCAAATGGTGCACTTGATATAAGCGAGCGTGTATTAAGCAGGCTCGAGTGGGTGGTAGCTTCCATTCACAGTCCGGTTTTCTGGCCTGAAAGTCCAAAGGAGCTTTTTGATACTTATAAAAAAGTATGTTTGAATATCCACGTTGATTTGATAGGACATCCGACAACAGGAGATATTGATTATAATGCTGAGGAGCTTGCAAAGCTGTTTAAAGAGTATGACAAGCTGGTTGAACTGAATGAAGCGTCATTACTCTCAGGGAGGACAAAAAAGGATAAACTTGTTGCGCTTATTAAAGCGTGTAAAAGGTATGAAACACCTGTTGCGGTAGATTCAGATGCACATTTCTGTTACAGGATAGGCGATGTTTCAAATGTGGAAAATCTGCTTGCTGAGCTGGATTTTCCAGAAAGACTTGTTATAAACAACGATTTAGAAAGACTAAAAGAGAGAATAAAAAACAAACGACCGTGGATTGAGCTATAATTGAGCTATAAAGAATAATTGTGGGGGATAACTTGTGAAAGAAGACAATGTTATTGAGAAAATAATACAAAAGGCTGAAGAATACGGCTGTGATGTTTTACCAAATGAGGAACTAAGTAAGCATACTACCTTTAAAATCGGCGGTCCGTGTAAGGCTTTTATTTCAATAAACGGCAGTGAGTGTCTAAAAGAGCTTATTCAGTTTGCTGATGATAAAGAGTATCCGTACTTTGTTATGGGTAAGGGTTCTAATTTGCTTTTTGATGACAGGGGATTTAACGGAGTAATATTTCATTTGGGCAGTGATTTTTCATCAATTAGTATGATTGACGAAACTACTATAAAGGCAGAAGCAGGCTGTTCTCTTATGAATGTTTGCAGATTTGCTTATGAAAACGGATTAGGCGGCTTAGAATTTGCTTTTGGTATTCCGGGCAGTGTAGGCGGAGCTGTATATATGAACGCCGGAGCGTACGGCGGTGAGATCAAGGATGTTTTAGTTTCCGCCAAAGCAATTAATAAAGGGAAAGTATTAGAATTTAATGCTGATGATATGGATTTATCATATCGGCACAGCATATTTCAAAAGAACGGGTTTATTGTGACTGAGGCTGTGTTTAAGTTGTTTAAAAGTGAAAAGTCAGAAATCAAGGCTTTGATGGATGATTATTTAAACAGAAGAAAGAATAAGCAGCCTTTGGAATATCCAAACGGTGGTTCTACGTTTAAAAGACCGACAGGGCAGTTTGCAGGAAAGCTTATTGAGGACAGCGGACTTCGCGGATTTTGCGTTGGAAATGCTGAGATTTCAAATAAGCACTGCGGTTTTGTAATAAACAAGGGTAATGCTACGTTTAAAGACGTTACTGAACTAATAAAAAAGGTGCAGGAAACAGTTGAAGAGAAAACAGGTTATTTTCTCGAGTGTGAAGTAGAGATAGTAAAATACGATCAAGGTAAAGCTTAAGTTATATTGAGTCTATCGCATTGCAGAAGTGTGAATTTTGAAAGGATGAATTTAAATTGAGAAATATGGAGTTTGTTATTATTACAGGAGTATCAGGCTCCGGAAAATCAACTGTAGTAAATGTTCTGGAGGATATGGGGTATTATTGTATTGACAATATGCCTCCTGAGCTGATATTGAAGTTTTCTGATATTACGACCGGAACAAGTGCAAGTAAGATCGAAAAGGTCGCATTTGTTACGGACGTCAGAGGCGGTAACTTTTTCAATCAGCTTTATGATACGATAAAACAGCTTCAAAAAGAGCATATGAATTTAAAGGTCCTGTTTTTAGACGCCAGCGATGAGGTTATCATAAGACGATATAAGGAAACCAGGAGAAAGCATCCTCTGGACATTAAGATGAATGGTAACATAGAAAAAGCTATTCAGACAGAGCGTGATATGCTTGCCAATGTAAAGGGAATTTCAGATTACTTTATAGACTCGTCATTTCTTTCTGCAAATCAGCTGAGAGAAAAGGTAAAAAATATGTTTTTGGCTGATGACGACGAGTTTATGCAGATTGATATTATGTCATTTGGGTTTAAGTACGGTCCTATGAGAGAGGCAGATTTAGTATTTGATGTAAGATGTCTTCCCAATCCATATTATGTTGACGAGCTGCGTCCCAAAACAGGTCTTTGCACAGAGGTTTCAAGCTATGTTATGAAATTTGAGCAGTCTGTTCAGCTTAAGGCAAAACTGGAGGATTTGATGGATTTTCTGATACCGTTGTATAAGAAAGAGGGAAAAAGCCAGCTTATTATAGCCTTTGGCTGTACGGGCGGTAAGCACAGGAGTGTTACATTTGCAGAAAATATGATGAAATACTTATCAAAGAAATATCACAAGGTAAGAATTTCTCATAGGGACATTAACAAGTACACATAAGTTCAGGGTGATATAATGCAGTCATTTTCATATCTTGTAAAGTCAGAAATTATAGATAATCTTAATTCTTTTGACAAGGCTAACGCAGCGGTTTTGGGTATTTTAAAGCTGTCTAAGAATTTTGACAGAAGCAATATTACGATGATAACTGAAAATGAAAAGGTTGCAGGGTTTTTAGCTAATCAATTAAATAAAATCTGCGGTCACGACGCTGTTAACATAAAAAATTTAAGAAAATCAGAAAAGTCGAATCTGTTTACGGTCAGAGTGGATAACCAAGTCGACAGAGATTTTATTATAGACTTTTTTAAGGTTAAGGATAAAAGACTTTCAAAAGATGATTTGCCTAAGAAACGGTTTATTCCAAGTTTGATAGCAGGTGTTTTTCTTGCGTGCGGAAGCGTTATTGATCCTAATAAGGAATACCATATAGAGTTTGTAATGCCGAATTTAGAGTTATGTAATGATTTCGGAATTATCCTGATAGATAATTTTGGTATTTTGGCGAAGCACACAGAGAGAAAGAACACTAATATAGTTTATATAAAAGAAAGTGAAAACATAGAGGATATGCTCACACTAATGGGAGCTTCAAAAGCAAGTCTTGAGATTATGAATATAAAAATTCTCAAAGATGTAAGAAACAAAATCAATAGAGCGGTAAATTGTGATAATGCAAATATAGAGAAGTCTTTGAAGGCGGCAGAAAGGCAGATAGAAGATATTGAGCTTATTGAAAAAACAGTCGGTTTTGCAAGTTTTTCTGACGATTTGAGGGAAATAGCCGAGGTTAGATACAATAATCCTGATTACAACTTAAAGGAGTTAGGACTTGCATTAAATCCACCTATATCACGTTCGGGAGCAAATCACAGACTAGAACGTATCAGAAAAGCGGCTGATGAGATAAGACAGAAAAAAGCCGGTAAAAATATTAGTAGATAACTGCATTTGCAGATAAGTAGAATAAAAAACAGGAGGTACAAATTTATGATTATCATTTTATTGTTGGGAGTATTGCTGACGGCATCAGGGATCTGGCTGATAAAGATGGTCGTTGACGCTAAGAAAAACAAATCAAAGGAAAACGACAGCAAGATTGAATTTACTGAGGAAACGGGATATACTCTTGCTTCGATGGGTATTGTTATGATAATTTCGTCCATTGTAAAAATGTCAGGAGGCATTGGAACAGGCGGATTCGTATTTGTTTTTCTATTGAACATAATCGGTCTGGGAGGACTTCTTTATCTTATTTATCAAAAGCATTATTCTCATAACTGATTTTAAATTAAGAGGCTTGTAATCATTTTTTCAAGCCTCGATTTGTTGTTAAATGTCTCAGCGGTTTAAAAGAAAGGAGTGTGGCTTGTTATGACTGATTTTGTACATCTTCATGTTCACAGTGAATATTCGCTGCTTGACGGTGCCTGCAGAATAAGCGAGCTTGTTAAAAAAGCAAAGGATTTAGGACAGGACGCAATAGCTGTAACAGATCACGGAAATATGTATGCCGCTGTTGAGTTTTATAACGAATGTAAAAAACAAGGGATAAAGCCTATAATCGGCTGTGAGGTTTATGTTGCCCCAAGAACAAGGTTTGATAAGGTAAACCGTATTGATACTTCACCTTATCATCTAATTCTGCTGTGTAAAAATATGAAGGGTTACCAGAATCTCATTAAGCTTGTTTCTATCGGATATACCGAAGGCTTTTATTCAAAACCAAGAGTTGATGTAGACAGTTTGAAAAAGCACAGCGAAGGACTTATTTGTCTGTCTGCCTGTCTGGCAGGAGAGGTTGCAAGAAAGCTTTCAAACGGCGATTACAACGGCGCTAAAGAAACAGCATTGCTTTACCGGGAAATTTTTGGCGACGGCAACTATTATATTGAAGTTCAGAACCACAAATTTTATGATCAGGAAAGAATATTACCTCTCCAGTTTAAACTGTCTGAGGAAACAGGTATACCGCTAGTCGCAACAAACGACTGTCACTACATTTCAAAGGATGATGCCAATTCTCAGAGGATTTTGATGTGCATTTCCACAAATACGACTATAAACGATCCGAAGTCAATGGAATTTCCTACAGAGGAGTTCTATGTAAAAAGCGGAGACGAAATGCTTGAGCTTTTTAAAAGTACTCCTCAGGCTGTTTCAAATACAAGAATTATTGCCGATAAGTGCAATGTGGAATTTGAGTTTGGTAAAACAAAGCTGCCATATTTTCATATAGACGGTGTAAGCGATAATACTGAGTATTTTATCGCTATGTGTCAAAGGGGTTTAAAGGAAAGGTACGGCAATCCGACTGATGAAGCTTATAAAAGGCTTGATTACGAGATAAAAATCATTAGTCAGATGGGGTATGTTGACTACTATCTTATAGTTTGGGACTTTATAAACTATGCAAAGCAGCATGGGATCCCTGTGGGACCCGGAAGAGGTTCCGGAGCTGGAAGTCTTTGTGCTTATTGCATTGGCATAACAGAAATTGATCCGCTTAAATATAATCTTCTATTTGAGAGATTTTTAAATCCCGAGAGAGTTTCTATGCCAGACTTCGATATAGATTTTTGCATTGACGGACGGCAGAATGTTATTGATTATGTTCAGAATAAATACGGCTCGGATCATGTAGCTCAGATAGTGACATTTGGCACATTGGCGGCAAGAGCGTCTATAAGAGATGTTGCAAGGGCAATGGCACTTCCGTATCAGACAGCTGATATGGTTGCAAAGCTCATTCCTAGAGAGCTTAATATAACTATTGAAAAAGCTTTGGAGAAATCATCTGATTTAAAGGAATTATACAATAAGGATCAGAAAATCAGAGAGCTTTTAGATATGGCTAAAAAGGTAGAGGGTATGCCTAGAAACACCTCAACTCATGCAGCAGGCGTGGTAATTACCAAAGAGCCTGTTGATGAGTATGTTCCGCTGCAAAGCAACGATGGACAAATTGTAACTCAATACACAATGACGGTTTTAGAAAGTCTCGGACTTTTAAAAATAGATTTTCTGGGACTACGCAACCTGACAGTTATAAACAACTGCCAAAAGCTTGTTAATGATACCGAGCCTGAATTTGATATTAAGAATATTTCATACGACGATAAGGCTGTTTATGAAATGCTCTCAAAGGGTAAGACTGATGGCGTTTTCCAGTTTGAGAGCGCAGGAATGACTGCAACTATTATGAGGTTACAGCCGGAAAAGCTTGAGGATCTGATAGCTGTAATTTCGCTTTACCGTCCGGGACCTATGGATTCTATACCGACTTATATCAGAAACCGCCATAACCCCGAATATGTCAACTATAAAACTCCGCTTTTAAAGGATATTTTAGACGTAACTTACGGATGTATTGTTTATCAGGAGCAGGTTATGCAGATTTTCAGAACATTGGCAGGGTATTCCTACGGCAGGGCTGATATAGTAAGACGTGCAATGGCTAAGAAAAAGCACAAAGTGCTAGAGGCGGAGCGAAAGGCTTTTATATACGGTGAAAAAAATCCAGATGGAACAGTTAACTGCGTGGGAGCAGTTGCGAACGGAGTTGAGGAGAGCGTTGCAAATGAAATATTCGATGAGATGACTTCCTTTGCGTCTTATGCTTTTAATAAATCTCACGCGGCGGCATACGCGACTGTTGCTTATCAGACGGCTTATTTAAAGTGTCATTATTACAAGCCTTATATGGCTTCACTGATGACCTCTGTGATTACGGATAATACGTCAAAGCTTGTTGAGTATATCAACGAGTGTGAGAAAAATCACGTTAAGATGCTTCACCTCGATATTAACAAAAGCCAAGAGGGATTTATTGCAGAGGATAACGGTATACGTTTTGCACTTTTAGCGATAAAGTCTTTGGGCAGAGGGGTTATAGCTAAAATCATTGCCGAGCGGAATATGAAGGGAAATTATAAATCTCTTCAGGATTTCTGCGAGAGAATGTATGATTATATTAACGTCAGGGCGGTTGAGGCTCTTATAAAAAGCGGAGCGTTTGACTGCTTTCCGACCAACAGACGGCAAATGATACAGAGTTATGAGATGATTTTGCAAAGTTTAAACGACAACAGTCGGAGAAACATATCAGGGCAGATGGATCTGTTCGGGGATATTTCTGAAAGTGACGGCTCTATGGAGCTTGAAATACCTTATGTAGCTGAATTTGATAAAAACGAGCTTTTGGCAATGGAAAAGCAGATACTTGGCATCTACGTTTCGGGACATCCGCTTGACAGTTATTCGGCAATTTCAAAGGCATCAAGATTTACACCAATAAGAGATATAGTGAATCAAAGTGGTGAAAGCAATTATGCGTCTAAATATAAAGATGATGATAAGGTGAAAATTTTTGCTATGCTCTCTCACAAAAAGCTGTATACGACCAAGAGTAATTCGCAAATGGCTTTTACACAGTTTGAGGATCAGACAGGCGAGGCAGAGGTCATTATTTTCCCTAATCTGTTTGAACAGTTTAAGAGTATACTGGGTGACGGATCTATTCTTATTATCAGCGGACGGGTTTCTTTCAAGGATGACGAGCCGCCTAAAATTATTGCTGAAGATATTGAAAGTCTGGAATTCTTTGAAAATTCGCTTAATAATAAGGCTGTATGGCTGAAATTAAATTCATCTGATAAGAAAAAGATAAATGAGATAGTTATGTGTTTTAAGAAAAACAAGGGGCAGTCAAAAGTGTATTTTTATTTTGACGATATAAAGAAAAAGACAATGCACAAGGAAGTTACAGGGATCAAGATCACAAATGACTTTTTAATTCAGCTTACGGAAATTTTGGGCGAGGAGAATATTGCAGTAGAGTAGAAAAAGTAATAATTTTAAAAAAGCGTGGTAA
Source organism: uncultured Clostridia bacterium (assembly GCA_947584825.1). Lineage (GTDB taxonomy): Bacteria > Bacillota > Clostridia > Oscillospirales > Ruminococcaceae > UMGS1601. The sequence continues at coordinate 5,292 of CANPWR010000008.1, read as the reverse complement.
AACATAATAATTTATGGTATAATAACTTTTAATAAGTATTTTTGAATGGAGAATAACAATGTCAAATAGTAAAAAAAGAGAACAAATTTCTGATGGAGTATATATTACAACGATTCACGATAAGAAGTTTAATGTAAATACTATTGGAATACGCTTTATTTCAAAAGTTGACGAAAAGAAAGCGTCTGCATATTCCTTAGTTACAAGAGTGCTTCAGACTTCTAATTCTAAATACACAACGAGAACAAAACTTACAAAGGAGCTTGCAAGACTTTACGGAGCAGGAATTTCGCAAAGCGTGTTCAGGTTAGGTGACTGTCAGGCTTTCTATCTTGGGGCAAATTGCGTATGCGACAGGTATGCCCTTGATAATGAGCATATCACAAACAGCGTTACAGAGATTTTACTTGATTGTATTTTTTCTCCCAATCTTGAAAACGGAATATTCAATGAAAATGATTTTGAAATAATCAAGCGTGAGCTTATTGATAATATAAATAATAAAATTAATGACAAAAGAGGTTATGCTATAGATAAGGCTTTGGAAACTGTTTTTCATAATGAGCCTGCAGGCGTTCCTTTGGACGGAACGGTTGAAGTACTTGAAAAGCTTACTTGTGCTGATGCTTTTAAAGAGTATAAGGAAATGCTTAAAAGCTCTCGTATTGAGATAACCGTTTCAGGCGGAGGAGATTTTGACGAAACGGTAAGGCTTATAAAAAGCAGGTTTGACGGACTTGAAAGAGAATTTACATCAAGTGAATTTGTGTCGATTAGTCCAGTGAAAGAAACCACTGCGGATATTAATGAGAAATTCGACGTATTGCAGTGTAAAATGGTACTTGCGTTTAAAACTCACATTAAAGACCCCGAACAGCTAAAGCTGTTTTCATTGATGTTTGGCGGACTGCCTTCGTCAAAGCTGTTTATGAATGTCCGTGAAAAGCTGAGTCTTTGCTATTACTGCGCTTCAAATATTATTTCTGAAAAGGGAGTAATGCTGATAGACAGCGGAGTTGAGAATTCTAATATAAAAAAGGCAAAGGACGAGATTTTAAAACAGCTTGCTGAAATGGCAAAGGGCAATTTCTCTGATGATGAACTGAATAATGCAAAGACAGCAGTATGCGGTTCTATGCGTTCTTATAATGACAGTGTGTCAGGGCTGGCAGCTTGGTGGCTTACTCAGTTGTGTGTTTGGAACAGGGATTTTTCACCGGAGGATGCAATAGAGAAATATAAAAGTATAACAAGAGAGGATATTATCGAGGCTGCAAAAAGCTATAAGCTGGATACTGTTTATATTATGTCAAGTGATGATAAGGGAGGTGCTGAATAATGAGTATAGAAAAACAGACTATAAAGAGTGAGCGTTTAGGCGAGAGCTATTATAAAATAAAGCACCCGTCGGGACTTAACATTCTGGTTTGGGAGATGCCTGAGTTTTCGTCTGTATACGCTTTATTCGGCACAAAGTACGGTTCGATAAACACAAAATTCAAGACAAAGAATGACCAGGATTTTATAGAAGTTCCCGAAGGTATAGCTCATTTTCTTGAGCATAAGCTGTTTGAAAATGAGGACTGCGACGTCTTTGAATTATATGCAAAAACAGGTGCAAGCGGGAACGCGTATACCTCATTTGATCAGACGGCTTATCTGTTCAGCTGTACAGAGAACTATGAAGAGTCTCTCAAGATTTTGCTTGACTTTGTTCAGGCACCGTATTTTACTAAGGAAACTGTAGATAAAGAGCAGGGCATAATCGGTCAGGAAATAAGAATGTGCGAGGACACTCCATACCGGCAGGTTTTCTTTAATTTGCTGAGGTGTTTGTATGTAAACCACCCTGTTAAAATTGAGATCGCAGGAACGGTTGAGTCTATTGCAAAGATAGACGCAGATTTGCTTTACAGCTGTTACAATACTTTTTACAACCTGAACAATATGGCTCTTGCTATTGCGGGAAATGTAAAGCTTGATGATGTTTTGGCGATATGCGATGAGCATTTGAAGGTCAAAGAAAATCCTGAACTTGTAACTGCATTTCCTGACGAACCTGAAGAAGTAAATAAGGAGATATTTGTTCAAAAAATGCCTGTAGGCACTCCGCTTTTTGCGATTGGCTACAAATCTGTTCCGTTTGACGGAAAGGAAAGAATAAAGAAAGAGCTTGAGGCGTCAATATTGCTTAATTTGATATGCGGTTCAACGTCAACGCTTTATAAAGAATTGTATGACGAGGGACTTATTAATTCAAACTTCTATACTGAGGTAGATTCAGGCGACGGATTTTTTGCAAGTATGTTTTCGGGTGAGTCGAAGTCTCCTCAAGAGGTATACAATAGAATAAAAGGCGAGATAGAGCGAATAAAATCCGAAGGCATAGATTCAGATTTGTTTGAGATAATTAAAAAGGCTGAATACGGTAAGCTGATAAGCGGTTTAAACAGTGCGGAAAAATGTGCAACGCTGATGTTTGAATCTGATTTGCTTACCGGAGTTGACGCTTTTGAAAATATAGAGGCTTTGGCAAGCATAACTGAAAAAGATATTATGGATTGTATAGACATTTTATTTGACAATAAAAAAACTGCTATTTCAATAGTGGAATCAAACACCTAAGGAGGACTTAAAATGACAGCATCGGCATTGGAAGTGTTAGCAAAGACAGTTTCAGAAACTAAACAGAGCGAGATTATTGCAAACCCTGATAAGGTTTATTTCCCGTTTCTGGGCGGCGACAACATATTCACAAACGGATTTAAACTAAGCAATGTTATGTTTAAAATTCCGGGAACTAATTTCGTGATCTATTGGTACGGCTTTTTAATTGCATTGGGAATTTTGATTGCGATGATATACGGGTTCAGGAAAATGAGAAGCTTTGGCATTAATCCCGATAAAGCAACGGATTCGGTTATCGGAGGATTGATTGGCGCTATTATCGGAGCAAGGCTTTATTATGTAATATTCAGTCTGAGCGATTATATGACTGAATCAGGTTCCCTTGACTGGAAAGCAATAATCAGTGTTCGTGACGGCGGTCTTGCCATTTACGGAGGTCTGATAGGTGCGATACTAGTCGGAGGAATAATAGCTAAAATCAGAAAACTCAAGCTGATAACCTTGCTGGATGTTATAGCACCCTGCTTTTTAATAGGTCAGGCAATAGGAAGATGGGGAAACTTCTTTAATCAGGAGGCTTTCGGCTCAAACACGACTTTGCCTTGGGGAATGATGAGTGCAAAAACCGTTTCTTACCTTTCTGAGGTTCAGACCGACCTAGCTGATAAGGCGGGAGTTATAGTTGACCAGTATGCGCCTGTTCACCCTTGCTTTTTGTATGAATCTTTGTGGTGTATATTAGGATTTGTTCTTCTACACTTATATGCAAAACACAGAAAGTTTGACGGAGAGATTTTCTTAATGTACATCGGCTGGTACGGCTTGGGAAGATTCTTTATCGAAATGCTGAGAACAGACAGTCTTTACCTTGCTAACATAAAGGTGTCAGAGCTTGTCGCAGGAACCTGTGTTCTGGTGTCAATTGTACTTATTATAATTTTCAGAAGTATGGTCAACAGGAATGGAGATTACAAGCTTTATGCTGATACAGATGTTTCAAAGGCACAGCTTGCTGAGTATGATATGTTTGAAAAAATGAAGGCTGAAAAATCAGAGCTTAAGAGAAAGATCAGCGATGCAAAATCTAATGGCGAGGATTTTTCTGCTCTACAGGCAGAGTATGATGAAAAGTTTGGCAGGAATTCAGTAAAGTCTGAAATAAATGCAGAGGTATCTGACGATGGCGAAGAGTATAAATCAATTGTTGAAGATGACGAATCTTTGGATTTAGATATGGATAATATCGAAGATGAAAACGATATTAAGGAACTTAACGAGCTTGAGCCTGATGAACAGAATGACAGTATTGAGGAGGAAACAGAAGATGAGTAATATTATTGACGGAAAAGCGGTATCTCAGAGCGTAAAGGACAGAATCAAAGAGGAGGCTGCTCAGCTTAAAGAAAAGTACGGAGTTACAGCAGGCCTTGCTGTAATAATTGTTGGCGGTGATCCTGCGTCGAGAATTTATGTAAACAACAAGAAAAAGGCGTGCGAGTATGTGGGTTTTGATTCGTATGAATATGCACTACCTGAGGAGACTACAGAGAGCGAGCTTTTAGAGCTTATAAATAAGCTGAACAATGATGATAGAATAGACGGCATACTTTGTCAGCTTCCTTTGCCAAAGCATATTGACGAGAATGTGATAATCAACAATATTGCACCTAACAAGGATGTTGACGCTTTCCACCCTGTTAATGTGGGAAAGATAATGATAGGAGATTACAGCTTTCTGCCGTGTACCCCTGCAGGAGTAATGGAGCTTATAGCGTCTACTGGGGTTGACATAAAAGGCAAGGAATGTGTAGTAGTCGGAAGAAGCAACATAGTGGGTAAGCCTATGTCTATGCTTTTACTTCAAAAAAGCGGAACGGTAACAATCTGCCATTCAAAAACCAAGGATCTAAAGGCAGAGTGCAAGAGAGCTGATATTTTGGTTGCGGCGGTGGGAGTTCCTAACCTTATAAAGGGAGATATGATAAAGGAGGGTGCTGTTGTTATAGATGTCGGAATGAACAGGAATGAAAACGGAAAGCTGTGCGGAGATGTTGAGTTTGAAACTGCCTCAAAGGTTGCAGATTATATTACGCCTGTTCCCGGCGGAGTAGGACCTATGACTATAGCTATGCTTATGCAGAATACTCTTACAGCGGCTAAGGTGAACAAAAATCTTAAATAAACAGCAAAAGTTTGTCCTTGTTGATTAGCTGATATAGCTATAAAAGGCAAATTATTAAAAAATTGTAAAAACTATTTACATTTGAGATGATTTGTGGTAACATAATTAGCGTTGTAATTACAACGGTCAAACCCTGATCTTGGATTATGGCGAATGCCCAAAACGGGAGGTATCCTTACCATAGTCTACGACAGCGGAAAATAATAAAAGAAAGAAAAGAGGTACACTATTATGTTGAGAAAAGAAGAAAAAACTGCTGTTATCGAAGCTAACAGAAAGCACGATACAGACACAGGCTCACCGGAAGTACAAATTGCAATTCTGACAAGAAGAATAAATGATTTGACCGAGCACTTAAAGGTTCACAAAAAGGATCACCACTCAAGAAGAGGTCTTTTGAAGCTAGTCGGTAAGAGAAGAAATCTTTTAAGCTATCTTCAGAAGAAGGATGTTGAAAGATACAGAGCTACTATTGAAAAGCT
>CANPWR010000007.1 GCA_947584825.1 uncultured Clostridia bacterium | reverse complement strand
ATAACAGTTACTTGGAACAAGGTCAAGGGAGCAAAGGGTTACGAAGTACAGGTATCAGCAAAGAAGAACTTCAAGAATAAGATTGTAAACAAGAAGTCAGTGACAAAGAAGAAGATTACAATCAAGAGCAAGAAGCTCAAGAGCGGAAAGACTTACTATGTAAGAGTAAGGGCATACGCAACATACAAGGATACAAACGGAGTAACAAAGAAAGTAACAAGTAAGTGGAATAAGAAGCTTAGAAAAGTTAAAATCAAGTAATATTTTTCCTAACTTATTTATAACATTTATCTCAACATGAGGTATAATAGCGCCTGAACAAAATTGTTCAGGCGTTATTTATATGCTAGGAAATAACTGCAAAAGCATCTGTTGTATGTTGTTTAAGCTCTTAGAAACTTTAAATTATGCAAACCTTTGGGTAAATCTTGACAAATTAAATAAAATATGATTTAATTATATTAGACTTTTTATTTGTATAAAAGTTATACTTTTAAATTTATAAAGGAGAATAATATTATGAAACTTAAAAGAGTGTTAGCACTTATAAGTGCTGCGGCACTATCGGTTACGATGATGACAGCCTGCGGAAAAGAGGACACGTCATCTGAAGATGGTGACAAAAATGCCGAGAATAAGAAGATAGGTATTGTTCAGATTATGGAACATAGTTCGCTTAATACGATACGTGATTCAATTGTGAAACGTCTTGGAGAACTTGGTTATAAGGACGGAGAAAACTGTACAATTGACTGTCAGCAGGCAAACGGCGAGTCAACTACTGTTACTCAGATTCTCGATCAGTTCAAGGCTGACGGTGATGATATTATAGTTGCTATAACAACACCGTGTGCACAGCTAGCCGCACCATACTCTGCTGATATTCCTGTAGTATTCTCAGCAGTTACCGATCCGGTTGCAGCAGAAATTGTTGAGTCTCTTGATAATCCGGGCGGAAACATTACGGGAACTTCAGACGCATTGGAAATTTCAAAGATTTTAGATTTTGCGATGACTGCAACTCCTAACTTAAAAACTCTTGGCTATCTCTATAACACAGGAGAGGACAATTCTGTTTCCTGTTTAGAGAAGGTGAAAGCTTACTGTAAGGAAAAGAACATCAAGCTTGAGATTGCTTCAGCTACAAACACATCTGAAGTTCAGGAAGCTGTATCTACATTGGCAGATAAGTGCGACGCTGTATTTTCACCGAATGATAATACTGTTGCAGGTGCTATGGGAACAGTAGCAGAGGTAATGAATAAGGCAAAGAAGCCAATGTATGTCGGAGCAGATTCAATGGTTCAGGACGGCGGTTTTGCAACAATAGGAATTCAATATAATGATTTGGGTATTGAAACGGCTAATATGGTTGCATCAATTTTGAAAGGTGAGAAGAAGGCCGGTGAAATTCCTGTTAAGGTATTCAATGAGGATCTGAGTACGTTTATCAACAGGTCAACGGCTAAAGCTATTGGCTATGAAATTCCTGACGAAATAGCGAATGCAGAAAAAACAGTATTCTTTGATTAGTAAAAGAATAAACTTTCTGATTTGCACAGCAAGTTAATTAGTTAATCCAATCGATTATAGGGGAGTTCTCTGTTTGGGGGATTCCCCTGTTTAAAAGCATTTCATTTGGTAAGCGGAATATATAAGTTGATTCATAATCTTATTAAGGAATGATATTTTATGTCAATTAAAAATAGGATAAATAAAAGAAGTATAATCTCGCTCATACCTAAATTAATTTTGGTTATATTTCTTTTAGTCGTAATAAATACGCAGATGACCGAATCGGTTGTTTTGGGAACATTGGAAAAGGGTTTGATTTTCTCGTTCTTGGCACTTGGTATTTTCATTTCGTTCAGGATTCTTGACATTCCTGATTTGTCGGTTGACGGAACATTTACATTAGGTGTTGCGGTTTCTGTTATGAATGCGTATAACGGTCATCCGATAAGAGGAATAATACTTGCAGTAATAGCTGGAGCTGTTGCGGGCTGTGTTACGGGACTATTAGTTACAAAGCTAAAGGTTCAGCCGATTTTAGCCGGTATTATAACGATGACGGCATTATATTCTATAAACTTGAAAATTATGTCCAGACCTAATATTTCACTTTGGAGAAAGAACACGCTTTTTACATACTTTGAGGGGATATTGGGAGACTATAATAAAATTATTGTTGCCGGAGTAGTTTTATTAGCAGTATCGTTAGTATTATTTTTATTTTTAAAAACTCAGCTTGGGATGTCACTTAGAGCAACAGGAGATAATGAGTTTATGGTGAGAGCATCTTCAATAAACTCTGATACAATGAAGGTACTAGGATTTGCATTTGCAAACGGTTTGGTATCACTGTCTGGAGCTATGTATGCTCAGTATTCCAGTGCAGGAGATACAAACAGCGGAACAGGTATGCTTGTTGTCGGTTTGGCTTCAATCATAATAGGAGAGATCTTTTTCAAAAAGCACAGCATATTATTCGGTATTCTTGCAGCTATAATCGGTGCAACAGCTTATAGATATGTTCTAGCTTTTGCAATGGGTCTTGGTATGGACAGCAATTATACAAAGCTTTTTTCTGCGGTAATTGTTGCTATAGCAATTGCTATTCCTGCCGTAAAAGGATATGCCGTTGATTTTTATAAAAGATATATCTTAAAGGGTAAGGGTGGTGCTTCAAAATGCTGAAACTTGAAAATGTAAGCGTTACCTTTAATGCAAACACAGTAAACGAAAGAAAAGCGCTAAAGAATATAAATCTGGAACTGGAAAACGGTGACTTTGTAACAGTTATAGGCTCAAACGGTTCTGGAAAATCAACTCTTATGAACGCAGTGTGTGGTAGCTGTAATATAGACAGCGGACAGATTTATATTGGTGATAGAAACATTACCTATGCAAAAGAACATAAACGTGCAAGATACATCGGACGGCTTTTTCAGGATCCTCTAAAAGGAACGGCTCCTAATATGACGATTGAAGAAAATTTGGGGCTTGCATACTCCAGAGGAAAGAAAAGAAGTCTTTCTATCGGAATCTCAAAAAAAGATTTAAAATTATTCAAAGAAAAATTAGCCGAGCTTGACATAGGTCTTGAAGACCGAATGAAAACTCCCGTAGGACTTTTGTCAGGCGGTCAGCGTCAGGCTTTGACTCTGCTGATGGCAACGATCGTTACGCCGCAGCTTTTGCTTTTAGACGAGCATACGGCGGCTCTTGATCCGGTCACTGCAGATAAGGTTATGTCCATAACTGAAAAGATTGTAAGAGAAAATAATATTACTACATTGATGATAACACACAATGTTTCAAATGCCCTTGAGTACGGGAACAAGACATTGGTACTAAGTCAGGGAAATATTCTTGCATATATACACGGTGAGGAGAGAAAGAATATGTCGCTTTCTAAGATAATGAAGCTTTATGCTGATTCGTCGGGAGATTCCCTGACTGATAAAATGCTTTTGTAATAAAGAGATAAACGCCCAAACTTATATAGTTCAGGCGTTTTTTCTATTCTGCTGTATTTAACAAAGCTCTTGACAGTGATTTTCCCAACAATCTACCTGTATATATTGCCTCGTCAAGTGAATTTCCGTGACTTCCTACTTCTATTAACAACGCACCTGTCGAAAGCGATTGATTATAGTTTCGATAGTCGAACAGGACAGGGCGGTCAAGTCCCGGGTAATCTGTTTCGATTTGTGACTGCAAAGAACAGGCGAAGGTCAGATTTTTTAAAAAGTTTGGCATACCCATAGAGCCGTCTGCGTAGTCGGCACAGGATATTATCATAAGCTGTGCTGCTCGTTTACCGTTGACTTCGGTTATAGGAGAAAGTCTCAATCCGTTTTCCTTTTCAATAGCGTCACGGTGTATGTCTAAAACGACCTTAATGGATGGGTATTTTTTAAGTATTTTAGAAACGGTGTTATAGCTTAAATCATAGGCTGAGTTATAGTCGGGATAATCGTGTATCGTAGTTGAATGAACTGTCTTGATACCGTTTTTCTCAAGCTGTTTGCAAATTGCGTTGCCCACTCGTATCATATTTTTTTCTGCGTCGGTGGTTTTGCAGGAGAATGACTTATCATAGTAATCTCTTGTGTAAGGCTCAAAGCTTTCAGTGGTATGGGTATGGTAAATCAGCACCTGTGGTTCATTGCTGTTTGGTTCAATATTAAAATCAGGAGATTTTTCACTTTGCTTGAGTATTTTTTTATTGCTTAATTCGGTGCAGTTTCTTACTTGTGCACCGCTGTTGAGTGTTATAAAGTTTGTATCTGAATAAGTTCCGTAGTGGACATCTTCAATATCCCCATCATGACTTTCTAGTTCTTTAGGGTAGGGGAGCGGATTACTCTCTGTAATGCTGTCGCTGTTTTCCACTATGCTTTTGTAAGTTTTGGCACTTTTCTTGGGATTGTTGCCTGCCTCTGTTTCATTAGGTGCCATATCAATTGCCCACGTTGACTTTCCACCGACATTCACTCTGTAAAACTCGTTTGATGGTTCATTGATCAATGTTGCACCAAGCTTTTTCGATAATTCTGTTATGTATTCTGTATTATCTCCGAATGACATTTTTGCAGAAGAAGCTGCCATTGAGCCTGTGACATCCAGTATCTCGTTTCCGTAGTTCATTCCTATAAAAACAAACAGCGGTGTTATAACAACAGCAAGAATTACACAAATTGATTTTACTACGATTTTTTTATAAACATTCATTTTTCATATCCTGTCCTTTCACTACTTAGAGGCATGAGACTAGAAACCAGAGGCAAGAGTCAGACAATCAGTGCCTTACTTTGGCGTCTCTTGCTAATATGTCTGTATATTTATACTTATGATTTAAGAATATAAAAAATGCTATAATTATTAAGTTGGATTTATTGCATTTAAGCAATTAAAAAGGTGCGGAAGACTATTTAAATTTCCGCACCCTTAATTTTTAGTTCTGATTTGAAAACTTTTGTTTTACCTGATCAATCTGTTGTTGTTCTACCTGTTTTGTAGAATACCAGCCTTTTTTAGACATTTGCTCATAAAGAGTGTCTTGAATATTAAGAGCTTCATTGAGTGCTTTTGAAAAGGTCTGGCGGACATTTCCCGGTGTAGATTCAATTGAACCGTGCATATAGAGGTCGCACACACCTTTTTCAGTTAGCAATAGTCCTTCCATTAAATCCTTGTCGTTCATAGATTTTCTCCTTTCATAATTTGCTAATCAAGAGTTCATATATAGCTTTTTAGTTTAGAGAAGTCCATAAAAACTCTTGAAAATCTGATCGTGCTTGCTTGACAAATTGTTAACGCAATTTATCAGCTCAGCGTCTTCAAGCTTTGAGATAACTTCCTGACATTGACTTTTGAAATATTTTTCGTGTCCCAGAGCGTCTTCAACATATAGTAAATCTTTTGAAGTCATTTTACTTCACCTCCAAAATTACTATGTGCAGGTTTGGTAAAATTATGCGGAGAAAATAAATATTGTTTAAAAAGAATAAAAATTTTTACTTATAGACTATTGTTAAAAAAGTTATTTTATGATATAATATTTTAGTCATATATTTATTAAGCACGCCCCCTTAGTTAAATGGATATAACAAGTCCCTCCTAAGGATTAGTTATCAGTTCGATTCTGGTAGGGGGTGCCAGATTAAGTCCGTAAATTATTTGGATTTAAGTTGATTTAGAAATTGTAATATGATATAATGCTTTTTGTGTTGTGCAAAAGGCATTAACTTGCAGACGTATCGAAGTGGTCATAACGGGGCTGACTCGAAATCAGTTAGGGAGCAATCCCCCGCGAGTTCGAATCTCGCCGTCTGCGCCACCGGCGAGGCGCCGGAGCCTGTTCGCGTTTCACATTTTGTGGAACGTGAACTTTTTGTTCTCGCGTTAGTGGTACATCTTTTTGTTACCTCTTTCCATAAATTGAGACCTCGCAAAGCTATTAATTGGTTTTGCGGGGTTTTGATTTTTAATATAGTATTTTATGTTTTTCTGATATTTTATCAGTCAGTTTAAAACACTATACTAACGAGTAAAATTTGTTGCAATTTATTAATCATATGGTATACTATAGTTTAGTGAAAACATATATTTGAATTTTTAATGTGAGGGATAATAAAGTGTCTATTGTAAAATATGGTGAGTGGGAAATTGATGTTGATATTGAAAAAACAAAGCAGTTTTATAAGAATATGAAAATTGATAATAAAAGTCAGGCATATAGGAATTTTGCAAAATATTGTGATACCCTTACTGATGAAGAAAAAGAGTTTTTTAATAATTTTGCTATTGATCCTCTTATGTGTAATGTTGAAGAGGTTGGTATGTCAAAAAAACTTATGCCATGCGGTGGGCATTATTATGTTTATGGAAAATATATAAGTGCGCCGAAAGAAATCTTGCTTACAGTAGAGGAATTAGTTGAAAATAATTTTGTGGATGATCGTCCTGATACAAGAATAAATTTAGGTATCTTTGAATTCGATTTTCAGAATCCCGAAAATGAGTTTTCTGAAATACCAGATGATATTCCAGACGGATGTATTTGCATTAATTTTTGGTGTGAAGAAATGCCATGGCTGCTTGATGAAAAATGTGAATTGGAATCTATTTACCCACCAAGAATTTGGGAAATTCGTCGCAGATTTAAAAGCTGGAAAGAAAACCGACAATTACATCGTGAATATATGAATAATTTAAAACAGGATATTATTTGTTTTTTCAAAAACTCTAATATTTGTTTTGAGGAAATGTCAGAAAAAGAGATTCGTGAGTACAAAAAACAATGGGTATCTGTGTTTGCTCCAAAGGATGCAAATATGCGAAAATTGAATGATTTATGTGTCAATTCATCACATAAATATAAAAGCTTTCTCTGGCATCTTTTTAGTTTTGAGTTTGTTGAAGCATGTACTGAAAAGCAGGCACAAATTCTTTTTGATAAAAAGCATAAGGATAATGCTGTTATTATTTTTAATGCTGATGATTTAGGCTATCGAATACATAATCTGTCAAATTTGGATTCAGATTTTTTAAATGGTTTGTATGACGTTACGGTAACCGCTTATGATTTCTCATGGACATATTCTAAAACTCACGAAGAATATATCGGACCGTATTTTTACGAAAGATAAAGAAATGTTCATAAATATTCAGCCTAAAATTAATGATGACTAAAAATTACTGTATTATAGAATTGCAAATGTTTTGTAAAAAGTGCTTGAATATCTGCTTTGATTGTGATATAATTTAGTTAAATTAAACTAACGGAGGACTTTATATGGAAAGCAGAATGAAAGAAATATCAGCACGCCACAATAAACATATAAAAATCGGGTATATTCCGGGGCATTTTGCCACAAACCACTCTCATGTAAATAATTATATGGATATGACAAGGCTGAAAACTCAGCATAAGATGGCTAAGGAAACTGCAAAAGAGCTTTCAACAAAGCTGATGTCTGTTCATATAGACACGATAATTTGTTTAGAGGGTACTGAGATGATCGGTGCGTTTTTAGCAAGTGAATTATCAAGTGCAGGAATGAATATAGGTTCTGATATAAATGTGCTTACCCCTGAGCTTAATTCAAACAACCAGATGGTTTTCAGAGATAACACTCAGAAAGCTGTTTGGGGTAAGAATATAATGCTTATGATTTCATCAGTTTCAACAGGAAAAACAATTAACAGAATGGTTGAGTGTTTGCAGTATTATAACGGAAATTTAACTGCTATTTCTTCAATTTTCTCGGCAAGAAAGGAAAGTCACGGATTTGAGATAAACTGTATTTTCTCAGCAGACGACATACCGCACTACGACACGTATCCAGCAGGTGATTGTCCATTGTGCAAAGCAGGTCAGAAGGTTGATGCAATTATAAACAGCTTTGGATATTCAAAGATTTAGATTGTGATATAAAAAGAGCAAGGCTTTACGCTTTGCTCTTTTTTGTGATTTATATATTGTGCTTAACTTGCTTAATCCTTTTTAGCTCCGTATTTTTCAATGTAAGCTTCAATATCGTCAAGATATTCTTTACCACCGATTATGCCCTTTTTAATGCAGTCGATAATATCGTATATGTTTACAATCGAATATACGGGGATACCGAAATCGTCGGCTGTCTGCTGAACTGCGGATTTTTCACCTGTGCCTTTTTCCATTCTGTCAACAGAAATAAACATTGCTGTAACATCTACATCAGCCTGAGCCTTTAGTTTTGGAAGCGTCTCACGAAGAGCCTTGCCGGAGGTCATAACGTCCTCAATGTAAATAACCTTTTCGCCGTCCTCAAGATTTTTTCCTACAAACATTCCACCCTCGCCATGATCCTTGATTTCCTTTCTGTCAAAACAGTAGTTGGCATTAATACCGAAATCGTTTGAAAGTGCAATAGCCGCCGAGCAGGCAAGAGGCATACCCTTATATGCGGGTCCGAACAGAGTGTCAAACTCAACATTATGCTCTTTGATACATTGTGCATAATAATGACCTAACTTAACAAGCTGTTCACCTGTGCAGTAGCTACCGGCATTTAAAAAATAAGGAGCTTTTCTTCCGCTTTTTAAAGTAAATTCGCCGAATTTTAAAACCCCGCTGTCTTCCATGAATTTTATAAATTCTTCTTTATACGTCATTATATCTCAGTCCTTTTTAATAAGGTTTGTTTATATGAATATTTTAGCATATGTAAAAAACACTGTCAAGGCAACGGTGACGTTGCATACAGATCGCGTAATAATAAGACTTGGATTTATTATTCAGTATGTGTGTTTTCAATTTCAGAAGTTTTTGGTTTTATAGTGACAAATATTCTTTCGAGTCTTTGATCATTTACTTCAATAGCTTTAAGGGTAAACCTATCAATTTGAATTGTATCACCATACTCAGGAATTTTATTTAGTGAGTCCATAAACCAGCCTCCGACTGATGTGCAGTCACTGTCTATGGTATCCTCAGGCAGACCGAGTCTATCTAGAAAATCGTTTATAGATATATCGGCTGATACCTCATAGCTGTTAACTGAAAGCTGAATGAATGAGGTATCCTCTTCATCACTTTCGTCGTAAATTTCACCTACTAGCTCCTCAATAATATCTTCAAGAGTAACTATACCCATAGTTCCGCCGTATTCGTCAATAACAACGGCCATATGAACCTTTTGCTTTTGCATAAGATTTAAAGTAACCGATATTTTCTGGTGTTCAGGAATATATATAGGTTTTTTTAGAATAGATTTAATATCGTTTGTTTTTTTGTTAAAATAAACCTTGAAAAAGTCGCTTTGATGAAGAATACCTATAATATTGTCGATAGAGTCTTTATAAATTGGGAATCGTGAGTACTGTGTGTTTATAAACACGTTCTTAATGCTGTCAAATGAGCTTTCTATATCAATTGCTGTTACGTTTACCCTTGGAATAAGAATTTCATTTATAGTTATTTCGTCAAAATCAAGAGCCGAACGCACGAGGTCAGATTCCTGTTCTTCTAAAACACCTTCATCCTCAATTTCATCAATAATATATTTTAGTTCCTCCTCAGTTACAAAGGGTTCATCTTTTTTTGTTCCGAAAAGACTTGTTATTCCGTTTTTAAGCTTTGTAATCAAGAATATGATTGGGGTCAAAACCGTCATAATTGCACTGAGAATAGGTGACATAAACAACGACATTTTTTCGGCATTCTCGCTTGCCAGACTTTTTGGTATAATTTCTCCGAATAAAAGAACTACAACGGTCATAACAAGAGTTGCTATTCCTACGCTTCCTGCGCCGAAATACTCAGTAAATACAATAGTTGCTAATGAAGCAGACAATATGTTTACAATATTATTTCCTATTAATATTGCTGTCAGAGCCTTATCAAAGTTGTCTATAATATAAAGGACTTTTTTGGCTCTTTTTGATTTTTTAGTTTTGTCTTCGGCATATGACTTAATTCTTATTTTGTTAACTGATGCAAAAGCCGTTTCTGTTGATGAAAAAACAGCGGATAATGCAACCAGTATAACTATAATTGCAATATACATTTTTTATCCTTTCAATATTTACGTTTTTATCAGACTGGTAAAAATATTATTAGTAAGTATATCATATTATTTATAAAAATGCAATTATTGGGTTGTTTTGCTTGACTGCTTTTGTTTTTTACGGTATAATAAGTTATTAATATTGTAGTTTTAATATAGGAGAATTTTATGAATACAAAGGAAAAGCAAAATCGTGCTATTGAAAAAAAGGCTTTTGATAATGCTGTAAACAAAAACGAAATAACTCCTGATATTTTTGACAGAATAATGCATGTCAAGCCGTTTTCAGTGTTTGAGGGATTTTATATCAAAAACAAATCGGTACTACTATATTTGTTTTTTGGCGGGTTGACAACTATTGTTAGTATTCTGACTTTTTGGCTTTCTGAGCTGTTTATCAGAACTGATTTAAATATCTTGATTTTAGGAAGCGTTTACAGCGTTAAAGTCGTACTGACCAATGCTATATCGTGGATCTGTGCGGTACTATTTGCTTTTTTCACAAACAGAATATGGGTATTTAACTCTCCGACAGATACTTGGAAAGCCTTTTTCAAGCAAATGGCTTCCTTTTTCGGCGGAAGATTCGCAACTTTCCTTTTAGAAACAGCTATACTTGTATTATTTGTATCAGTACTGAACTTTAATGAAATGATTATGAAAATTATTGCACAGTTTGTTGTTCTTGTGTCAAACTATATAATAAGCAAGCTGATAGTTTTCCGAAAAAGAGTTTAATAGACTGTTTAAGACAGTTATAAACAAAGGACGGTGTTTAGAATAATTCATACTTTAATTGATATTGTTATTGACGCATTAAAGGATACATTGTTTATGATACCCTTTTTGTTTGGCGTTTATATCTTAATTGAATATATGGAGCATGCGTCCTCAGACAAGATTGAAAAAGCGTTTAAAAAGCTGGGACCTTTCGGACCTCTAGGTGGAGCTGTAATAGGTATAGTTCCACAGTGCGGAGTGTCAGCTGCCGCCGCTAATCTCTACTCAGGTAAGGTTATTTCATTAGGAACGATTATTGCTGTATTTATTGCGACAAGTGATGAAGCAATACCAATGCTTATTGCAAATCCCGAAAAGGTTTCCGCTTTGTGGAAGCTGATCGTTATAAAAATAGCTGCAGCGGTTTTAGTGGGAATATTGGTCGATATGATCTATAAGTTTATAAGCAGAAATAAATTATCGGATAACGAAAACCATTTTCACGAGCTTTGTGAGAATTGCGGCTGTGACGAACATGGAATTCTATTTTCGGCATTAATACATACAGCCAATATATCTTTATTTGTGTTCATAATTACTCTGGTACTTAATGCTGCTATTTATTTTGTCGGAGAGGAAGTTATTGCCGGTTTTATGATGAGTGACAACTTCTTTCAGCCGTTTGTTTCGGCATTGGTAGGATTTATTCCGAACTGTGCGTCGTCGGTAATAATCACTCAGTTATACCTAGAGGAAGGAATATTGTCCTTCGGTTCAGCTATAGCAGGACTTTGTACAAGTGCAGGACTGGGATTGCTAGTGCTTTTCAAAACAAACAAAAAACATATGAAGCAGAACTTTTTAATATGTGGTATTTTATATGCGTCGGCTGTTTTAACAGGTATTATTTTAAATGCTGTGGGATTGAGTTAGAAATATTTAAGCAGAAGTGAGCTTCTGCTTATTTTTTAATAAAAAAGCGGAACAATCTGTTCCGCTCATCTAATTGGTTTTGATTACATTATTCCGCACTCGTCATAATCCTGCCACTTTTCATTATAAGCCTTATTGCTCATTAATTTATATACAAAATAAACTGATGATGCTGCAATTACAACAAGTGCACTTAATATAAGCCAAAAGCCTTTGCCCTCTGATTTGTTTTCCATAAATAACCCAACCTTTCTTTTGTTCTGATACCGTACTGTTTTGTTTTACAAGATCCAGTATATATTCTTTATGTATTTTGTTTCTCTTTAAAGACATTATACAACAATCAGAATAGCCTGTCAACTCAGTTATTATTTGCATAGTTGATTTATTTATAACAAAAGTAAAAAACCTGAAGATAATTCTTCAGGTCTTTTATAGTGTTAACTGTTTTTTAGTTGCATCCGCATCCGCAGTCGTTACCGCAGCCACAGCCGTTGTTACCGAAAGCGTTGTTACCGCAGCAGAATAAGATAAGGATTAAAATGATAATCCATGAGCAGTTTGAGCATCCCATTAGTACGCACTCCTTTTCAATGTATAGAATTTTATAAAGCGTCTTCTGCAAGGCTGCCGGGCAGCCATTTGGCAGAAGTAGATTATTCTGTCATTCTGACGAATAATTTTGCTTTATAATACAGTGTATGGTATTTTCAAAAAAGTGTTACAGACAAATATAAGCTGCATAAAATATATAAAGAATAATTTTAACGGTTTTGCCAAAACTTATTCTAAAAGGGCTTAACTGTTATTAATTCAACAGCTATGTAAAACACAGTAAAATGTCTGTTTTTATAACATCATTGAAAAGAAAATATTGCTGTAGGTATATTATAAAAGGGAGACCGGCATATGAACAATTTTAATTCTGAAGAACTTACTAAAAAGTGTAGAGAAATTTTAGATGACGCTAGAAATATCGCAGGTAAATTGGGACATACTTATGTTGGAAGCGAACATATTTTGTTGTCCTTTTTGGAAAACGGAAGCTGTACGGCTTCCATTGTACTGATAAGAAACGGTGTAAACAAAAATGATGTCCTAGAAAAGCTTGAGGAACTGGTCGGAATAGGAACTCCGTGTCGGCTCGAAGACTATGAGGACTGTTTAACGCCTACTGCTGAAAAAATAGTGAACGGAGCTTTGTCGTTATCAAAAAGTCTGGGTTCAAAGCAGTGCGGAACAGAGCATCTTTTAATGCTTATGCTAAGACAGGGGAATTCTCAGGCAATGCAGATATTAGAGGAGCTTGATATTCCTGTTTCGAAGATCTATAATGATTGCTCGACGATCGGGAAAGCAGATATTGCTTTCTTTAAACAGAATACCGAAAAGCTGAAATATCTTTCAAAATACGGCAGAGAGCTTACAGTGAAAGAGACTGCTGATAGCTTTGATCCTGTGTTGGAACGTGATAACGAAATCAATCAGGTTATCGCTATTTTGTCAAGAAGGCAAAAGAATAATCCCTGTCTTGTAGGTGAAGCAGGTGTAGGAAAAACTGCAATAGTCGAAGCTCTTGCACAAAGAATATATAAAAAGGAGGTCCCCTCGTCTTTACAGGGAAAAAGGATTTTCACTCTTGATATTACCGAACTTTTGGCAGGTGCAAAGTATAGAGGAGATTTTGAAGAGCGTTTGAAATATTGTATAAAAGAGGCAAAAAGGTCGAGCGGTATTATACTTTTCATTGATGAAATTCACAACATTATAGGCGCCGGTGCGGCAGAGGGAGCTATTGATGCTGCAAATATTTTGAAACCTGCTCTTGCCAGGGGTGAAATAAGCATTATAGGTGCTACTACTTTTGATGAATACAGAACGCATATTGAAAAGGATTCGGCGCTCGAAAGGCGCTTTCAGACTGTCAAGGTTGATGAGCCTGATGAAAAGACTACTATAAAGATATTGAAAGGTATCATTCCTAAATATGAGGCATTTCACGGTCTTAAAATTACCGACGAGGCGATTTCTGAAGCGGTAAAGCTATCAGGCAGGTACCTGACAGACAGACACTTTCCTGACAAAGCCATTGACATCATTGATGAAGCCTGTGCTTATGTCCACCTTGAGAGCAGTGCAAGTGATAATATCAGCACGGGTGAAATGTATGAGGTGTTTAACGATTATGTTTTAGGAAAAATCAGTAAAAACGACTATCTGGATAAGCTGTCTCAAACCTATAGCCAATCGTTCAGCAGTACCGCAAAAAGAGTTTTAAAAATAGACATAGACAAACGTATTTCAAGTATCGTTTCTGTTCCATTGGAAACAATTAAAAAAAGTGAGCGTTTAAAGCTTTGTTCGCTTCAGGAAAATCTTTCTAAAAAAGTTGTTGGACAAAGCCGTGCTATTGAAGCGGTTTCCTTTGCTATAAAACGCGGCAGAGTCGGTCTAAAGGACGCATCCAGACCCATAGGTTCATTTGTTTTTCTCGGTTCAAGCGGAGTAGGTAAAACTGCGCTTGCTAAAGCGCTTGCAGATGAGATTTTCGGCGGTGAAAATAATATGATAAGGCTTGATATGTCTGAATTTATGGAGAGACACAGCGTTTCAAAAATTATCGGCTCGCCTCCTGGATATGTCGGCTTTGACGCTCCTAACGGAAGTATGCTCACAGAAAGGGTTAGAAGAAAGCCGTATTCTCTTGTCTTATTCGACGAAATTGAAAAGGCACACCCCGATATACTGAATATACTTCTACAAATTCTTGAGGACGGTTTTCTTACCGATTCTAAAGGACGGAGGGTATCATTTAAGAATACGATTATAATTATGACGTCAAACATCGGTGCAAGAAAAATAATCAAAGACAGCTCTTTTGGATTTTCTCAGACTGTAAGAACAAACAGCCATAACGACAAGGAAATGAAAGCTGAACTGAAAAAGATTTTTTCTCCTGAACTTATCAATCGAATAGATGAAATAATTACTTTTGATATGCTTACCGACGAAAATCTGGTTGAAATTGCAGGTCTTGAGCTTAAAAAGCTAGCAGACAGATGCAAAGCGCTTGGTATTAAGCTTTCATATAATGCTGATGTTGCAAAAAAGCTAAGCCGTGACGGATATTCAAATGAATACGGAGCAAGAGAGATTTCACGAATAATCAGGCGGAATATAGAAAATCTCATTACTGATGAGTTTCTCTCGGGGATTGAATGTAAATCTCTCAGGCTATTAGTTTCAGGCGACAGATTTGAGGTCGAGAACGAAAGCAGATTAAGGCTGAATGCTTAATTATCGGATGCAAGAAGAAAGAAATAAAAAGACGCAAGTAACGTGTTAAAGCAATATAAAAAGTAAGAGACAGATTTTTCTCTTACTTTTTTTCGTTATTTTCTGTTTTGTTATCTAAATTGTTTACTGCATAATTTAAACATTGTATTACTAACTGGTTGATAGATAAATTGTTATTAAATGCAAGAGTTTCTATTTTTTTCACAAGTTCTTCAGGCAAACGAAACGATTTTCTTACAGGATCGCAACCCTTCTGTATTTTCCACATGAGTCTTAACACCTCCTGATTTTTATGTAGATTATATCATAAATTCATATATTTTACTTGAAATTGTATCATATGTGGAACGTAATATTAAATATGCGGTTCACATATGAAAACAAATGAAATGAAATCTTGACGATGAAGATATAAAATTACTTTTCACATTATTAATATATAATAAAAACGTCTTAAAGTAATTTTGATAAATTTTACAAATTCATTTAATAGCTTAAGCGTGTATAAATTTTAATGCTGAGGAAATAATAGTTTCAAATATCTTTAAAAGGGAGAAAACTATTATGACTTCACACATGAGTAAACGAGCAATAGCTCGTATAGTAACATTTGCAACAGCAATATTACTTTTGTTGTTTGCGATTATATTGGTATTCGGAATCAGAGCGAAAAAGGCAGAGTTGGCGCTTGAGTATAATTATTTGAAGGCAATCGAGGACTTGTCAACATCGGCGGATAATATAAATACATCACTTCAAAAGGGATTGTATTCGGGAACGTCTAATATGATGGGTTCAATATCAAACGATTTGCTTTTAGATTCCGCAGCAGCTAAGGCGTCATTATCACAGCTTACAGCGTCAGAGCAAAGCTTAGAGGGTGCAAACAAGTTTTTATCACAAGTAGGAAACTATGCTGTCAGCCTTTGTAAAAAGCTTGAAAGGGGCGAAAAGATCACCGATGAAGAATATCAGACATTAGAAAAGTTATGTAATTATTCAGAAGAGCTTAAGAACAAGCTTTGGGAGATTGAGCAGAGCGTAAGAGGAAACGGAGAAGAGCTTTCATATAAAACCGTTTCAAAAATAAGTAAGATATCAGAAGATGATATTAAAAGCGATAACGGAGACGCAGTTAGAACGGGATTGAATCTTGGAAGCGTTGAACAAAACTCGGAGGATTATCCTACTCTAATTTATGACGGACCTTTCTCTGATCACATTCTTGAAAAACAGCCTGAAATGATAAAGGGCAAGAATGAGGTTACTGAAAAAAGGGCAAAAAGGCGTGCAGGAGAGGTATCTGTCGTACAGGAGAACAACTTAAAGCTTGCAAATAATGAGGACGGAAAAATGCCGTCATACGTTTTTGAAAGTGATGTTGACGGAGAAAAAACAACAGTTGCGATAACTAAGAACGGCGGATATTGTTCCTATATGATAAGAAACCGTGATGTAAATGAAAAAAATATCGAGAACGAAGAGGCAGTAAATTACGCAAAGAGTTATCTTGACGAGCTTGGCATATACAATATGCAGTCGACTTACTATGAAACGGTCGGCAATGTATGCACTATAAACTTTGCATACAAAGAAAACGGCGTTATTTATTACACTGATTTGATAAAGGTAAATGTTGCAATGGACAACGGTGAAATTCTTGGCTTTGACGGAAGAGGATTTTTGACAAATCACAAGACAAGACAGCTTGCGAATGCTAAGATAACAGAGGAGCAGGCTAAAAAGACTGTTTCACCTAGATTGACTGTGGAGCAGGTACAAAAGGCTTTAATCCCGTCTGACGGGGAAGTAGAAACCTTGTGTTATGAGGTTAAATGCAAGACGAATAATGATCAGGAAGTTCTGGTTTATGTTAACTGTGAAACGGGAGCAGAAGAGCAGATTTTACTTCTAAAGAAATCTGAAACAGGAACTCTTACCGTATAGTAATTGAGCCGGCTGAATATTTGAAAGGGATTGAAGCTATGAAAATAAGAGATATAGATGGAATAGAAATATTAGATTCTCGGGGAAATCCTACAGTTAAGGCGATTGTCACACTTGAGGACGGTACTAATGCGGCTGCCAGCGTTCCCTCAGGAGCGTCAACAGGAAGCTTTGAGGCTTATGAGCTTCGTGACGGAAACGATGAAAGATATTTCGGAAAAGGTGTAGTTAAGGCAATATCAAATATAACAGATATTATAAAGCCTGCACTTATTTCAAAAGGAGATATAGACCAGCAGGAGCTTGACAGTACACTTAAGGCAATCGACAGAACTCCAAACCTTAAAGCGTTAGGTGCAAATGCTGTATTGGCTGTGTCCCTAGCGTTTGCAAGAGCCTGTGCAAAAGCCAAGAAAACTCCTCTTTATAAATCTCTAAGTCTTGACGACCAAAAGATACTTCCGATTCCTATGTTAAATATTTTAAACGGCGGTGCACATTCGAGCAATAATATTGATATTCAAGAATTTATGATAATGCCACTGGGATTCTCTCATTACAGCGAGGGTCTCAGAGCCTCTTGTGAGGTTTATCACACTCTCGGCAAAATTCTCAGAGAGAAGGGTTTATCGACCGGAGTGGGAGATGAAGGCGGATTTGCACCGAATATTGAAAGTGACGAGGAGGCTCTGGAGCTTATACTTGATGCTATTTTCAAGGCTGGCTTTGACGATAACAAATTCAAGCTTGCTCTAGATATTGCCGCAACAGAGTGGGTAAGCGACGGAGAATATAAGCTTCCTAAGCGAGGAAAAACTCTTGACACAAACGGTATGATCGACTATGTAAAGGAGCTTTGCAAGAGTTATCCTATACGTTCTGTTGAAGATCCTTTAGGTGAAAGTGATTTTGCGGGATTTGAAAAGCTTACAAAAGAGATAGGGGACAAGGTTCAGATCGTCGGCGATGATCTTTTTGTCACTAACCCTGACAGGCTTCAAAAGGGGATTTCAAGCAAGGCTGCGAATGCAATCCTAATCAAGGTAAATCAGATAGGAACATTAAGTGACGCAATTAAAGCAATAAGGCTTGCATATGATAACGGATACAATACGATTATTTCGCACCGCAGCGGCGAAACTGCAGACAGCTTTATTGCAGATTTAGCAGTTGGACTTTCAGCAGGGCAGATAAAAACCGGAGCGCCCTGCAGGAGTGAGCGTTGTGAAAAATACAACAGACTTCTTGAAATTGAAAAAGAACTCGGTCCGGATGCAAGATACGGACGTATGTTTTAAAATCAAATATTATGCAAATAGAAAAATAAAAAGTAGACACATAATGTGCCTACTTTTTGTTTTTATTCTTGTTTGTTTTCATCGGGATCATTCTCAAGCTCAGGAGATTCAAGAGCTATTTCATTTCCTTCTGAATCGTAGATTGAAATTTCATCTGATAACGGAGTATCATCTTCTTCAGGCTGGACAATATCATTGTCTTTTGATAAAATATCTGTTTCATTTTCCTTATCACTTTCAGAAGATGTATTGTCTAAAACTTCAGTTGTTTCAGCTTGTGGTTCTGATTTATTATATTCATTTGAATTTTCATCTGAATTAAAATCCGTATCAGCTTTTGCTTCTGCCTTTAATTTTGCCTTTTGTGCTTTTTTCTCTTCCTTTTTTCTTCTGCGTTCATCTTCATAAATGTAGGAAGGCTCGAAGCATTTAGGTCTGCGTTTCTTAACAAATATACTCATTAATATCAGAACTGCAAGACCTGCAAGAGAAATGACAATTCCAACTATAAATCCCGGAGGTGAGTATTTAAGTTCAACGGTGTGTTTGCCTTTTTCAAGCTTTACTCCAAGAACTGCTCCGCAAAGCTCAGTAGTTTCAGCTTTTTTACCATCTACATAGGCTGTCCATCCGTCGGCAGGGATCGCCGTATACATATATCCATCAGATGTTGCGTCAATTTCACCCTTGAAGTATGTGTCGGTACGTTCAGTAATATCATAAGTTCCGTTTGATTTCAGCTTATTAAGACCTTCCTGAAGAACATCATCGTTTATTTGATATACCAGACAGTTTAACTGACCTCCAACCTTAAGGGGTTGTTTGGTTTTTCCTGAAACTGTGGCTGTTTCTCCCTCTTTAGCGTATCCAACTGGGAAGATATATTCAAGGTCATTCTCAACTGTGTATGAATAAGTCTCATCGCTTGAACTGATTTTAGTTTGAATGTTTTCTATATCATAACTGTCAAAAAAGCAATATAACATTGCATCTGACATTGCCGTATAGTTAAAATCCAAAGTTGCGCTTTCAGTTGAAGCTTTTTGAACTGTACCGTCATCTTGTCCCTTATCAACGAGCGAGATCTCTGTCAGAATAGTACCAAATCCCTCAATTGCAAGACCGCTTTCTTTGATAGCATCAGTTATCTGGATCGTAAATTCAAATGGTGCATCAGAATCAAATTCTTCATCTACAGCTCGTATATCATCAGTATCTGATGGAGCGTAGAAGTAAAAATCTGAATCCTCAGCCCAGATTTCTGGGTCACTTTGATACCTAAAGGTAACATGTATAGCTTTATCGTCAAGTTCGTTGGTTATTTCATCATCTTCACCTAAATCAACAGCGGCTTTAAGATCTTTGATGTCCATCTGATAATGTGAATTAGCTTTTACGCCTCCAACCTTTTTTTCTGTATTGTTTAAAGCTTTCTCACCGCTGTATATAACTTTTCCTTTTTTATTGCCCGGTTCATAATAATATACACCTGTTGCGTTATCTTCATTAGTAATAGTAGCGTTTTCACCTTCGCCTTTTGTCATTAACACATATGAATACAAGTCTTTGTCAATACCGGTCATGCTTCTGAATAGAGCGTTAAGGTAGTAGAAAGGATTGTTTGGATTGCTGAGTTTAAAATCTTTTAACCCGGTTTCTGTCATAAATCCGAAAGGCAGATATGCTGTGTTTTCATATAGCTTTGCTCCGCCTGATGAACCAATCTCTTTTAGGTAAGTGTCTGGATTGGTACCTGTCTTAGAGATAACGTACTTTAAGTTTAAAAGCGCATTTGTAAACGGACTGGTAGCGCCGTAATAATATCTGTTGCCGTTTGGCTGAGAAACTATTCCCAAGTTTTCCATGTAGTTTGACATCGCCACACTGGACATTGAACTGAACTGCGAAATACCATAGTAACGATAAAGACACGGGTCATTTATTGTATACCATTTAGACATTTCTGTTCGATAAAAATCATCGTTGCCAGGATCAGTTTTTAAGAGCAAATCCTGAACCTCGTCGTTACTTGCATAATATGTGCTGTATGCAGATGAACCTACATGATTTACTCCCTTGCTTGCACAGGAATACATCTCGACAACCATAGGAATGATCATAAGAATGGATATGGTTTTTGTGTTTATATACTTGTATTTTATCAATAAAATTGTAATTAGTGCCATATATGCAAGTGCCAAAGATATGTTGTTCCTGATTATAGTATCGCTGACATCAGCCAGTATTCCAATAACTATAATGGCGGCAGCGGCAATAATACCTCCGACGATATGAAGCCAGGTAACATTTTCAAGCTGTGTGAATGCACGATATGCCACAATTACTAGAACAAATGCAAATATAAATGAAAACCTAAACGGTATTTGGTTTGTAAAGTGGAATCCGTGCCAGATATAGTCTAAAATATTGTTGTTGCAGCTAATAATTAAAAATGTCAGGAGAACAAGCACCACAATTTTTTCACGGACTGAAATCTTTTTTGATAATAAGTGTACGCCTATCATTATAACGGCTAACAGTGAGCAGTAGAGATTAGGAAGTCCTTCAATATGTGTAGGTATGCGGAAAGCAAGAAGATTTGCCAGAACTTCTTTGAAATCCTTATAAAAGGTCAGTTGTGTAGGGAAGCTTGAATTTCCGCTTGAGTAGGTCGTTTTTAACGCTAGATATGCTGGTAGGATAAGTATAGCAGTTATTGCGATTCCTGTTATTGAGAAAAGCAGGATCTGCCAAAGCCTCTTTAAAATAGTTCTGATACCTATTTTTGAACATATAACCTCTGCTATGAAATACAGTGCTATAAATACACAAAGGAAAAATCCGATGTAGAAGTTTGAGAAAAATGCAACTGCCAGTGAAATTGTATAAAGCTTGAATTTACCATCTTTGATAAGATAGTGAACACCAAGTGCAACAAGCGGCATAAGAGCAACTGTATCAAGCCACATTATGTTCCAGTAATATCCCATCATATATGCGCACAAGGCGTAAGGAATGGAAAAAAGAACGATAGAGAAATCGTTTCTTTTAAATACATTTTTCAAAAACATTCCCATAAATAATCCTGCACAGCCAATTTTGATACATACGAAAAGCGCTAGAAAATCACGCATATAAGCCTCTGGAATAAGCAAAGCAAGAAAGTTCAAAGGACTGGCTGTATAATATGACATAATACCGAGAAAGTTTTGTCCCCAGCCGGAGCGAAGTGAATATAACAGTGAGCCTCCGTTTTGGAGCTTGTCCTGCATCTCTGAAATAAAGGGGAAATACTGATGCCAGAAGTCGATAACAAGGATCTGTTTGTCACCGGCAGGATGCATTCCTTCCTTTATGAATATGAGAAGCATGATTAAAAAAGGTATTATAAATGAAAGGACTACAAACAGATGTCTAACAGTAAACTGTATGCCTTTCGTATTATAAAACCTGCTTAGTGCAGAAACATTTTTAAGTTCTGTTTCGTCTGAGCTGTAAACATTTTGTTTAATTTTTATTGTGTTATCGGCTTTTCTCTTTAACATTGTCAAACCTCACTTTTAATAATAAATACATAAACATTATATCATGTTGATAAGAAAAAGTAAATAAAAAGAATATAGTTTTACAGATTTATCTTTAAAACTACACATTATTTAAGGATTAACTCTTTGAATAGACTTTTTTAAATTTAAAGGTTAAGTTCTAAAACCGAACTTAACCTTTATTACTTTAACAAATTTTTATTTTTTATCGTCAGTATTCAGCACAATCACACCATGTTCTTTTTCGTATTTTTCAATTAGGTTACGAATTAAAATCAAAATCTGACTGTTTGCACTTCTGCCTTCATAATCCGCAACAACGTGTAACTTATTTAGCATTTTATCATCAATGCGTATTGATAAACTTTTAATAGCCATATTTCAACCTCTTAATAAATTTATTATATGTTTATTTTAAATTAATTATGTGTTATAATGTTAAATATGAACATAAAATATATCTAAAATGTGTTTAACAGAACCAACTTAAGATATTTTATAATTTAAATTTTAAAGGAGAAAAAGTAAATGAAAGTTGCAGTTATAGGTTCAAGAAGTATAAAATTAAAGGATTTGAAAAAGTATTTGCCTGAAAATACAACTGAGATTGTATCAGGAGGAGCGAGGGGAGTTGACACATGTGCAAGAGAATATGCATATCGTAACAAACTATTACTGACGGAATTTCTTCCCGAATATAATAAATACGGAAGAAAAGCTCCGCTTATACGTAATAATCTGATTGTAGACTATAGTGACATAGTAGTTGCTTTTTGGGATGGGAAATCACACGGCACAAAATATGTTATAGATTTTTGTAAACAGAATAATAAAAGACTGACCGTATATATTCTGAAAAAGTAATTTTCCAAAGTATTCACAGGTTTGTAATGATGTGTTAACGTAAAATAAATATTGAAAAATCGTCTTTTTTGTAGTAAAATGTAATAAGTAAATTCTGATAGGAGATGAGTAAATGACAAAGAAAGAAAAAGCACTACAGATTTGCGATGAATTAGAAAAACTTTACCCTGACGCGCGATGTTCGCTTGTATATAAAAAGCCGCACGAGCTAATGATTGCCGGAAGGCTTTCGGCGCAATGCACTGACGCAAGGGTAAACATTGTTACAAAAGAACTTTTCGATAAATATAAAAGTATAGACGATTTTGCAGAGGCTGAGTTAAGCGATATAGAGCGTATAATAAAACCCTGCGGACTTTTTAAAACAAAGGCTAAGTCAATAGTTGAGATGTGCAGACAGATAAGAGACGATTTCGGCGGAGAGATTCCGCAGACTATAGAGGAGCTTACCACGCTTTCGGGTATAGGAAGAAAGACAGCAAATCTTATTATGGGAGATGTTTTCCACAAACCCGCAATAGTCACAGATACCCATTGTATAAGAATCTGCGGACGATTGGGACTTACTAAAAACAAAGAGCCTGTCAAAGTTGAGGAGGATTTAAAAAAGATAATTCCTCCTGAAAAAGGTTCAGATTTTTGCCACAGGCTTGTTTTATTCGGAAGAGATACCTGCAAGGCTAGGGGAGAGAAGTGCGGAGAATGTGCGCTTTCACATTTATGTAATTATCATAGAAAACATTAGATTGAAAGAGAGTACATATTAGCAAAACCCGCCTGAAGAAATAACTTCAGACGGGTAATTCTATTTTTTATTCATTTGTGCTTTTATCTGCTGTGTTATCACTTGCTGTACTGTCTTCACTGTTTTCCGGCTCGGTTATTTCTGCTACATCGACAACATTAGCCGTACTTTTAGATGTAAAAATTTCTTTAAGCTCATGTCCGAATTTTAAGCAGGCTTTTCCAACCAAAGGAGCCTTTTCTTTTGTGTATTTTGCACCTGCCTTTACACCATCAGTGATTGCTTTTCCTGTTTTCTCGGCAAACTCATTGATTTTCTCTTTGTCAAATCCCATGATTATTTCCTCCGTTTCCATATTTTAATGTTAAGTTAATTATATACTATGTATTTTTTGTTGTCAATGAAAATTAATTTATATGTTTGATTATTTAAATCTTGACTTTAATTAAGATATATTGTATAATATTTTTCGATTACAAATTTTATTGTAAATTTCAAAAAGGTGGAATAAAAATAAATGAGCATTTTAGATAAAATATTTGGAAACTATAGCAAGAAAGAGCTTGCTCGAATAAAGCCGATAATGCAGAAAGTTTTGGATCTAGACGAGGAGTATCAAAAACTTTCAGACGCTGATTTAAAGGCAAAGACAGATGAATTTAAGAAAAGGCTTGCTGACGGACAGACGCTTGATGATATTATGCCCGAGGCATTGGCAACTGCACGTGAGGCAGCTGACAGAGTGTTGGGTAAAAAGCCGTTCCCGGTTCAAGTGCTCGGAGCTATTGTTTTGCATCAGGGAAGAATCGCCGAGATGAAAACAGGTGAAGGTAAAACCCTTGTTGCTTGCTTGGCATCGTATTTGAACGCTTTGAACGGAAAAGGAGTTCACGTTGTAACCGTCAATGACTATCTGGCAAAATTTCAGTCAGAGGAAATGGGAAGAGTTTATAAGTTCTTGGGTCTTTCAATCGGTGTTATACTTAATGGTCTTGACAACGATGAAAGACGTGCAGCTTATAATTGTGACATTACATATGCCACAAACAACGAGCTTGGATTTGATTATCTTCGTGATAATATGGTCATCTACAAGAAGGATAAGGTTCAGAGAGGACATGCTTTTGCTATTGTCGATGAGGTCGACTCGATTTTGATAGACGAAGCTAGAACGCCTCTTATTATCTCGGGTAGAGGAGATAAGTCAACAGAACTTTATACCTTAGCTGACAGGTTTGCGAAAACGCTTACGCCTACAATCGTTACAGAGCTTGACGATAAGGCTGATAACGACCTTGTCGAGGGTGATTATATCATAGACGAAAAGGCAAAGACTGCTACTATAACTAAAAAGGGTGTTAAAAAGGCAGAAAAGGCTTTTAATGTAATAAATCTTATGGATGCTGAAAATATGACCCTTTTGCATCACATCAATCAGGCTATTAAGGCAAACGGCGTCATGAAAAAAGATATTGACTATGTTGTCCGTGACGGCGAGGTTATTATCGTTGACGAGTTTACCGGACGTTTGATGATAGGACGTCGTTTCAATGACGGACTTCATCAGGCTATTGAGGCTAAAGAGGGAGTAAAAGTCGCACATGAGTCAAAGACTATTGCAACAATAACTTTCCAGAACTATTTCCGTTTATATGAAAAGCTTTCCGGTATGACTGGTACTGCACTGACAGAAGAGGGCGAGTTCAGAGAAATTTACAAGCTTGATGTTATTGAAGTTCCTACAAATATGCCTGTAATAAGAATTGATTATCCTGATGTTGTTTATAAGACTGAGCAGGCTAAATATAATGCAGTTATAGACCAGATCATCAAATGCCACGAAAAGGGACAGCCTTGTCTGGTTGGTACGATTTCTATTGAGAAGTCTGAGATTTTGTCGAGAATGCTTAAAAATAAAGGCATAAAGCACAACGTCTTAAATGCTAAACAACACGAAAAGGAAGCAGAGATAGTTGCTCAGGCAGGTCAGTACGGCGCTGTAACGATTGCCACTAACATGGCTGGACGTGGTACCGACATTATGCTTGGCGGTAACGCTGAGTTTCTTGCGAAAAAAGAACTTAAAAAGCTAGGCTATGATAACGAAATAATCAATGAGGCAGTCGGCTATGGCGAGACTGACGATGAAGAGATCATCAAGGCAAGAAAAGAATACAGAGAGTTTTATGATAAGTATTCTAAGGAAGTCAAAGAAAAAGCCATTGCTGTTAAAGAAGCAGGCGGACTTATGATTATCG
>CANPWR010000006.1 GCA_947584825.1 uncultured Clostridia bacterium | reverse complement strand
TCTTCCTTTTCACCCTTTGCCATAAGTCCGCCGATTTGCTTGCTTATCTTGTTTCTCTGACTTCTTAAATTGTCACAACGGGTTTTTGCCGCTCTGTACTTTTCATCCAGCTCGATAACCTCGTCAACCAGCTTGATCTTTTCGTCCTGAAACTTCTTTCTGATATTCTCCTTTACAATTTCAGGATTTTCTCTTAGAAATTTGATGTCTAACATAAATATTTTCTCCTCAATTTCAATGTTTATTTCTCAAGACTAGCCGAGCAATTCTTTACAAACTCGTCAAGCTCGTCTTTATTTTTTACTTTTATCTTAATAGTGTAGCTTCCGTCAGCCTTTGCAGAAACTTCAGTTTTTTGTCCAAAAGCCGACTGCAATGCAGCTTCAAGCTCCGCAGCATAGGTGTTTTCGTAACGAATGGATGCTTTTGACCCTTTCGACTTTTTTTCACCCATTGAAATGATTTTCTCAAGCTGTCTTACAGAAAGCTTGTCCAATGCTGTTTTCTTTGCAAGCTCTTGCCTTAGCTTAATATCATCTAAGCCTGCCAGTGCCTTTGCATGACCTGCCGATAAATCACCATTTTTTAACATTTTTTGTGTTTCGTCGTCAAGTTTTAAAAGTCTGAGCGAATTCGCAATAGCCGGACGTGATTTTCCCATTGCCTCTGCGACCTGCTCCTGAGTCATATCGTATTTACTCATCAGCTTTTCATAACCCTGTGCTTCTTCGATAGGGTTCAGGTCCTCACGCTGGAGATTTTCTATCAATGCGACCTGCATTGTTTCAAAATCGCTCAATTCCTTTATAAGCACAGGAACCTCGCTCAACCCGACCATTCTTGCCGCTCTCCAGCGGCGCTCGCCCGCAACTATCTGATAACCGCCTGTCGGGAGAGGTCTTACAAGAATCGGCTGTAAAACCCCATGCTGACGAATAGAATCAGCAAGACTTAATATTGCATCATCGTCGAACTCTGTTCTCGGCTGTGATTTGTTTGGCTCTATCTCAGAAATTCTCAAGGTATTAGCCGCCGAGGAAGACGTAACCTTTTCCTCATCGCTTTCAAAAAACAGAGCGTCCATACCCTTTCCTAGCCTTTTTTTTGCCATATTTCCCCCTTATTTATTGTTTTTTATTAATACTTGTTTTTCCCTCTTTTTCTGCCGTTTTAAAAACTCCTCTGCAAACTCTTCATAAGCTATTGCGCCCTTGCATTTCGGATTGTAATACATTATCGGCTGACCAAAGCTCGGAGCTTCGGAAAGAGCAACATTTCTCGGAATAACCGTCTTATAAACCATCTTGGGAAAGTGTGTTTTTACCTCTTCTACGACTTGTGCCGTCAGATTATACCTTTTCATATACATCGTAAAAAGTATTCCGTCAATAATTATATTTGGATTAAAGCTGTTTTTGACCTTCTTAATTGCCTCCGTCAGCTCTACAAGACCTTCAAGCGACAAAAATTCGCACTGTATCGGAATAATAACGCTGTCACAGGCGGCAAGGGCATTGATTGTAATCAAATCCAGAGTAGGGGGACAATCAATAAAAATATAATCATAATCGTCTTTTACCGTTAAGATCTGCATTTTAAGTCTTAACGCACGCCTGTCCAACTCCAAAAACTCAACCGCCGCTCCTGAAAGGGTCTGGGTAGCGGGAACAACCGAAACTCCTCGAAAATTTGTAGCAACAACCGCCTCAACCATACGGCAATTTCCTATAACAGCCTCATAGACCGTGTTTCTTATACGCCTTTTTTCTATTCCAAAGCTGGTTGTAGTATTCCCTTGAGGGTCGAAATCTATAACAAGAATCTTCTTGCCCTTTAATCCAAGCGCCGCCGCAAGATTAACAGCCGTAGTAGACTTTCCTACGCCGCCCTTTTGGTTGGAAACCGCAATTATTTTCCCCATTACTTGTCCTTTCTCATTGTGAAAACAAAAATAGTTAAGCCAACATTTGCGGCTTAACTATTATTATAGCAATGTTTGTATGCTTTTGCAAGACATATTTTCAATTTGTTTCACGTGAAACATTTTAAAATCTATAGAAGTGTTCCACGTGGAACACTTCTGCTAAAAGGTGAATGAATTGTTTTCGTTTATCGGAATGGTTATTGTGTATGTAATTTCATTCTCAGTCTGAGTTTTTTTAGAGTTAGCCTCAACCCCCGATAACCGCATAACTTCAATAGCTTTGTTAATTGTGTTTACAAAAAGCCTTACGTCTTTTAAAATAGGGGAACGCTTTTTGTAGGACTCTTTTTTCTGTCTGCCTTCTAAAAGCTTTGAAATATAAGCTTCAGTCATTTCAACATTCAATTTGTATTTATGAATGCGCTCCAAAACATCTACCCTGTCGCTTTTTGATTTTAGTTTTAACAGCGCACGTGCGTGTCTTTCGCTTAGTCCCATGTCCATAATTACCTGCTGTTCATCACCAGGCAGTTTGAGAAGTCTCAGCTTGTTTGCCACTGTTGACTGTGCAAGCCCCAACCGTATTGCCGCATCTTCCTGCGTCATTCCGTAAACTGTAATAAGCGACTGGATTGCACTGGCTTCCTCAAAGAAAGACAAATCCTCCCTCTGAATGTTTTCCACTAAAGCCATAAGCGCTGAGTTGCGCTCTGTCATATTGACAATAATGCACGGAACGGTTTTCAAACCTGCGATTTTTGCCGCCCTAAGTCGGCGTTCACCCGAAACAAGCTGATATTCACCGTCGTTTATTCTAATTATCAGCGGCTGAAGAATCCCCTCCTGAGAAATACTCTTTGCAAGCTTTGTAAGCTCGTCCGAATAAAAATGCTTTCTTGGCTGACTCGGATTAGGTTTTATCAGTGATATGCCTATTTCAAGTACTTTGTTGATTTCTTTTTCTCTCTGTCTTGTTGTAAAATTTACCATTTTGTTGTCCTCCCCAAAGCGGTTTTATATTCCGCCTGTATCTCTACGTCTACACAACAATATTGTAACATCAATTATTCATTATTTCTATAGGTGTTCATCGAGCGTAAATTACAAAAGCCGTCCTCAATTTACTTTCTCAAGTAAATTAAAGCGGCTTTTTTGTCATTTGCCCCTTGTTTCTAGGGTATTTACTCGCTGTTTGCGATATTTTTTTTATTGCTATTAATGCTCGTTTATCGCCGTTAGGTAAGGAATAATTAATTATCTTGTCAATTTCCCCTCCCAAAACTTTAATTGCGTTCTTTGCTGCGGATATTTCCTCCTCGCTGTTTTTGCCTTTTAAAGCTATAAAATACCCGCCGGTCCTTACAAAAGGTAGGCAATATTCGCATAGCATAGGAAGTGACGCAACTGCTCTTGCTGTCGCTATGTCGTAAACCTCTCTATAGATTTCCTTATGGGAAATCTCCTCAGCTCGACCGTGTATGCACTCTGCATTCAAATTCAATTCGTCAGAAAGAGTTTCTAAAAATCTTATTCGCTTATTAAGACTGTCAAGTAGTGTAATTTGAATATCTTCTCTGAATATTTTCAGCGGACAAGAGGGGAATCCTGCCCCAGTACCGACATCAATCAGCTTTGCACCTTTTTTTATCTCAAAAAGCGAAAAGGGAAGAATACTATCCAAAAAATGTTTTTGCGATATATCCTCCGGAGAAATAATCGCCGTTAAATTTACCTTTTTATTCCATTCAATGAGCATTTGAGCATATTTATCCAGCCTTTTATATTGCTCATCAGTTAAATCCAGCTGTGCCTGTTTAAAAAGATGTTCAAGCTTGAATTTTTCAATTAGCATACATATCAACGCACTTTCTTAGAGCATTTTATTATTTATCCTTGTTGCTATTAGTATTTCTACGGTGTTGCTCCAGCCAAACAAGCAATACCGAAACATCTGCAGGATTAACTCCTGAAATACGGCTTGCCTGACCAACGCTTAGCGGTTTTATTTTATTCAGCTTTTCAATTGCCTCAAGCCTAAGTCCCCGAATATCTGAGTAGTCAATATCATCAGGCAGAGCCTTTCTTTCAAGCTTTCTCATCTGCTCAACCTGCTCAAGCTGAATCTTTATATAGCCCTCATACTTGATAGACAAGTCCACTTGCTCACGAACCTCTTTAGATAGCGTAGGGCGCTCCTTATCCAAAAAGCCTGTTCCGTCATAAGAACATTGCGGACGTCTTATTATCTGAGCGAGCTTTGCCCCTGTCTGCAAAGGCTCTGTGCCGCACTTCTCTAAGTACTCATTTACATCTTTTGGGGAAACATTCACCTTCCAAAGACGCTTTATTTCCGCCTCTATTTGTGAAACTTTATCTAAAAGCCTTTCATAACGCTCCTTACTTATCAAGCCGATCTCATAACCAATCGGAGTAAGTCTCTGATCGGCATTATCCTGACGAAGAAGTAAGCGGTACTCACTTCTTGAAGTAAGCATTCGGTAAGGATCCATACAGCCCTTTGTCACAAGATCGTCAATAAGCGTTCCGATATACGAGCTTGCACGATCTAGTACAAGTCCTTCTTTACCCGAAATCTTTCTAAAAGCGTTTATTCCAGCAATAAGTCCCTGTGCAGCGGCTTCCTCATAGCCTGACGTGCCGTTAAACTGTCCTGCGCCGAAAAGTCCCGAAACCTGTTTGAATTCAAGGGTGGGAAGAAGCTCAGTAGAATCGCAGCAGTCATATTCAATGGCATAGGCGTTTCGCATAATTTCTATATGTTCTAAACCTTCAATTGTTCTTAAAAACTCAATTTGAACGTCCTCAGGAAGTGAGGTAGACATACCCTGTAAATAATACTCGTCTGTATCAAGACCCATTGGCTCAATGAAAAGCTGATGACGGGGCTTGTCTGAAAACCGCATTATCTTATCCTCAATCGACGGACAATATCTCGGTCCTATGCCCTCTATCTGACCTCCGTACATTGCCGAACGCTTTATGTTTTTCTTAATGACCTCGTGTGTCTTTTCATTGGTATAGGCTATATAGCAGGAAATCTTGTTTTCAAGCTTGTTATGATTTTCAAAGGAAAACGGTACAATTTCATCATCACCGTCCTGCTTCTGAAGTTTGTCAAAATCAATTGAGCGGCGGTGAACTCTTGCCGGAGTTCCTGTCTTAAATCTTCTAAGAGTAACACCGAGCTCTTTTAGACTGTCCGACAAAAAATTAGCGGGAGATACAGCGTCAGGACCGCTCTCATAGGCACTTTCACCAACAAAAACCTTACCTTTAAGATATGTTCCTGAGCAGATAATAACAGCCTTTGCTGAAAACTCGCTTCCGATTCTTGTCTTAACACCTGTAACACATCCGTTTTCAGATAAAACATTAACTACCTCGCCCTGTTTTAAATCAAGATTTTTACAACTCTCAACTGCCTTTTTCATAAATTCGTGGTAACGGGTTCTGTCTGCCTGAACTCTCAAGCTGTGAACGGCAGGGCCTCTTCCCCTGTTAAGAATACGGCTCTGTAAAAAAGTTGCGTCCGCAGCCTTTCCCATTTCTCCGCCCAAAGCGTCAATTTCCCTGACTAAGTGTCCTTTAGCTGTTCCTCCGATTGACGGATTACACGGCATATTTGCCAAGGCGTCAAGGGTGAGGGTGAAAAGCGCAGTCTTTGCACCAAGTCGAGCTGATGCAAGCGCCGCTTCACAGCCTGCATGACCTGCACCGACAACTATTATATCGTAATCCTCTAAAATCATATTCTACCTCTATATTATTTGTTATTTCCCTACACAGAAATTATGGAACACCTGATCTACTACCGCCTCTGTTGCTTTTTCTCCGGTAAGCTCCAACAGAAAATCACACGCCTTTGAAATTGTAACCGTTACTGCGTCAAG
The DNA here is from genome assembly GCA_947584825.1 of uncultured Clostridia bacterium. Taxonomy (GTDB): domain Bacteria; phylum Bacillota; class Clostridia; order Oscillospirales; family Ruminococcaceae; genus UMGS1601. The sequence continues at coordinate 21,232 of CANPWR010000006.1, read as the reverse complement.
TGTTTCTCCAAATTCTAGAGCATTAAGCGCAAGCTCTAAGTTGTTCTTTGCCTTTTCAACGCAATTTTTCTGCCGTTCATTAGTAAATATTGTTGTATCCGAATTTAAATTATCAAGCTTAAACAGCGACAAGATTACATTTTCCAAATCTTTTTTTCCGTTTTGCTCCTTTGCGGAAACCATCACAACTGGTTTGTTATATTTTGCAAAGTCCCTAGAAGAAATTTTTGATGTTAAGTCAGTCTTATTTAAAACAATAATGCACTGCTTGTCCTTAATTTCATCTAAAAGCTTAATATCCTCCGTTGTTAATTCCTCGCTTGCATCAAAAACAGCCATAATAAGTCTTGAATTTGCAAGCTTTTTCATTGCCAAGTCAACGCCCAAGCTTTCAACTTTATCGTCAGTTTGCCGAATACCCGCAGTATCCGAGAGCTTCAAAACTATTTCACCGAGCCTTGCCGATTCCTCAATAACATCTCGTGTTGTTCCTGCAATATCCGTTACAATGGAACGGTCAAAGCCCAAAAGCATATTCATCAAAGATGATTTGCCTACGTTTGCCCGTCCGACAATTGCAGTATCAATTCCCTCACGGAAAATCAATCCGCTGTCGTAGTCACAAAGTATTTGACTTAATTGTGAAATGGCAGTGTTAAGAGATAATGTCAATGCTCCGTTCTCAACAGAAGGTAAATCCTCCTCGGGATAATCGACCCACGCCGCAAGCTCAGCCAAAATACTGACCAAATTATCGGTTGTGTTTTTTATCCTTTTAAAAAGCATACCCTCATGTGCAAGATTGGCACTGTTTAATGCCTGCCTTCCCTCTGCTGAAATAACATCCATAACCGCTTCAGCCTGAGTGAGAGAAAGCTTTCCGTTTAAAAATGCCCGCTTTGTAAACTCACCCGGTTCGGCAGGCTCTGCACCGCTTTCTATACAGGCTCTCAGCACCTCTTTTGTTACAAAGATACCTCCATGACAGGATATTTCAGCAACATTTTCTCCTGTATAGCTTTTCGGAGCAAGGAAAATAGTTAACACAGCGTCGTCGATAGTCTTTTTGTTATATACGACCTTTCCATAAGCACAAGTGTGTCCGTTCATTTGAGATACGGGAGTTTTTGAAAAAGGAACGAAAATCTTTTCTGCAATATTAACAGCGTCTTCTCCGCTTATTCTTATAACAGAAATCCCACCAACAGCGTTAGGTGTTGAAATTGCACAAATCGTACTCATTGTTTGTTCCTCCTTCAAAACATATTATAGCATAATTAAATGCACATCAATGCTGTCATAAATATAACCATTAAAGCAAAATAGGGGACAAGACCTGTAACGAGAGGTCTGCCCCCTTATGTTAATTATAAATCTATTTTTGTATAAAGTCCGCTTGATCCCATTTCGTCCTCCGGCTTTGGTTTTTTATACTCCTTTTCAAAAGAGCTTACTATATCATAACCTTTTTTATTGTTGTTATAACGTCTGTTATTTCTTCTTCTGTTATCATATCTCTTTTTTTCTGTAGAGCTGACAATTACCTTTCTGTATGGCTCCTCGCCCTTTGAATGTGAAGTTACACCCTCAATATCAGTTATTACTGAATGAATAATTCTTCTCTCATATGGGTTCATAGGCTCAAGTGCCGTTGTTCTTCCGCTTCTCTTTACATTGTTTCCTATCTTTTTAGCAAGACGCTCAAGCTGTGCTTTTCTTCTTTCCCTAAAACCGTTGCAGTCGGTTGAAATTCTGTAATACTCCCTGTCTATTCTGTTGCAAACTAAAGAAGACAGATACTGAAGTGAGTCTAAAACCTCGCCCTTTTTGCCGATAATCTCTTCAACATTATCACCTGAGATGTCTAAAACTGCCCCATTATTATCTTCCTTTATGTCGATATTGACCTCGTATCCCATTTTTGAAAATACATTTTTAATATACCTTGCGGCAAGCTGAGGTTTACTTTCCTCAAATGATGCCTCTACCTTTGCTTCGCCTTTAACCTTCCCAAAAAGTGATTTTTTGGGTTCTTCCAATACTGTAAATTTAATCTGTTCCTGAGATACTCCAAACTCAGCTTCTGCAAGTGCTTTTGCCTCTTCAATAGTTGCAGCTGTAAATGTCTTTGTCATGATTTTTCTCCTTCTTTCCTTTATTACTCTTTTTATTATTCTTTGTATTCATCGCCGTATTTTTCTGCCATTCTTTTTCTTGCTTCCTGCAGTCTCTTTAATTCGGCTTGTTTTCTCTCGGCTTTTGTCAGTTTTCTGTCCTCATCTGCATCATCGTCTGATGCGTTTGTACTTATCTGACCTGCCTGACTTTGCTGCATTTCAAGCGCTCTCTGATAGAATCCTTTTTTCTTCTTCTTTTTCTTTGCGTCCTTCTCTGCCATTGCTTCAACTCTTTCAGGAGTGTATATCTTATTCAGTATTATCGTTTGAATAAGCGAATAGAACGACGTCAAAGTCCAGTATAAACCTAATCCAACAGGGAAGCTGAACGCAATATAGAAAGAGAACACAGGCATTATATAGAGAATGAGATTCATACCCATTCCTGCTGAGTTTGCCGTCGGGTTATTCTTTTTCTGATAACGCTGAGAAATAAAGGTCAAAATAAGCTGGAATAAGAACGAGCTTACCGGTATCAGCAAATAAATCGATGACCAGCTCGGCATTTCACTAAGAGGGATTCCAAAGAAAGTATAATCTACTCGTTTTAGTTCCTCACCGATTTTTTTATCAACAACGTCAAACATTTGTCCATAGCCGTTGTCTGATATTTTAAACATCAAAAGCTGGGGTCTGGAATAAAGACGATTTGAAATTTTTTTCTCATCCAACAAAAATTTAGTAAAGTTTTTATCGTCAGGAAAATACTCAGAAAAAACCTTTTCCACGTTTTCCAATGACTCTTCATAATCGTCTGAAACGCTTTTTAACTTTACTCCGTTAATTTTTCCGCCGTCTTTTAATACTTTTTCTGTAAAGATGTCATTCTTTTCCTTGTCGGTAAGTTCACTGTAGGTTTTTCCATTTGCCTCTGATTTTATTTTATCTGCAATTATTATGGTGTCGGTAACAAGGGCTTCCGCATCGCTTATATCTTCACTTGTTGAGCTAGTGAGATGAAAAGAATTGCCATCTATGTTAGAAACATATTTTAACGGAGCATAAACTACACCTATAATGGAAAACAGAATTACCATAGTAATGATCATCGGCAGACAGCTTCCCATCGGGTTTATACCCTCTTCTGTATAAAGCTTCATCATTTCTTCCTGATATTTTTCCTTGTTGTTGCCATATTTATTCTGAAGCTTTTTAAGCTGCGGCTGGAACTTAGCCAATCTTGCAGTATTTTTCTGTTGTTTTATCTGAAAAGGTACAGTTATCAGCTTTGTAATAAGGGTAAAAACAATTAACGCTAAACCGTAATTCTTAAAAATTATATAACATAGCTTCATCAAATAGCCGAGTAATGGTGTAATTATAGGAATATTCCACATATAACTTGTTCTCCTTTATTTTTCTTTTCCGTTTTTAAGTGAATAAATGCAAAAACTTTCAGGAACATTATCCACTCCGCCCTTGCTCCAGGGATTACATCTCAACAGACGCCATACTGCTAAAATCAATCCTTTTATCAACCCGTGCTTTTTTATAGCTCGTCTTGCGTATTCAGAACACGTCGGATAATATTTGCAACAGGAAGGCTTTAACGGAGATATGCACTTTTGATAAATAATAATCAAAAAATCGGAAATTTTTTTCATTGCTTTTTCTATTATCATTTGTTTTTACTTTTTCTTCTTGTTTGATTTAAACGGCTTGTTCATTTCCTTTAAAACCCTTTGTTTTATGAAGTATTCTAAATGCGTAGATTTAACAAATTTGATCTCAGGTCTTGCAACAAAAATAATGTCAAAGCCTATAGGAAAAAGCTTTTCTGTTTTTCTGTAAGCCGCCCTGATAATCCTTTTTGCTCTATTTCTCTGAACGGCATTTCCTATTTTTTTCGAGGTAGTAATGCCAATTCTGTTGTATGGACTTCTGTTTGGAATAAAATATACAGCAAGTACTTTATTTGCTGCAAATTTTCCTCTTTTATAGGATCTTACAAAATCCTTGTTTGAATTAATTATCGAAGTAAACAGCATATATACCCTCAAATTAAATTTACTTTTAAATCAACATAAAATCATAAAAACAAAGGACCACTACAATACTAAGCTAATTCAAATTAGTAGTATCAGTGGTCACCGAATTAGTAGCTGATTTTCTTTCTGCCCTTTTGTCTTCTGCGAGACAAAATTTTGCGTCCGTTTCTTGTAGACATTCTTTTTCTGAAACCATGTTCCTTTTGAGCATGTCTCTTTTTCGGCTGAAATGTTCTTTTCATCCTATATCCTCCCTTCGATGAGTTATTAATTTATATAACAACTCTGTTGATATATTTAAAAATAATAGCTTTAAAAAGCCTTTCGAATTAATATTATAGTACATATGCTTACCGTTTGTCAAGTTGTTTAAGATATTTTTACAATTAATAATTATAAATGTTCCCAAACCACAATATGTAGTATTTATAATGTTTTCTAATACAATTTTTGTTCTGCTTTTTTGTTTCAAATTAAAATAAACTAAATTATTTACTTAATTTTATATCAAAATTTTATACTATTATAATATATACGTAATATAAAAAATTTTTTCTGAATTAATTGCTTGTTTTTTAATAAAAAATATGCTATAATTACCTTAATAATATTTAATGGGTTATTATGCCCTTGGGATAATAAAAAATACAGGAGGTTTTTAATAGTGGATTCCTTTTCGGAAGTTTTTGAAGATGTAAAAAAACACTGTCTTGCTGACCCAAATGTCAGCCAGATTGGCTTTGATAAATGGATAAAACCTCTCGAAGCTGACAGATTGGAAAATAAAACTGCATATATATTTGCACAAAGTGAATTTGCAAAGCAAACTGTAATGGATTTCTATTATGATTTAATAAAAAAGTCTTTTTTTGAGGTTTTGGGTATTGAAGTTGAAGTAAGTATTTCAAATAAGACTGAAGATTTAGACGACAGCCGTCAATTTAACTATGTAATTGAAAATGAAAAGAATTTAGAACGTTCCCTTAATGATGGTTTATATGATCTTACTTTTGATAATTTTATAAAAGGTAAATCTAACGAGCTTGCATATGCATTCTGTACTGCTGTTGCAGGTATGAATGAGGATTCAGGAAATATCGGAAATAAAGCTGTTTTTAATCCTTTGTTTATTTATGGTGACTCCGGTCTTGGAAAGACTCACTTGCTTAAAGCAATTGAGCACGAGGTAAAAAGAAAAAGTCCTGATAAAAATGTTATGTATGTTACCTGTGAAACATTCGCAAATGAGCTAATAACGGCAATTACAAACAGAGATACAGAATCCTTTCATCAAAAATACAGAAATGTAGATTTTCTATTAATGGATGATATTCAGTTTCTTTCAAAAAAAGAACAAACTCAAGAGGAGTTTTTCCATACTTTTAACGAGCTCTACAATCACGGAAAGCAAATTGTACTTACATCAGATATTTCTCCTACTAAGATTTCAAAGCTAGAGGACAGGATAAAAAGCAGATTTGTAAGAGGAGTTCAGGCAGATATACAGCCTCCTGATTTTGAAACGAGAATGGCTATCATTAAAAGAAAGGCTGAACTTTTAAATATAGAAATTCCCGATCCTGTTTCAAGGGTTATAGCAGAGAAAATAAAAACTAATATAAGACAGCTTGAAGGTGCGGTAAATAAAATAACAGCTCTTACAATGTTTTCAAATGAAAAACCTTCAATAGCAATGGCTCAAAAGGTTATACGAGAAAATCTTATTGAAAACCAACCTGCAGACATTACTGTTGACAGAATTCTTGCTGATGTTTCCACTGCATTTAATGTAACACCTGATGAGATTCGTTCACCGAGCAGAAATGCTCCGATTTCTCTGGCGAGAAAAATATCAATTTATGTTATAAGAGAAGTAAAAGGACTGAGTTATACAGAAATAGGCGACGAACTTAAACGTGACCACTCTACCATGACTATAAACTATAAAGATGTTAAGAAAATGCTTGATTCAAATTCGGATCTAAAAGAAACTGTCAACGATATAATAAAAAATTTAAGAGAATTATAATTAAAGTAATACTTATATATTTTCAACATTGTTTTAAACAGTAAATATTTTTTAGATTAATCATTTTATTGATTAAATTAGCATTAAACATTTAAATTTTAAAACATTAAACTTATACAATTTAACTTTTTAACTTATAATTTTTGTAAGTTTTTAAATGTTCTTGATTTTTCAAATATTTTTTGATAAATATTTCTTTTCAACAGTTAAAAACAGTTCAAATAAGTTAATAATATTTTTTTGTGTTGAAAGAAATATATTCTTTTTGAAAGTTTGTTTATAAATTAGTTCAGCAGCAGACGGCGTTTGAGATAGTTTTTATAGTTTTAAACAGCCTCTACTACTACTACTATATTTATTATTTATATTATTTATTTTTTTAAGGGAGAATTTTTATGAAATTACTATGTAATAAACAAAGCTTATATGAAGCTGTTATAAATGTTTCAAAAGCAGCTTCTGATAAATCTGCTATTCCTGCATTGGAAGGAATAAAAATGAAACTTCAAAATAATATTTTGGAGCTTACAGGATATGACTTAGAAATAGGTATAAGAACTGAGATTTCAGTTAAATCTGAGGACATCGGTGAATTTATCGTAAATTCGAGACTTCTAGCAGATATTATAAAAAGAATGCCTACTGATGATATTCTTATTGAAGTAAGTCAAAATATGCAGGTTAAAATTTCAAGCGGTGTGACTGAATATACAGTAAGTGCAATGTCTGCTGAAGAATATCCAGAATTGCCTGAAGCTGACAGTGAAGATAAATTTGCAATTTCTCAAGGAATTTTAAAGGATATGATTAGACAAACAATTTTTGCTGTTGCTGTTGTTGATACAAAACCGATTTTAAAGGGAGAGCTTTTTGAAATAAAAAATGGTATTTTTAATATGGTTTCTCTTGATGGATACAGACTTGCTGTAAGAACAGAAAGTATAAATACGACAAATGACTTTAAATTTGTAGTACCTTCAAATGCTTTGAGAGAAGTCATAAAACTTCTCAATGAAGAAGAAGATGAGAATTGCATTGTTTATATTTCTAAAAACCATATTATTTTTGATATATCGGGGTATTTGGTATATTCAAGACTTATTGAAGGAGAATTTCATAATTATCAGGGTTCTATTCCAAAAACTTGTAATACAGAAGTCATTGTAAATACAAAGGATTTGATAGACTGTCTTGAAAGAGCGTCTCTATTAATAAATGAAAGGGTTAAAAGTCCGGTAAGATGTATATTTGATAATGGTCAGCTTAATCTTTCATGTTCAACTTCTATAGGAAAAATAAGTGATGAAATAAGCGTTGATGTATCAGGACCGATGATAGAGATAGGATTTAACTGCAAATTTTTACTTGATCCGCTTAAAACGATTACAGATGACAAGGTTAAATTACAAATGAACGGTGGAAATCTTCCTATGAAGATTGTTCCTCTTAATTCAGATAATTATACATTTTTAGTTTTACCGGTAAGATTGAAAAGTGAATAAATTAAAAGAAGAGAATTAGATGGAAAAGAAACAAATAAAAATAAAAACAGAATTTATTAAACTTGACTCTCTGCTTAAATATTCCGGTATTGCAGAAACCGGCGGGATTGCGAAAGAAATTATTCAAGACGGTTCTGTTAAGATTAACGATGAGGTTTGTACTATGAGAGGGAAAAAAGTTCGAACCGGAGATATTGTAACTATAGAAGAATTAAATACGGAGATTGAAATTATTTAATTTATGTTTATTTCAAATATAAAAATTGACGGATTTAAAAATTTATCAGATATAAATATTGATGCTGATAAACGTATTAACGTAATTTGCGGAGACAATGCTCAGGGAAAAACAAATCTTATAGAGGCAATTTGGCTTTGCAGCGGTCTTAAAAGCTTTAGAAATTCTAAAGATAAAGATTTGATAAATTTAAACTGTCAAAGTTTTAATATTGAAATCTCATTTGAAAATAGTTTTAGAAAACAAAATATAAAATACAAACTATCAAAATCAAATTTAAAAGATAAATATATAAAATTGAATGGAGTTCCTCTTAGAAATACATCTGATTTGTTTGGAAATTTGTGTTGTGTTGTTTTTACACCGGAGGACTTATTTATTTCAAAAGGATCTCCGGATAACAGAAGAAAGTTTGTAGATATTTGTGCATCACAGATAAAAAATTCTTATAGAAGAGTTTTAAATAAATATGATGAAATTCTTATACAGCGAAATTTTCTTTTGAAAAATATCAGTATTGGAAAATCATCAGCTGATGAGCTTGATGTATGGGACGAGCAGATGTCAAGGCTTGGTTCTTATATTTCAGTTATAAGATATGCTTATACAAAAAAACTGAATATTTATGCAGCAAGACTGTATAATGAAATTTCTCAGGGTAAAGAAAATCTCGAAATTTTATATGAGTCGTCAGTTTTCGATAATCTGGAAAATAGAAGTGATTATAACGGCGAAATGGCAAATGAATATTTGTCAAAGCTTAAAAAAGCCAGACAGGAAGATATAAAAGCAGGCTTTACTACAATAGGTATCCAGAGAGATGATTTGATTTCAAAAATAAACGGTCTTAATTGTAGAGAATTCGGCTCTCAGGGGCAATGCAGATCAGTAGCATTAGTTTTTAAAATTGCACAGGCGTATATTTTATTTGAAGAAACAAAAGAAGCTCCGTGCATATTGCTTGACGATGTTTTATCCGAGCTTGATAATAAACGGCAGGATTTTGTTTTATCAAGAATATCAGATATGCAGGTGTTTATAACCTGCTGTGAAAACATAAAGTTAAATGGCAATAAAGGAAGAACCTTTTATATAAAAAACGGAAAAATTATAAACAGATAACAAATAGTGTTGTTGAAAATCAGAAGGGAGATTTATGTTTTTACATCTTGGCAATGATGTTTTGATAAATACTAAGAATCTTATAGGAATTTTCGATATAGAAAAGTCTTCAATATCTAAGCATACTAAGGATTTTTTAAGCAGTGCTGAAAAAATGAACAGGATCGTTAATGTATCATATGAACTTCCTAAAAGTTTTATTGTTTGCCTAGATGAGGATTTTAATGAAACTGTTTATATTTCTCAGATCTCAACAGCCACATTGAAAAAAAGGTTTGTGAAAAAATAAATTTTAAGGTATAAAAAATATAAATTGTATTTGCAATTTAAGGAGGATTATTTTGAGTAATCAGGAAATTGAAAGCAAAGAAATAAGCGTTGATGAAGAAATAACTAATGAAAGTATTTCTCAAGTTGATGAAAATATTAGTTATGATGAAAGCCAGATTCAAGTATTAGAGGGTCTTGAGGCAGTAAGAAAAAGACCTGGAATGTATATTGGTTCGACAGGAGCAAGAGGCTTGCATCATCTGGTTTATGAAATTGTTGATAACTCAATTGATGAGGCGCTTGCAGGATATTGTGACGAAATAAAGGTTGAAATTTTACCGGGAGAAATTATTAGAGTTTCCGATGACGGTCGAGGAATACCTACAGGAATCCACCCTAAGGAGGGTATTTCGGCTGCTACTGTTGTTTATACGATTCTTCACGCAGGAGGTAAATTCGGCGGAGGCGGATATAAAGTTGCAGGAGGACTCCATGGAGTTGGAGCGTCTGTTGTAAATGCACTTTCAGAGTGGTTGGAACTCACTGTTTATGACGGTGAAAATATTCACTTTCAGAGATTTGACAGAGGTCATTATTTTGAGGAGCTGAAGGTAATAGGAAAAACAGATAAAACAGGAACAACTGTTATGTTCAAGGCTGATCCTGAGATTTTTTCTGAAACGGTGTATGACTATGATACTCTGTTAAAAAGACTTCGTGAACAAGCTTTTTTGAACGCAGGAATAAAAATTGTGTTTTCTGACGTCAGAAACGAAAACGATATTAAATCTGAAACTCTGCATTATGAGGGCGGAATAAGAGAGTTTGTGACCCACATTCATAACGTAAGAGGACTTGACGCCATAATTCCTGAAGTTATTTATATAAACGGCTCTGCAGGAGACAGTTATGCAGAGGTTGCATTGCAGTATAACGACAGCTATAACGAATTTGTTATGAGCTTTGCCAACAATATTCATACCATCGATGGCGGAACCCACGAAACAGGATTTAAAAACGCACTCACCAGAGTTATTAACGACTACGGAAAGAAGTTTAATCTTCTCAAGGACGGTGAAAAGCTTCTTGGCGATGATGTTCGAGAGGGTATTACTGCTATTGTATCTGTTAAACTGACAAACTGCGAGTTTGAGGGTCAAACAAAGGGCAGATTGGGTAATCCAGAAGTAAGACCTTTGGTTGATAAGATAGTAAGTGAAAAGCTTATGAACTATCTTGAGGAAAACCCGACTGTGGCTAAGGCTATTTTTGAAAAAGCTACAGCGGCTCAAAGAGCCAGAGAAGCAGCAAAGAAAGCAAGGGATTTAACAAGAAGGAAATCTGCTCTTGAATCTGCACAGCTTCCGGGTAAGCTTGCAGACTGTTCTGAAAAAGGCGCAGAGGGTACTGAGATATATATTGTCGAGGGAGATTCTGCAGGCGGTTCTGCAAAAGAAGGCAGAGACAGAAGATTTCAGGCTATTTTGCCTCTTTGGGGAAAGATGTTGAATGTTGAAAAGGCGAGAATAGACAAGGTTTACGGAAACGAAAAGCTAATGCCTGTTGTAACCGCTCTCGGGACAAGTATCGGTGAGGATTTTGATATAACAAGACTTCGCTACGGAAAGATAATAATTATGGCGGATGCCGATGTTGACGGAAGCCATATAAGAACTCTACTTCTGACTTTCTTTTTCAGATTTATGAAGGAACTAGTAATACAAGGTCACGTTTATATTGCACAGCCACCTTTGTTTAAGGTTTTTAGAGGAAAGCAGGTAAGGTATGCTTTTTCTGACGAGGAAAGAGATGAATATATCAAAGAGCTAGCAGGTGAAAACGATTTAAAAGTAGAGGTTCAGAGATATAAAGGTCTGGGTGAAATGGATCCAGAGCAACTTTGGGAAACAACTATGGATCCTGAAAGAAGAACGATGATTAAAATTACGCTTGAGGACGCTCAGAAAGCAGATGAGATCTTTACAATTTTAATGGGAGATAAGGTTGCTCCGAGAAAGGATTTTATTGAAAAGAATGCAAAGTATGCAGAAAACCTTGACATTTAACAAAGAGGAGATAATACTTTAACAGTTGAATGTTTTAACGTGTAAAAATTTTTGAGGGAGGAATACTTCTTTTGAAGTATAAAATTAGTATGAGTAAGGAAACCAAAGCAGAAAAATCAACTCTTGATAAACAGCTTAATGAACTAAGAAAAGAAACAGCGGAAGAAATAAATGAATCGTTTGAAGAGGTAAATCCGAATCTTTCGGTATCATATGATATAAAAAACACCGAGGAAGAGGAAGCGTTTATTGCCTATCAGAAAAAGTATATTTTAAAATCAAATGTTTTAAAGACTGTTGCTTTTGGCATTTTAGCTATTTTATTTATCTATCAAATAGTAAATGCACCTGATAATTTTGCTTCATGGCTTTGTTTTGTTGTATGTTTGGCGGTAATTTTTATTGTTTGGTACAATCCGATAAAGATAAGAAAAACGCTTATGCAGTCATTAAAACCTCTTGAGGACGACAGGTACATTTTTAAGCTGTATGAAAATAAGTTTTCAATTGAAACCGTTATCCCACAGGAGGAAATAGACGAGGCTATCAAAGAGGGTGAAGAACCGATAAAAATTCCGCCGAGAGTTTTTGACTTTAGTGATACAGGTTTGTCAGTTATGGAAAAAAAGGATATGTTTATAATCTTTTTAAAAAAGGAATCAATATATGTTCTTCCTAAAAGATGCTTGACTGAAAGTGAAATTAAAGAGCTTAGGTATGTATTCGACCAAAAGCTGGGCGACGACTTTGAATTAGAAGAATTAGTTCAATAAATAACAGATAGAGAAATTATTACGAAAAGAGTGTGATATTGTGTCAGAGAATGAAGTCAAAGAAAAATCTTTTTCCGACGGAGGAAATTTTGATAATAAATTAATTGTAAGAGATATTGAAAATGAAATGAAAACATCTTTCATTCAATATTCTATGGCAGTTATTGTTTCCCGTGCTTTGCCTGACGTTCGTGACGGTTTAAAGCCGGTTCACAGAAGAATATTATATACCTTGCACGAAAACGGAATAACTCCTGATAAAGCTTACAGAAAATGTGCTGATACGGTAGGAGCAGTTTTGGGAAGATACCATCCACACGGAGATGCATCTGTTTACGATGCACTTGTACGTATGGCGCAAAGCTTTTCATTGCGTTATCCTTTGGTTGACGGTCATGGAAACTTTGGTTCAATAGACGGTGATCCGCCTGCTGCTTACCGTTATACCGAAGCGAAAATGGCAAAGATGTCTGTTCATATGCTTACCGACATAAACAAGGAAACCGTACCGTTTATGCCTAACTATGACGACAGACTGAAAGAACCGCAGGTTTTGCCGAGCCGTTTTCCACAGCTTTTGGTAAACGGTTCAACGGGTATTGCTGTCGGCATGGCGACAAACATACCTCCGCATAACTTAGCGGAGGTCGTTGATGCTCTTAGCCTTCTTGTTGAAAATCCGGATTGTACTCTTGAAGAGCTTATGGGCTGCATAAAGGGACCTGATTTCCCGACGGGTGGAATAATCATGGGCAGAGCAGGGATTCGTGCCGCTTATGCAACAGGAAGAGGAAAGATCACCCTTAGAGCTAAAACTTCAATAGAGGAAATTAAGGGAAGAAACTGTATTCTTGTACATGAGATTCCTTATATGGTTAATAAATCAAGACTGCTAGAGAGTATAGCCAACCTTGTTAAGGACAAGAGAATTGACGGTATCCACGACTTGCGTGATGAATCGGACAGAAACGGAATGAGAATTGTAGTTGAACTTAAAAAAGATGCAATTCCGCAGGTCGTTTTAAATAAGCTGTTTTCATATACTCAGCTTCAGGATACAGTCGGAGCTATTATGCTTGCACTTGTTGACGGAGTGCCGAAAATACTTACTCTTAAGCAGATGCTTGAGCATTATCTCGATTTCCAGGTCGAGGTTATTGAAAATAGAACACGTTATGATTTAAGAAAAGCAAAGGACAGAGCTCACATATTGCAGGGTTATTGTCTTGCTATTGATAATATAGATGAGGTTATTAATATTCTTCGTTCTTCTAAGACGATTCAAGAGGGTAAACAAAGATTACTAGAGCGTTTCAAGAACGAGGATATGGCAATACTTCTGGGAGATACCCAGCTTACTGAGCACACTAAGGGTATGACTGAGGTTCAGGCTGATGAGATAGTCAAGATGCGACTAGGACAGCTTACAGGTCTGGAAAGACAGAAGATAGTTGACGAATTTAACGCACTCAAAGAAAAGATTGCCGACTATGAGGATATACTCGCAAATCATGACAGAGTTCTTAAGATTATTCTCGACGAAGTCAATGAAATAAAGAACAAATTCGGTGATGAAAGACGGACAACTATTGAAAATGTCAGCGGAGAGGTTGACATTGAGGATCTAATTCCTGTTGAGGACAATGTTGTCACACTTACGCACAATGGTTATATAAAGAGAATGCCTGTTTCGGTATATAAGGCGCAGAACCGAGGGGGACGAGGAGTTTCGGGAATGAAACAAAGAGAAGACGACTTTGTTTCAGAGATGTTTATATGTTCCACTCACGACCACGTTTTGTTCATCACGAATAAGGGCATTATGTATAAGCTGAAATGCTATGAAATTCCTGAGGGTTCAAAGGCTTCAAGGGGAACAAACATTATAAATATTTTGCCGCTGACTGAGGGCGAAAAAATAGCACAAATGATAAAAACCGAAGATTTTGACGAGGGAAAATACCTCATAATGGTCACTAAAAACGGCAAAATAAAAAGAACAGTGCTTTCGCAGTATAAAAACGTCAGAAAGAATGGTCTTATTGCTATTGGCATTGATGAAGGCGACGAAATTATGGGAGCGAGAATGACAGACGGCTCAAATGAGGTTATGGTAGCAACTCACGAGGGAAAAGTTATCAGGATAAACGAAGGTCAAATGCGCCCTATGTCAAGAACGGCTCACGGAGTGCGTGCTATAAAGCTTCGTGAAGGAGACTATGTTGTTTCAATGGCAAGGATACGTGAGGGGGCCACAGTTCTTACTGTTTCCGATAAAGGATTAGGAAGACGCTCAAGCTTGGATTCTTATAGAATTCAAAACCGTGGCGGTTATGGAATGCTTAATTACAAGGTTTCTGATAAAAAGGGATATGTATGTGGCATTAAGGTGGTCGATGATGACGACGATATTATTATGATCTCAAGCGACGGAGTTGTTATAAGGATTCGTGCAAACGATATAAGAGTTATGGGCAGATATGCGACCGGAGTAAGGCTGATGAAACTGAAGGAAGATACTCACGTTGTTACGTTTACCCGTGCTGAACATGATGATTCGGCTGATATTTCAGAAGTTGAGCAGCCGAGCGAAGAAGAATTGAAGGCTCAAGAGCAGGAAGCTAAAGACGCAGAACAAAATGAGATTGTAAATGATGAAAACGAAGAACAATAGTTTAAAACGAAAGCTGTTGGTTTTATACTGACAGCTTTTATTATATTTATAAAATACCTTTGTATATTTATTGTAGCTCCTCTAGTAGGTGGTGCATTAGCAGCAATAGTTTACAAGGTTTTAGCTCCTAAGGAGAAAGCTGAGTAATATTTATTCTAAAAATAAAATTAAAGATGCTAAAAACTCCTATGGTAATTGTCATAGGAGTTTTTTACGGTGTATTTAGATATTAACTATTGATTTATTCAACAAGCGAGGTTATATCTTCAATTGACAAATTTGGTTGGAAGGCACGGTTAATTCCCATTGCGATAAGTCTTGAAACCCGCATTATCAGTTTATCAATAGAACGCGGAGTTACCATCATATTATTCATTTCCTTGTTTGGGGCGGGAGTGTCAAACACGTATTCCGATATAGTTTGCATATCTACAACGGTGGGAACACCGATAGCTATGACCTTTGCACCGAGAGTTTGTTCAGACAGCTCTTTGCGAGCATTTTCAACTCCGCTTCCGGGAGAAATACCAGTATCGCAAAGCTGTATTGTTGTGCCCAGATTTGAGATTTCAGAGCAGGCAAGGGCATCGACAGCGATAACCGTTGACGGCTTGAGCATATCACATATTGCCCGCACAGTTTCGCTCGATTCAATTCCTGTGTTTCCTAAAACCCCCGTTTTTATAACTGAAACAGTTGACAGGTCAGATGTGTCAACATCTTGTGCAAGTTGCTTTATATGACGGGTCGCAAAGGTCTGGTCGGCAACGTCAGGACCCAAGCTGTCCGGCGTGATACTCTTATTGCCAAGACCAATTACAAGTATGTTTTCCTTGCTTCCGCATAGCTTGTTTATTTCTTCCGCAAGAATGTCCACACGCTCGTTGAAATTATCAGGGTGATTTTCAAGTGAAAGCTCACTTTGTATTGTAATGTATTTTCCCTTAGGCTTGCCGAGATTTTGTGCGGCAGAATCGGTTTCCACAATAATTTCGGTGATATTCAAATTTGCCTTTTGGTACTCGTTTTTTGTTATTCCTTCAACAGGTGTTGTTTTTGTAAGCTGCTGCGTTGCTTCAAGCGCAAGGTCGGTACGTATTCCCATAAATCTTCTCCCTTCAGATAACGTATTGACAGACTAAAATATTTTTCTTTTTGTGACTGTAAAGATTGCGAATAAAAAATTCCTGAAAATGCTTGCAATTTTATTTTTATTGTGCTATTATATCACTTGAGACTTGTTTTATAAAATAATTGCATTTTCCTCTCAGTCATGCAATTAGCTTATGCAAATAAGTGCAAATTATTACAAAAGCCTATACGGAGTTTTGTAAATTTTTTAGAGGAGGTGTGAGAATGCCGAATATTAAATCAGCAAAGAAAAGAGTCAAAGTTATCAACACTAAGACTGCAAGAAACAAAGCTATTAAATCAGAGCTTAAGACTGTTATAAAAAAGGCTCAGGCTGCTGTTGCTAACGGCGATGCAAACGCTAAAGAGACAGTTACCTATGCGATCAAGAAGGTTGACCAGGCTGCTGCAAAAGGCATTATGCACAAAAATAAGGCTGCAAGAAAGAAGTCACAACTCGCAAAGCTTGTTAAGTAATTGATATTTGAAATAAGAGGGCGGACTCGTAATAGGTCCTGCTCTTTTTATTTTGAAAAGAAAACCCCCTTAGAAGTTTCACCTTCTGAGGGGGTAATATGCTTATATTATTTTATTAGTCATAGTATCTGACAACAGCAACGACTTTTCCTAAGATTTTCACTTCGTCTACGATAATAGGTTCCATTGTATCGTTTTCAGGCTGAAGCCGGAAATGTCCGTTTTCTTTGTAAAATCTTTTAACAGTTGCTTCTTCGTCGTTCACAAGTGCAACGACAATTTCACCGTTATCTGCGACCGGAACCTGTTCGACTATTACAATATCACCGTCTAGTATAGCGGCGTTTATCATACTTTCCCCGCGTACTTTTAAGGCAAAAAGACGGTTTGAATAGTGCCTGTCAGGCTGAAAGCTGATGTAATCGGTTATATCCTCAATAGCGGTTATTGGATTTCCGGCAGTGACCGTACCGACCAGCGGGATACTAATACCACGCTTGCCTGTCAGCTTTATTGCACGGTTTTGATTTGTTCCTTTTTCTAAAAGTCCGGCTTCTTTTAGCGTCTCTATACAGCGGAATCCCGTTGATGAGGATTTAAATCCAAATTCAGCACAGATTTCTCTGACTGTAGGAGCATACCCGTCTTCAATACGCTCTTTAATGTATTTGTAGACAAGCTTGTCTCTTTCGCTAAGAGTTTTCATTTCTACCATCTTCCTTTCGTTTCCGCAGGATTTTTATAAAACTTATGACAATAATTATTTGTCGGTTTGTTTTAATTTTTGCACTAGTTTTTTTGCGACCTTGTAAACATCTCCGCAGCCGAGAGTGATAACTAAATCGCCCGCTTTTGCATTTTCACATAAATAGTCTACAACCTGATCGAAATTTTTTTCTTTCTGCTCGGCGGTTTGAGCGTCTTGAACTTTTTTGTCCGAGTCGAACCAAGTACATTTCGGAATTTTTTCGCCCAAATCTTTTGAGTAAACACCTTGTGTGTTTTTTTCACGGCTTCCCATAATATCAGTCAGTACGGTGTGATCAGCAATTTTAAGAGCCTTTACAAAGTCATCCATAAGCATTGAGGTTCTCGAATATGTGAACGGCTGGAATACTGCCCATACGTTTTTAAAGTCGAGAGCTTTGGCTGCTTTTAATGTAACCTCAATCTCGGCAGGGTGGTGAGCATAATCGTCGACAACAGTTATTCCGTTTACCTCGTCAATTTTCTGGAAACGTCTTATTGCACCTCGGAAGGTTTGGAGTCCCATTGCGATCCCATCGTAAGAAATTCCTGAATACCTAGCGGCAGCAATTGCGGCAAGCGCATTTAACACATTATGAATACCAGGAACATGTATTGCAAGAGTACATTCTTTAGTTCCTTTATAATAGAGGTCGAAAACAGTCTCAAGACCCTTAATTTCTTTAACCTCAGCAGAATAGTCATTCTTCCTGTCAAAGCCGAAGGTTATTACTTTCTTGTCTATTCCATCGATTGAATCAAGAGTGTTTTTATCATCACCGTTTACAATAAGAGCCTTTGTTGCATTTGAGGCAAATTTATGGAACGACTTTTTAATATTTTCGAGCGTACCGAAATAGTCTAGGTGATCGGCATCAACATTTAGAATAACAGCAACATCGGGTGACAGCTTTAAAAAAGTATCCACAAACTCACACGCTTCACAGACCATTATATCACTGTTGCCTGCTCTTCCGCTTCCGCCGATAGACGGGAGCTTTCCGCCGATTACACATGAGAGATCTACACCCTCTTCAATGAAAATCTGTGTAAGCATAGAGCTTGTAGTTGTTTTTCCGTGAGTGCCTGAGATGCAGATTGCATCATTATACCATTCTGTAACAATACCTAAAAGCTCGCTTCTTTCTAAAACGGGCACACCGCTTTGATGTGAGGCGATAAGTTCAGGATTATCGGACATTATAGCTGCTGTGTGTACAATTAAATCAGCGCCCTTAATATTTTCTGCTCTTTGACCCATAAAAACAGGTATTCCCATTTTTCTTACTGCGTCGAGCGTTTCGGTTTCGTTATTGTCAGAGCCGGTAAGGAAATAACCTTTAGCATAAAGGATCTGAGCAAGCGGATACATACCGCTTCCTCCTATTCCTATGAAGTGGATATGCTTTTTCCCCTCTAAAATATCTGAATTTAGTTGTTTGTTTTGTTTATGCATTAAGAAGGATCCTTTCCTGATGAACATATATTCTTTAATATATTATATAACATTTTTAAATAAAAATAAAGTCTTATTGAATAAAAATATAGCTTTGGTCAAAAATATTTTTAAATAAATGTGTGCAAATTTAGATTTTTGACAATTTACAACCATATCTTACAAAACATTCTATAACTTGCACAGGAAAGGTCAAGGACAATGAAAATAACAGACATTAAAATAAGAAAACTATTAGATTCAGGAAAGCTTAGAGGAGTTGTAAGTATAACCTTAGACAATGTTTTTGCAGTGCATGACATTAAGGTTATACAGGGAGAAAACAGACTTTTCGTTGCAATGCCTAGCAGGCGAGACGAAAAAGGTACATTCAGAGATGTTGTTCACCCGATAAACAGCGAGGTAAGAGAAGAACTTGAAACACAGATACTTTCTTCATATCAAAAAGAACTTGAAAATCAAAATGCAGAACAGGAAAAAAATAACCCAAGCATATAGCTTGAGTTGTTTAATTTAAATTCAATTAGCCTAAAAAGCTTTTTGCCTTATTAACAATGCTCTTATCATTATCATAAGAGAGTACCGAACAGGCACGATCAATTTCTATCCATCTTACATCAGAGATTTCCTCTTTCTGTGGTATAAAGTTTGAATTTTTAGCCTTTGCAATGAAATACACGACTATTTTATGCGTATCCCTCTTAGGTGAGTAGGATACTGTTTCTCTGAATGTCGGATCGATTATAGTGTCGATACTTGTTTCTTCGAGAATTTCACGATGCGCTGTTTCAACCTCGGTTTCGCCGGGTTCAACATGGCCTTTAGGAAAAGACCAGTGACCGCTGTTGACATGCTTAATCAGCAAAATCTCGGTATTCCCATGATATTTACGATAAACGATTGCTCCGCAGGATTTTTCATTTATCATGAGTATTACCCTTTCTTTAAAAGTTTGAATTGTATTAAATATATTATAGCATAAAAAGATGCATTTGTCTTTATTTTTATTAATTTTTTTATAAAAAAAGTAAAATAAATCGCAAAATTAATTTCTTTGTGCTTTAAAACCGTTGATTTTGTCATTAAGGACAGATAATAAGTCGTTTTTTAATGTTTTATTATCATTTTTGTTGAAAAACAAAACAAAAAAATATTGACAAATGCTATTATCTGGAATATACTAATAATATCCTATTTTTAGTGTATAATAGTATGATATGGAAAATAATATTGATTTTAAAGGCTTTTGATATTCAAATAAAGCACAAAATACTACAAAGCTTTCTTCTAAAAATATTCCTATAAACGCCCGAAAGGGCAGATGCCGCTTGAACAGGGGATGGTTCAGGCGGTATTTTTTATTTACAAGAGAATTAATTAAATCAAACAATTATCGACAATAGTTGTTATTGTTTGACAAAACAGCCAAAAAATATCGTTATAATTCGTGCAATTTAACAAAAATTAAAATAAATTATTGTGTAATCTTGACATATATGCTGCAAGTGTTATATAATGTATGTAAATTCTAGGCAAAAAGTGTTGATTGTTTTAGCTTATGAGATTAAGACATTCACACTTTTATGAATTTTTAAGCGGCATACAATTAAAGTGTTTTATTTAGCGGGTTTTTGGTGCGTTAGTTTTACTGAATATGGTTGTCTTAGTTTGGTGAAATGATAATCTGATTGGCTGCGGCTTGGGATTATCAGTTGTTTTGGGGTATTATTTAGAAAGAAGTTAATTGTTCGTAGATTAAAAGCATTATAAATCCGCTAAAAAAACCAACCGCAATGATTAAAGACAAGCTTAAAAAATTTATAATATATACAAATATACTTTTCTTAAATAAAAAGTCCCGAATAATTTCGGGACTTTTTTATTACTCTAATTATCTATCTCTTCAATAAACTTAACAATATCGCCGACTGTTTTTACATTTTCAACTTCATCATCAGGAATTTTAATATCAAATTCTTCTTCAAGAGACATAATCAAATCAACAACGTCAAGAGAATCTGCACCTAAATCTTCCGTGATAGAAGCTTCTAATGTAATTTTGTCTTCGTCAACATCAAGTTGATCTACGATAATATCCTTTACCTTATCAAATACCATACTAAAAACAACCTCCTTTTTAAAGATATGTCTATTATTTCGGGATTTTAGCTGTTATATACAACATTCCCGATATAATCTCAGATGATTAATCAGTGTTTTCCTCAAATTCACCGATTTTCCTAAACTTAGTATACCTATCATTAAGCAATTCGTCAATAGGTTTTTGCAAATTTCTTTTAAAAGCATCACGCAAATAACTGCTTATATTTTCAGCAACTAAGTCAGGGTTATTATGAGCTCCGTCCTCGGGCTCTTCAATAATATAATCACATATGTCTAGATTTTTTAAATCCTCAGCAGTGATTTTCATAATATCGCAAGCCTCACGCTCACGGGTCGCGTCCTTCCATAGGATTGATGCAAAGCCTCTCGGTGAAATCACAGAATAGAGCGCATTAGACAGCATAGCAAGCTCATCGCAGACACCTAAGGCTAAGGCTCCTCCGCTTCCTCCTTCACCA
>CANPWR010000005.1 GCA_947584825.1 uncultured Clostridia bacterium | reverse complement strand
AAGGCTCTCGGACAAAACGCAATGGCACAGGCTATATCAAAGGTACTCTATCCTAACGACAATCACGCAGAGGGTAAGTCATTAAGACTAAGGCAGCAGTATTTTATGTGTGCGGCATCTATCGCAGACATCGTTGACAGGCATATGAGAACCTACGGAACTCTTGATAATCTCCATGAAAAGGTTGCAATTCATATAAACGACACACACCCAACACTTGCGATTCCCGAGCTTATGAGAATTATGCTTGACGATTGCGGATTTTCGTGGAATAAGGCTTGGCATATTGTAACTAATACATTTGCGTATACAAACCACACCGTAATGGCAGAGGCTTTGGAAAAATGGGACTGCAATCTTCTAAAACAGGTAACACCTCGTATTTTTTCAATCATCGTAGAGATAAATGAGAGATACTGCAAAGATCTTATGGAAAGATATGACGACGAAGTTCTTGTCACCCGTATGTCTATCATTAATAACAACCTTGTTAAGATGGCAAATCTATGTGTCCACGCTTGTCACAGCGTAAACGGGGTTTCAAAAATCCACTCAGAAATTGTTAAAAACACAGTTTTCCATGACGAATATGTTGACTGTCCTAACAAGTTTAAAAATGTAACAAACGGAATCGCATACAGAAGATGGCTTTATCAATCAAATCCGGGACTTACAAATCTGCTCCGTGAAAAAATCGGAAGTGATTTCCTAAAAGACGGTGCGATGCTGAAAAAACTCGAAGTTTTTAAAGATGACAAAGATGTTCTGAACAGTCTTGCAAAAATCAAAAAGCAAAACAAAGACAACTTTGCAAAATATGTAAAGAGCAAGTACGGTGTGACACTTAACACAGATTCCATATTCGATGTTCAGGTAAAGCGTCTGCATGAGTACAAGAGACAGCATTTGAATGCTTTGAATATCATTGCTCAGTATAACTATCTGCTTGAAAATCCAAATGCTGATTTTGTTCCTAAAACTTATATCTTTGCTGCTAAGGCAGCTCCCGGATACTATCTGGCTAAGCAGATAATCAAGATGATATGGTCTATAGGTGAGGAGCTTAAAAGGAATCCGCAGATAAACGAAAAGCTGTCTGTAATATTCCTTGAGGACTATTGCGTTACCCTTTCAGAGATGCTTATGCCTGCAGCTGAGATTTCAGAGCAGATTTCACTTGCCGGAACAGAGGCTTCGGGAACAGGAAATATGAAGCTTATGCTTAACGGCGCGATTACTCTAGGAACTATGGACGGAGCTAACGTGGAAATTTGCGAGCAAGTCGGAAAGGAAAACATCATAACCTTCGGTATGAGTTCTGACGAAGTAACTGCAAAAAAATCATCATACCACCCTGAAAAATACTACAACGAAAACGGTATTATCCGTGCTTCTATTGATAAGCTTTACGGCGGAATTAACGGTAATACATTTGAAGAGGTTGCAAATTCACTTAAAAACAGCGACCCTTATATGGTACTTGCCGACTTTGAGGATTATCAAAGAGCTCAGACTTTTGCTTCAGAGTGTTATAAGGATCAAACCAGATGGCAGAAGATGTCTTTGGAAAATATAGCTTGTGCAGGAGTTTTCTCTGCAGACAGAGCTGTTGAAGATTATGCAAGAGATATTTGGGGACTTATAAAATAACATTAATAAAAAATAAAAGGGACAGTATAAAAATACTGTCCTTTTTATTTACAATCATCCCTCTAAAATAAATTCAATTATCTGGCTTCACAAACCAGCTTTATAGCTGTTCTTTTTTCGCCGTCAATATCAACATTTGCAAATGCAGGCATACAAATAAGTTCTATGCCTATTGGTGACAAAAATCCTCGTGAAATCGCAATTGCTTTAATTGCTTGGTTTGTAGCACCGGCTCCAACTGCTTGTACTTCTACAGAACCCTTATCACGAATTACACCGGCAATAGCTCCCGCAACTGCGTTTGGTATAGATTGTGAAGATACTTTTAAGATTTCCATAGTTAACCTCCGTGTTGTATTTATAATATTATTATACATATTCTATAAAAAAAATCAAGCATTTTTACGTTTGATATGAATAAATCAATAAAAAAGTGTATATAATTTGAGAATTTTTTCCAAATCGATATTACATTTACATTACTTTTTTACGTCTATTACCTCAAAGTAATAACAACAATTTTGCAAAATAAACATATTTTTCAAAGGCAGAGAACCTCTGACGGCTCGTATTTCTTGCTTCTTGAATCTGGTTACTTGCATCTAGGTAATGGTCTGCCGTATTACTTAATAAACACATTTCACGAAGTCTCCAAAGTCAGCACCGCCTCCGGCGGCTCGCAGCCTAGACGTCGTAGACGAACACAAAATCGTCCATAACGAAATCTTCGCCGATGTCAGCTATCTGAGTACGTTCTATGTACATTCCAAACTTCTTATAAATCTCTATTGAATGTTTATTTCCCCTGTTGACAGTTAGCCAGATTTTTGAAAGGCCACGCTTTTTAGCTTCTTTCTTCATGAACTCAAAAGCCTGTCTGGAGAAACCCTTTCCCCTTTCAGATTTAAGCAAATATATTTTTGATAAAAACATTACATCTCCGTCCTGCTCAACAAAGCTGAAATAACCTACGCTTTTCCCCTCGTCAACAAAGTTATAATACTCATAATTCTGCTCCTTGATTTGCTGCTCGATCACCTCAGCAGACTGGAACTTCTGCACCATATAGTCTATTTGCTCCTGTGAAATAATACTGATATAATGCTCGTTCCAAATCTCATATGCAAGCCTTGATGTTTCTTCAATTTGTTCTTTTGTTTTAACTTTTATAAGCTCCACTGTTTTCCATTCCTTTCAACATTTCAATAAATTGTTTAGCCGCTCTCGGAGACCTTCCCCCACGTTCAAGGGCAAAAACCTCTGCCCTTTTCTTTATATCCTCAACAGACATATCAAGCTCATATTGCTTTGCCAGATCCTCAACAACGCTGAGGTAAAGTTTTTTATCCGGCTTTTCAAAAACAACTCTGATTCCAAATCTGTCTGATAAAGATAAAAGCTCCTGCATAGTGTCGTTAAAGTGTATGTCGTCACCCTCTCGGTTTGAAAAGGATTCTTTTATCAGATGTCGGCGGTTTGAGGTAGCATATATAACAAGGTTGTCCGCAGCTGATGAAACACTTCCCTCCAGAATGGCTTTAAGCGCCGCAAAATCATCATCATTCTCGGTGAAAGACAAATCATCTATAAACAAAATAAATTTCAGCGGATTTCTGCTCACCGTTTCAACAATCAGCGGAATCTCATGAAGCTGTTTCTTCTTCAATTCAATAAGTCTTAGACCCATGTCCTTGTATTCGTTAGCTATAGCCTTCACAGTAGAAGACTTACCTGTACCGCAATCTCCGTAAAGAAGCACATTGTTTGCCGGTCTGCCGTTAAGCAGGGCAATAGTGTTATCAATAACCGTCTGCCTTTGTGCCTCATAACCCGAAAGCTGTGAAAGCCTTGTATTGTCAGGAAAGCTGACAGGTTTGATTTTTCCGTCTTTAATGACAAAAATGTGATTATTTGCATATATTCCATAGCCGAACTTGTTTATATCTCGAATTCTCTCATAATATATTTTGCAAAAATCAATATCCTCAGTTTTCCATTTAGCAAGACCTCTGTAACCTATCGCTCTTCCCACATCACCGCAGCTTATTTTTGCAAGGCTCTCAAGAGTAACAAGCTCGTTTTCCAGACGCTCCTCCAAAAGAGGACTTATCTCCTCCCCCGCACCTTTTTTGAGCATATAGATATTCTCGTCTTCCAAAACAATATTAAGGATATAATCGGTCAGGCTATCGGTGTGTTTATAAAGTTCACTTACAAATTCCGAATAATCAGAAATCAAATCCTTCTGCTTAAATGTATTATCACTAAGATTGTTAAGAAGTCTTAAAAAATTTTGAACCGTTTTATTATTCAATATGTTTCTAAACACTGCAAGTGATGAAACTCTTTTAATTATTTCAATGAAGTCTGTCATTTTAATCTCCGTTCATAAGTTAAAACAAATTTTCTCAGCTTTATCAGGTATTTTATTAATAATATTATACCACCTGTGTCAAGCAAAGAAAATAAAAACTGTCCTGCCGATAATGGCAAGACAGTAATAAATCATAACTTCTGCAACACGAAAATATCATAGATCGCTTTGATAGCCGTTTTAAAATCCGCTTCTTCAACTCCGACGATTATATTAAGCTCACTGGAACCCTGATCGATCATCTTTACATTAACATGACTGTGAGCGAGCGACGAAAATATTCTGCCTGCAGTACCCCTGTTGGATTTCATTCCCCGTCCGACAACTGCGACAAGAGCCAGATCAGTTTCAATTTCTATGGAGTCAGGCTGAACATTTCTGTGAAGTCCGGCAAGTATCTCCTGCTCTTTCTCAGCAAACTCATCCAGGTGAATGATAACGCTCATAGTGTCAATTCCAGAAGGCATATGCTCAAAGGAAACCCCGTTCTTTTCAAAAACCTCTAAAACACGACGCCCGAAACCAAGCTCTGAGTTCATCATATCCTTTTCAATATTTACAACTGCAAAGCCTTTCTTTCCTGCGATTCCGGTAATTGTGTATTCCGGCTTTTGAGATGTAGATTCAACGATCATTGTTCCCGTGTCATCAGGTTTATTTGTATTCTTAATGTTTATAGGAATACCTGCTTTTCTAACAGGAAAAATCGCTTCATCGTGCAATACTGTAGCACCCATATACGAAAGCTCACGAAGTTCCTTGTATGTAATTGAAGTAATAGGCATAGGATCATCAATGATTCTCGGGTCTGCAATCAAAAAGCCTGAAACGTCAGTCCAGTTTTCGTAAATATCAGCGGTCACAACAGAAGCCACAATAGAACCCGTAATATCAGAACCGCCTCGTGAGAATGTCTTTATAGTATCATTTGGCATAGAGCCGTAAAATCCCGGAATAACAGCGTATTCCACACCTTCAAGACGTTCTCTCATAACAAAAGCTGTCTTGTCACTGTCATAAGCTCCCTTATCGTCAAAGAAAACAACATCAGCGGCGTCGATAAATTCAAAGCCGAGATACTTTGCAAGCAAAATACCGTTTAAGTATTCACCTCTTGATGCCGCATAATCCCTGCCTGCTTTTTGAGTAAAACAAGCTTTTATTGTATCAAATTCTTTCTCTAAAGAAATATCAAGAGACAACTCGTCGATTATTCCGTTATACCTTTCCTTAATTTCCTCAAACTCCTTTTCAAAATCCTGTCCTCTGGCAGCCTTTGAATAGCAGGAATATAACATATCAGTAATTTTTGTATCATCATCAAACCTTTTACCCGGCGCTGACGGAATTACAAATCTCCTTGAGCTGTCGCTTTTTATAATGTCGGCGACCTTCTTGAATTGTTTTGCGTCAGCAAGCGAGCTTCCGCCGAACTTTACCACCTTAATCATACTAAAACCTTCCCATTTCTGTACTATCGTGAATTTACTACTGCTATTATACTATTATATAACATACCAGAAATCCGTCAATTGACAATTAATACAAATAACTTATAACATTTCATAGTTTTTTGTTCAAATACAACTGTTTTTCTTTCAGAAACACTTTTATCTTTCTAAAAACATACTCAGAATATTATGACCGTCCTCAATGTAAACTCCTGTATCCTTGCAGGTCTGCTCTGTGAACTCATCTCTGCCCTCAACCTCACCTTTTTTATGATACATCAAGAAAGGAATAGGATCATTTGTGTGGGTTCTCAGCTCAAGCGGAGTTGCGTGGTCAGGCATAATAAGTACCTTGTAGTCGTCATATTCCTCCAAAGCATTAAGAACTGGACCTAAAATCTTTTCATCAATCAACTCAAGCGACTTTTTCTTATTTTCTATCTCATGTCTGTGACCGCACTCATCAGGTGCTTCAACATGAATATACACAAAGTCCTGACCGTTTTTAAACTCCTGAATTGCGGCATTGGCTTTGCCCTCAAAATTGGTGTCAATATAACCTGTTGCGCCCTCAACATTAACAACATTCATGCCGCTGAATTTTCCTATACCTTTTAACAGATCAACGGCAGAAATTATTGAACCTTTAAGTCCGTATTTCTCCTCAAACGGCATAAGAGCCTTTCTAGTTCCCTCGCCCCAGAACCACATAGAGTTCGCTGGTCTAAGACCTTTAGCTTCTCTCGCCTTATTTACAGGATGGTCTTTCAAAACATCATAACTTTCAACCATCATATCATAAAGCTTTTTAGCATTAGGATGCGACGGTATGTAATCCTTTATCGGCTTTCCTGTTATATCGTGCGGCGGAGTAAGCGTTCCTACATCGGTAGTTCCGTTGTTCCATATCAAACAGTGACGATACGAAACACCTGCATAAAGCTGAAACTCATCATTGTTGAAATGTTCAGCCAATGTTTTCACTATTTCTCTCGCCTCAGCTGTTGAAATATCATCAGCGCAGTAGTCGAGAATCGTTTTGTCAGCATAATCAGTCTCATTAGACAGTGTTACCAGATTACATCTGAAAGAAACGTCAGTAGGCTTCATATCTATACCGATAGAGCCTGCCTCAAGCGGAGAACGTCCCGAATAGTAGATTTGAGGGTCGTAGCCTAACACTGCGAGATTTGCAACATCACTTCCCGGCTTCATATTATCAGCAACAGTTTTGACAAGTCCCATATAGCTTTTTTTTGCCAGCTTATCCATATTAGGAGTAACAGACGCTCCCATAGGAGTTTTATTTCCCAGCTCCTTTACTGGATAGTCTGCCATTCCGTCGCATAAAAGTACAAGTGTTTTCATAATATATATTCCTTTCAGTAAATTTTTTTACGTTTATTTTATCAAACCGTTTTGGATCATATAACTTCATTATACATTATATGATAATAAAATTATAGAGTTAAACCTTTTCGATCACCCAAAGCTGACCGTCGTCAAGCGGATTGAACTCCTTTTGAAAAACCCGGTATCTTATAAGTCTTTTTGAGTTTGTGAGCAGCTTTGAAAAGCGTGAATACTCAGTTGAGATCTTATAAAAGCCGTCTGATTCAGACAGTCTGAAACCGTTGTTTTTTATCGCCTTACCGCACTTAAACCCAAACATACCATCGCAGAGAAGATTTCCCTCTTTGTTGACTATCCTTACGCTTCCGTCAAGATTAAGTCGTATATTAAAGGTCTGATTTAAATTATCATTCAATTTAGAAAGTCCCGCTCTGCCGTTTTCATATATTGTAAGATATGCCTCGTCACATACAGATTTAATTCTAATGTTACTTTTAACTTTCAAAGCCTTTTCAACGTTTTCCGAAAGCCTTTCATAATATGAATTCATAAAAGCTGCAATATGTTGTTCAGTTAATGGTAGCATATTGCTGAGTGCATTTTCAAAGGTTGAATCTTCAACAGACTTAACATCAGCATAATATTTTGCAGACTCCCTAGACAAGATATTTAGCATTTCGCCAATGCTTTTGTTTAAATAAGCGTCGTAAAGACTCTTATCTCCACTCTTAGTATGAAATCTCTCCATATTTGCAAAAGCGAATTTTTCATAGCAATGATGCGGATTGCTTTTAAGCGGAAGAGATATAAGGTTAGTCGTATGAACCGTACACCCTATATCCGAAATGAAATGAATACATCTTCCCAAAGAATCCAGAGCCATATCAGTCATGTTATTTGCAAACTGGATAAAGCTCATGGTGTAATTTTCCTCTAACATTGTTCTTGCTGAGGGAGCATACTTACCTAACCTGTTAGCAAAAAATCCGGTATAAGTAGGCAGAATTTCTTTTCCGTTTTTGTCGCAAGAAGAATAATAGTGCATTCCGCTGCCTTTATTCCTGTCGCCCTTAAAATCAGGAACCACAACTCCGTATAAAATTCTGTCTTTATGCTCTTCAAAAAACTTATATGCATCATATTTATTATCATTTTTCAAAATCTCGAGGGCAGATTCAAATATAGCAGAATGAGTATCAGAAAACCAAGCGTCTGCTTTCTTTTTTCCTATCAGCACCCCTGCTGCTGTACACAATCCCAAAGAAACAAGAAATTTATTCGTTTTCATTAAACTTCCTAACCTTTCTAAATGCACGTCAATTATTGTTTTGAAGTCATCTCATCTAAATCAGAATATGTTTTAGTGTATTTGCCTGTACCTTTAGCATTTCCGTTTTTGTCATATTCAACATCTATAACAGTCTCGCCGACAGACTTGTTATACATATCAGCGGCTTCCTCAAAGCTTATGCCGTCATCTTTATTCTTAACAAAATTTTCAGCTCCAAGAATTGAAGCCAGACCTACCGCCGATGAAACTCTGGTAAAATTTCTTACAAACCTAATAAATATATTTTTGTGCTTTCCATCTTTTTTTCTGCCCTTAAAAATCAAGCTTATAATAAAAGCAGCCAGAGCTATAACACCCGCTTTTTCAGTATTATAATTGCAGAACGTACTAAATCTTTTCATATAAATTTCCTTTTTCTCATCAAACATTTACTGATAAATATACGTTAATTATATACTAATATGTGATATTTTTCAAGTAAATATTAATCTAAATACAACACGGACTTGTTCGTAAAAAAATGTTATAAAAATTTAACTCAGATAAAACTTTATCTAAGGTTTTTGTATACTATTTAATTAAACGACAAATCTCCCTATAATAACAAAATATTTGCATTGACATATAATAAAGTGTGATGTAACAACCCAACAGGGTTATTACATATCTTATGCCTAAAACATTTACAAAACATCGGCATATAATCACAAATTATATTAAGGAGGATTTCACATGGAGATTAGTACACCTAAATCGTCTGACATATGTGCGGCAGGCTTTTGTGAAGGCTGTCCACAGCCTGAGGGAAAATTTCCCGAGAGCACACCGATAGGAATGGCATATGTTCCGTTTCAGAAATGGGAGAAAACATACGATGTTAATATTGCCTTGTGTCGGGGAACAATATTCCCATCGCTTGATAAACCTTTTATAGGAGAGGAGGCTGTTTCTAATGGATGCAGAAAGAAGTAAGCTATTGAAGTCGGTAAGAATGCACGGCTTTGCAGTTGTTGAGGCGCAGTTATACCTTGACAGTCACCCTACCTGCAAAGAGGCGCTTGAATACTTTAGAAAGCACCAAAAAGAGTATGAAGAAGCAGTTGCAAAATACGAGGAGAAGTATGCTCCTATAACAGTAGGCGGAGTAAATAGTACCGACGAATGGACATGGGCAACAAAGCCTTGGCCATGGGAAAGGAGTGAGAATTAATGTGGCAATATAAAAAGAAACTTGAATACCCTGTAAACATAAAAAATCCTAATCCTGCTCTGGCAAAGGTGATAATCTCGCAGTTTGGCGGTCCTGACTTCATTTGTAATTATTATTTCAATATATTTTAGAAAATATAAACAAATTAGCATATGGATTTGTATTACTAATTTGTTCACAATTAACAAAAACGATAATTATAAAAAAATTTTTATAAAAAGTGTTGACATTATCTATATAATATAATATAATACAAGTGTACAAAAGAATATTAATCGGCAAAGCAATTGAAAAATTGTGACGCAAAGCTATAGGGCCTTTAAAATGGCAGCCAGTTGCATTAAAATAAATTGTTGCCGATTTCTATTTAGGAATATGGCAATTTTTGTTTTTATGTCATATAACTGGTTTCAAATATACGGAAGAGGTGTAAATTATGAAATCTACAAGAAGAATTATAAGCACAGTAATGGCGTTTGCAATGGTATTTAGTACAATGACAGTTTCAGCGCAAGCGGCATCTTCAAAGACCGATATTACGGGAAAAACAATTGTCAGCGGTAATTACCGTTACAAGGTTGTATCTGTAAAAGGCAAAAAAGGAACGGCAACTCTTGTCGGTGCCAAAACAAAAAAGGTTACATCTGTTAAAATGCCTAAAACAATAAAAGTTAAGGGGTATAAGTTGACTGTAACCGGTATTGGAAACAATGCATTTAAGAAATACAAAAAACTTAAAAAGGTAAAGACAAATACTGAATTGAAAACTATTGGAACCAATGCATTTGCTAATTGCATTAAATTAAGCAAGATCACAATTTCCACAAAGAAATTGAAGAGCGTTGGTAAGAATGCACTTAAAGGAATCAGCAAAAAAGCTGTTATTGAAGTGCCAAGCGGTTCAAGCACAGCTTATAACAGTTTGTTAAGCAGCAAAGGACAGACATCTTCCGTAAAGATTTTAACTTCTGACGGAGAATCTTTAAATGCTTCTGTAGCTCAAACAGTTCAACAGACTCAAGCAGCTACGATGCAAGCCGTTACTACTAAAGCTGTAGGAAAACAAGCTGTTAAAGCACCGTCTACTACTAATGAAGAATCTGCAGAACCTGTAGCAATTACAACAGCAGCAGTTACAAAGCCAGAGATTACAACATTTGCGCCTGCTACAACAAAGGCAGCTGAAAAATCAACGAATGCAACATCAGCTGCTACAGAAGCTGCTGAAGTTCCTACTACAACTACAGAAGCAGTAGTTACAACAGCGGCAGCTACAGTGCCTGAGACTCAAACTACAGAACCGGCAGCAACTACTACTGCGGCAGTTACAATGCCTACAGAGCCGGAGACAACAACAGCAGCTCCGACTACGACTACAACATCGTTGACTACAACGGCAGTTACTACAACAACAACAACTACTACTCCAAAACCAACAACGACAACTACTACGACTAAGGCAACAACTACAACAACAGCTAAGCCTACCACTACAACAACTAAGAAAGCGACAACTACTACAACGACAACGGTTAAACCAACAACTACAACTACTCCAAAACCAACAACAACTACCACTACCACAACTAAGGCAAAAACAACAACTACAACAACTACTACAACCACAACAACCGCAAAAACGACACCTGCTACAACAAAGCATGTACATACATTCAGCGACTGGAAAGTAACTAAAGAAGCTGCATGTAATGCTTATGGAGAAAAAACACGTAAATGTACAGCATGCGGTTATGAAGAAAAAACAAGAATTTCTTTAAGCGACCACAAGCTCGTTAAAGGTGAAACAGTAAAAGCTACATGTACACAAAGAGGTAGACAGTACTCCACCTGTTCTGTTTGCGGTCAGGTATTTTTCAGCCTTACCGATAAGCCGCTGGGACACAATTACTCAAAAGATTTTACTACTGACGTTGCAGCTACTTGCTTAAAGGCTGGTTCAAAGTCAAAGCACTGCTTAAATGACGGCTGTACAGAGAAAATAGAAGTGACAGTAATTCCTGCTCCTGCAACTGGACATAATTATGTTGTTGAGTCTCAAACAGCTGCTACTTGTACTGAAAATGGTGTTATAACTAAAAAATGTACTAACTGCGGAGAAATAGTTAAAGAGTATAAATCCAAATTAGGTCATGCTTATGATTATGAATATACAATAGACTTAGAGCCAACATGCACAACTCCGGGTGAGAAGTCAAGACATTGTACAAGAGACGGCTGTAAGGCAAGAATGGATATAGTAAGAATCAATAACGGCGGACACACTTGGGGTAAAGTAACTGTAACAAAGATGCCGACTAGCAAGGATACGGGTACTGGTACTCAAGTTTGTGAAGCTTGCAGAACAACTAGAACTGTTACAATTGCGACGACAGAAGAAGGTTTAATTACTCAAAATCCAATTGAAGTTACTTGGGAAGGCGATAAAGAAACAGAAAAATTTGTTGAAAAGTATGGAGAAGTTGGCACAATTTGGTTTGCAAAGTTTAAATGCGATACAGCTAAATGTGAAGGCTTTGACGGCGGTAACTCTAGCGTTATGGTAAGCAGAAGAGCAGAAAAGAAGACAATAATAAAAGAAGCGCCTCAAGCTAGAGCCGGTTACGTATTTGTTGGTTGGAAAGTTTCTATAGAAGAAATTGGGGAAGAAAAAGTACCTGTTAAGGTATATGAAGCTAAATATGTTTCTATAGTTTAAAAATTTAAGGCTCTATGTCCATATTTGAGACAAAAATTAAAAGAAAATGTATGCGAGCAGCTGCCGTAAGGTGGCTGCTTATTTGTTATTGAGGTGTTAGTGAGAAAAGATATAATGTAGTATGGTTAGTGATGTCATATTTATTTAAATCTACAAATCATTATCCGTCAGATGTATTAATTGACTTATCTATTTGTATATGATAAAATAACATAAATAAGTCATCTGCAAAAGAAGGTGTTTGTTGATGTTAAGAAGTACGGGAATTATATCAAAAAAATGGTTCGGTAGATTGTTACCGTTAATTTTAATGAGTATAGTTGGCATTACTGCCATTTTAATAGGAATCTTCTATTTTAATTTTATTTCACAAAGAATTTATAAGGACAGTACAGACCATCTTGGAGAAATTTACGGACAGGTAAACCACTCATTCGGAGCCTTTGTAGAGAGGAACTGGGGGCTTTTAGACAGCTGGAGCAATTATTTGAAAATGTCCAAAGACACAAAAAAGAGCACAGTTTCTGATTTTATCTCACAAGAACAGGATTACTGGGGCTTTTCTGAATTTTACTTTATTTCCAATGACGAGACCTGTATGACGCTTGACGGCACCAAAGTCAACATGGCATTAGAAGGCGCTTGGGACAGTCTCACCCAGCAAAGAAAGTCTATTATGGCAGGAGAAACTCTGTCTAGTGGTCAGGAGGTTACTGTTTTTGCTGTTCCGGTAGAGCATAGTAAGTATAAAGGCTTTAACTTTGACGCTATCGCAATCAGCTATACTAATAAAGATATGGCAAATTCTTTAAACGTTGATGCCTTTTCCGGCAAAGCAAAATGTTTCGTGATCCACAACAACGGAAGTGTTTTGCTTTCCACTCAGGAAGGCGGTAATGTATTTGGAAATTATCTTACCTATCTTAGAGCTGCTTCCGATTTGAACGAAGAAAATCTGACAAAGCTAAAAAATGATTGGTTGAATGGTACCTCTGGTCTTTTACAGTGTGAAATAGGCGGTGTGAGTTACTGTATTTTGTATCAGCCTATCGGCTATCAGGACTACTTTCTGCTGAGTGCAGTTCCGCAAAGTGCAGTAAGCGCAGGTTTTCTGTCAGTTCAAAAAACTACTATAAATGTACTGATTGTAATTTTCTTACTGGTTAGCGTAACTGTGATAGCTTTGATTGTTTTGAGAAGTCACAAGCAGTCACGTAAAAGCAGGATAGAACTTCAATACAGAGAGCAAATGTTTGATGTGCTGTCCAACAGTGTTGACGATATATTTATAATGCTGGATTCTGAAAACCACAGCGTGGATTATATCAGCCCTAATATAGAGCGTCTATTGGGAATCAAGGTAAAAGATGCACGGGAAAACATCAGAGTTATGGAGAAATGTGCAATAAACTTTAATGTTGTTATTCCAGCAAAGGAACTTGAGTCGATTCCTCTTAATGATAACCGCTACTGGGAATGTGAATATATGCACCAAACTACCGGCGAACGCCGTTGGTACAGAATGACAATATATCACTTAAGTATTCAGGAAGTTAAGAAATATATTATTGTAATGTCTGACCGCACTCAGGAACAGCAGATGAATCAAAAGTTGCAAGAAGCTCTGACATCTGCTAAAAGTGCAAATGAGGCAAAGAGTAATTTCCTTTCTAATATGTCCCATGATATTCGTACCCCGATGAATGCCATAGTAGGATTCTCAGTCCTGCTGGAAAAGGACGCAGATAATTCTGATAAAGTAAGAGAGTATACTCGTAAAATAATGGCATCCAGTCATCACCTGCTCAGTCTTATCAACGATGTATTGGATATGAGCAAAATCGAGAACGGAAAAACGTCTTTAAATGTGGATAGTTTCAGTCTGCCAGAGTTGTTGGAGGAACTGAATATTATACTAATGCCTCAAGCTAAAGCCAAAAATCAGAACTTTACAATTCATGTTCAGGGTGCGCCTCCTGAGCAGATAATGGGTGATAAGCTGCGTCTTAATCAGATATTGATCAACCTATTGTCCAATGCGATAAAATATACGCCAGACGGCGGTCGAATAGAATTTCTGGTAAGTGAAATACCAAAGGCAGCACATCAGTATGTTAAACTGAGGTTTACCGTTAAAGACAACGGTATCGGTATGAGCGAAGAATTTCAAAAGCAAATCTTTGCTCCATTCAGCAGAGAAGTAAGTTCGCTCACCAACAAAATACAGGGTACGGGTCTTGGAATGGCGATCACTAAAAATCTGGTAGATTTAATGGGCGGTATTATTAAGGTTGAAAGCCAGCTTGGAAAAGGCAGTACATTTACTGTAGAGCTGTCATTAGCACTTCCGGATAAAGAAGAATCAGACATGTGGTATCGTCAAAAGGTCAGCCGTATACTCGTTGCAGACGATGAGGAAGACATTTGTCTGAACATCAAGGAAATGATGCGTGATACCGGTGTAGACGTAACTTACGTAACAGATGGTTCTGCCGCTGTAGATGCAGCAGTTCAAGCTCACCAAAACGGAAAAGATTTTCATGTGATACTTTTGGATTGGAAGATGCCGGGTCTAGACGGAGTAGAGACTGCAAAAAAAATACGTGAACAGATAGGAATAAATATTCCTATACTTGTGCTGACATCCTACGATTGGAGTGAAATTGAAACAGAAGCACGAATGGCAGGAATCAACGCTTTCATGCCAAAACCGTTTTTCGTTTCTACATTATGGCAGACTATAAAGCCGCTGTTTATAGATAACACAGAGCAAAAGGGAAATGTTGATGTTCCTCCAGAGGGTATTATGGACGGACTTCTGTTCCTCGTAGCGGAAGATAATGATTTAAATGCCGAGATACTTACAGAGATGCTTAGTATGGAGGGTGCAAGCTGCGAATTGGCTGTGAATGGTCTGGAGGCATTAGAGATGTTTCAAAAGTCTAGCCATAACTATTATGATATGATTCTTATGGATGTACAGATGCCTGTGCTAAACGGTTATGAGGCAACCAGACAAATTCGTGCTTGCGAACATTCAGATGCTAAGACAATACCTATTGTAGCCATGACTGCCAACACATTTGCAGAAGATGTGCGTAATGCTTTGGATTCTGGAATGAACGGACATCTTGCAAAACCGATTGATATGAACGCCATGAGAGAATTAGTCGGAAAGCTTATTGGTAAAAATAATAACAATTGATAATAAAAAGGAGAAACGAGTAAATGAAAAAGAGGCATTTTCTTGTGCTGACCATGCTTGCTGCGTCACTTTTCCTGACGTCATGCACTGGAGAACATAAGAAGTCAGATAATACTGAAAGTGATTCTCTGACAATTATGGGCAGAAAAAGCGATATGGAAAAGAGCTATATGACCAGCATTTTTGAACAGTACGAAACTGCTACCGGAAACAAACTGGATATTATAGAATTTGACGACGCAGAATTTGAAATTAATGCATCCAAAAAATTTGCGGATGGCGATGTTCCTGATGTATTCATGCATTTTAACAATGCAGATTTAAACCGTTTTGACGTATCTAATAATTTTCTTTATCTCAATGATGAAAGCTGGGTCTCTGACCTGACAAACAGTTCACGTGCTTATTGTGAGGATAAGGAAGGAAACTTGCTTGGTCTTCCCTTTTGGGAAAGCTCTGTTTCCGGCTGTTTTTACAATAAAAATATACTTGACAGTCTGGGACTGAAACCTGCAGCCACACAAGCTGAATTTGACGTTCTGTGCCAAGTGCTTGCTGATATTGGCTATACACCAATCTGCTGGCCCGCAGACGGCTGCACTTGGATGTTTCAGTTTGGTCTGGATCCTATATTTGCAGACGATCCTTCATTACTTGAAAAACTGAATAAAAATGAAATCACATACTCCGATATTCCAGCTGTAACTAATATGGTTAAGTGGGTATCAGACGCCGCTGACAAAGGTTGGTTCGGATCAAATTTTTTAGAAAACGGCTGGTCTGATATCAGTATGATTATGGGATCAGGCAAAGCAGTTATGACCTTTATCTGGGATACATGGTTTTATACAGATTTTGAGCAGGGAAACAAATATTCTGTTGATGATTTTGCCCTAATGCCTGCATTTATGAATACTGCTGATAACGGCACATATGAGGGCGGCAATTTGAATATGATGATGGTCAACAAGAATAGTGAAAAAGTAGATAAAGCATTAGAATTCCTTAATTTCTGTGCTACTGCAGATAACTATAATATAGCATTTGACGGAATTTCCACAGTAAACTGTTTTAAGGGACAAACTACTAACATACAGTCATCTATGGTGACTGATGCCAGTGAATCTATAGCTTCAAATGAGCGTGTATCCACCGCTGCGTCTAAAATAATCGGCTACAGTGCTGACGATGTATCCGCAGCCTTTAACCAAATGTTAAATAAAAAAACAGATGTTGAAGGCTGTGTAAAGCTTATGGATGATTACCGTATTAAAGAAGCAAAAAATCAGGGATAAGTTGTTTAAAATAAATTTTAAATATTAAGAATATCCCATAAAAGGAGAAGTGAACATGATACGCAGATTGTTTTGTCGTATGCCTGCCCTAGTCGTTATATTTATATTACTGTTTTATGCGGCAGTTCCAAAAGTTCAAGCAGAAAGTGCAAAGAATGTGCTATCACTTACTGCTGAGGAGAAAAACTATATATCGTCACACAAATCACTCAAGATAGGCTATGTTCAGGACCGTATACCTGTTTCTTTCTCCGATAATAACGGAGAACTGGCAGGAATATCCCGTTACATATTCGACCATGTGAGCGAACTGTGCGGTTTGAAGTTTGAATATGTTCCCCTCCCTACAGGAGACGTCACCTACGATTACCTTTTAAACGAGGGTTTTGACCTTGTTTCAAGCGTTGAATATAATAAAGAAAATCAAAAGGCAAGAGGTATTCTAATAAGTGATCCTTATCTGTCCAGTCGTAAGGTCGTAGTAGCTCGAGACGGTTTGGATTTTAAATACGACGCTAACTTATCGATTGCCGTATCCACAGGCTCGCAAACACTTAAAAAGGTTCTAAATGCTTCTTATCCAAATTTCACACTAGTTGATTACCCAACCATAACCGACTGCTTTGACGCAGTAAATTCAGGAAAAGCAGATCTTATGATACAAAATCAGTATGTCGTTGAATATTGGATTTCCAAACCGATTTACGAAAAGCTCAAGGTTATTCCTGTGCTTGGACTTGACGACCAGCTTTGCTTTTCTGCAGTTGTAGCTTTTGGTGAAAACAGCGATACATCTCAAAATAATGGGCGTATTCTTATCAACATTTTGAATAAAGCTATAGCAAGTATGACCGAAGATGAGGTAGGAAGCTACACAATACAAGGAATTATGGAAAATCAGTATCGTTTTAATCTGTCAGACTTCTTATATCATTACCGTTATGCGGCAATGACTCTCGCCCTATTCTTATTAGTTATTATTATATTGACAATTCTGTTTGTCCGTCAACATATACGTTTAGCTGAAAATAAAGCCAACGCTAAGGTCAAGGGACATTTTCTGTCCACAATGAGCCATGAGATTCGTACTCCTTTGAACGGTCTTATTGGGTTAAACTATCTCATGTCACAAAAACTAGACGACCAGAAACAGGTGAAGGATTATCTGCAGCAATCCACAGTGACCGCAAATTACCTTTTGTCACTTGTAAATGATATGCTTGATATGTCAAGTCTTCAGACAGAAAACCTAAAGTTGGATCTTCGCCCGGTAGATCTTGAACTTGTACTAAATACTATAAGTTCAATAGCTCAAAATTCTATGTCCGAAAAAAAGTTGAAATATAGTGCAAATTCCGAGTTGAGTTGGCCTTGCGTTTTAGGTGATGAGGTCCGTATTCAGCAGGTGTTGCTTAATTTACTGGATAATGCCAAAAAATTCACGCCTAAAGGCGGAAAAGTTGAATTATCTCTGAAACAGGAGATGACAAATAAAGGAGAAGTACTCACGACTGCTACCGTGTCAGACACCGGACGTGGAATGAGCGAAGAATTTCAAAAACACATTTTTGATACCTTTGCTCAAGAGCTTGACACTGTATCCAAAGGAAATCAAGGTACAGGTCTTGGACTTCCTATCAGCCGACGGCTTGCATTGCTTATGGGCGGCGATCTAACATTCGTAAGTCAAAAGGGAGAAGGAAGCACATTTACCTTTACATTCACCGCAAAGCCTGCGGAACTTTCACAAAAGAACGACGATATATTGCAGTCTGAAGGTTCAGAACAAAAAGCAAGCATTTTGGTCGCAGAGGACAATGAACTCAACGGTGAGATTATAATTGAGCTGCTTCACAGCGTCGGATTTGAAGCAAAACTCGCAGAGAACGGAAAAAAAGCTCTGCAAATGTTTTCCGAATCCGAGCCGGAAACATTCGGCGTTATCCTTATGGATCTTTTGATGCCTGAAATGGACGGTTTTGAGACAGCCAAAGCAATCCGTGAATTAGATAGACCTGATGCTAAAACTGTCCGCATTATCGCCTGCACTGCAAACTCTTTATCAGAGAATAAAGACAAAGCTCTGGCAAGCGGAATGAACGACTTTTTAGAAAAGCCTGTAGATATTGCGGAACTACTAAAAATACTCAATAAATAACAAAAGGCAATACTTGCATTAAAAGTTCACGCAGGTATTGCCTATTATAATTTTTAAAGAAGCGCACTATTTTGAACAGTGTGCTTTTTGCATAAAGATATTTATAATCTTTTTATTGACTTATTATCTTCCCTTTAACATCATCATAGTATCTCAGTGCTGATTTAT
This sequence comes from uncultured Clostridia bacterium, assembly GCA_947584825.1. GTDB lineage: Bacteria > Bacillota > Clostridia > Oscillospirales > Ruminococcaceae > UMGS1601. The sequence continues at coordinate 8,603 of CANPWR010000005.1, read as the reverse complement.
CTTTTCCGCTGTTTTTTGCCTCATACAGCGCCTTGTCCGCCTGGCTGAACAGCAAATCAAAATCCACTTTTTTATTCTTCGCAATTACCACACCAATACTACAGCTTACTATTACTCCTATTTTTTCCTTAGAGTAATTTCTTAGTCTTTCACTTATAAGGAGACATTTATCAACTAAAACCTTTTCATTAGTCAAACTCTTGACTAAAACAATAAATTCATCGCCTCCAAAGCGTCCGATTATATCTTCCGAACGGAAAATACCATGTAAAATTTCGCCAATACAGCGAAGTATAATATCTCCGTTTTGATGTCCCATAGTATCATTGATTCGTTTAAAGTCATCCAAATCAAGAAAAAGAACTGAACAGTTCACCGATGGATTATTAAAATCAAGATACTTTTGCATATGCCTTTCGCATCCTTGTTTGTTATAAATACTGGGCAACAAAGTATCTCTGATGCTAAGCTCTTTAAATTTAATACGAATTTGATAGTCCCTTATTCTCAAGTGTATCACGATGGTAGCTACGACAATGGAAAATCCAAAGCTAACGAATGCACAAAACAAATCGTACTCCCCAATAATGGGATCTTTGAACATCAATACTGAAATGACAAAAATCACTTCAAAAAAACCAATTAAGCTCAAAGATAAGGAAAGCGGAAAAATAAATAATGCAGGAAGAGCTACGCATAACACTGGCATAAAGCAGCTAGGTGCTGTTACATCACTGAACACATCTATCAATATTATGAAAACAAAAATAATACTCTCAAATAATATACACAGTGCAGTAACCAATTTAGGATTGTTTGAACCCTTTTTATTATACAAAAAGGTTATAAAACAAAACAGAATAGACACCGGCAAAAAAATCAAATGCTGAGGTGATGCCTTCCAATCTTTTATTATGAATGGTGTTAGAAAAAGAAAAAGTATGAGTAATATAACTGTTGCCAAGCAAAGTTTTTCCAATATTCGCAAATTTAGTTTTGCAATATGGAATTTTTCTTGTCTAAAATATTTCCGCCTATTTTTAATAGTGCTTTTTTCATAATTAAACAATTTTTTCACACTATTCAAATCCTTTCCTTTAGATTGAGTATTTTTTTTAAACAATTATTAAAAACTTTGCTGCATCTAAATTGAAAAATGTTTAATAAAAATCTATTTATTTCCATTAATTGCTTTGATGATTTTATTGTATTCATTAGTTATATCAGACATCATATCGACTGCACCCTGCCAGTCATCTGAACGAAAAGACCCAACCTGACAGGTAAGCATGTTAAAAAGAGTAGTCATAGAAAGATTGCCGCTTACTCCTTTAAGGGTATGTGAAGCGGTTAGTGCAGCTTCCTTATCATTAGCGGCAATGGCAGCTGTCAGCTTATTGTAGTTTTCGTCTGCAAGAAACTTACTTAAAAATCGTTCTAAAAGAGCTTCATTTCCCATAAATCGTTCCAGTGCAGAATCCACATTAATATTAGCATCAATTAATTGTTTTTTCCTTAAAGCATCCATTATAATATCCTCCTAAATATTATTATTTGTATATAAATTATGGAGTGTCTCTTCCGCTGAAAAGAAACAGTCTAAAAGATGAGGATTAAACACTCCGCACTGACCGTCACGAATCATCTCTAAAACTTTCTCACGAGGAAAAGCGTCCTTATATACACGCTTACAGCTAAGTGCGTCGTAAACATCAGCCAGAGAAACTATCTGGGCACCAAGTGAAATTTCATCACCCTTCAACCCGTCAGGATAACCTCGTCCGTCCCATCGCTCATGGTGATGGCGGGCAATATCATATGCATAATAATATATGCCGTTTTCACGAAGCTGGGGAATCTTCTCCAATAAATGTGCACCTTGTATCGTATGAGTTTTCATTATTTCAAATTCTTCAGATGTCAGCTTACCGGGCTTGCTTAGAATGTAATCCGGAATAGCTATTTTCCCCACATCGTGCATAATAGACGCCAAAGCTATGTTGTTTATATCATCTTCACTAAGTCCGTCGCCCATTTCCGTATTGGTCAGAAGAAATTCTGTAATGTCATGAATACGTCGAACATGTTCACCCGATTCACCGTCACGGAACTCAATAGCTGTTGACAGAGCTTCGATCATACCCTGATTAAGCTCAATAATCTTCTGCGATTTTTCCAGAAGTTCCAAACTCTGCTGCTCCACCTGATTGCCCAGACGCTTACGGACTTGGAAAAGCTCTACAATGGAATTTACCCGACGCAGTACTAAATACGGCACCACCGGTTTAAGTATAACGTCCATTACACCCAGTCGATAGGCCTCTTTTATCGTACTGTCATTGGCTTCAGCAGTAATCATAAACACAGGTATTTTCCCCTCAAGACCTGCATCTTTCAAATGATGAAGAACTTCCAGACCATCCATTTCCGGCATCATTACATCTAAAAGAATTGCACAGTATTTTTCTGGATTATCAAAAATCTTTTTTAAACCGATTTTTCCGTTTTCCGCTTCCTCAGCGGTATAGTAATCGGAAAAAATATTATCCAGTATACCACGATTGATTTCGTCATCATCAACAATTAAAATATGATCGCCTGAAATGTATTTATTTTTATTTAAAACAGAAGACTTCATACTTATCTCCTCTCTATCTTCGCTTATATTTCTATTTTACAATATATTTTTTAAATTTTCAAATTTCTAGTCCTTATTCTTTAATTTTTTTCACTCACATAATTCTCATCCAGCATTTCTTTTAAAGGCTCATAGTAATGATACGCAAAGCTGAGCTTTGAATAATTAAACTTCTCTCTAAGACCCTTTGCCGAATCCCACAATGCTTTCAACCCTTCACCAGCGTAAGTGTTTATGTCTTCCAAATCATGTTTTCCGGCTTTTTGAAGCTCATAAATGCAAATGATTTCTTTATTATTTTCTCTTGCCAGTTTAACCTCTGCCTCAATTTGACCGTACTCGTCGCTGCGATTATAATTCATAACTGCCACGACGTCACAAGCGTCAGAAATCAAACTCTCCAAAATATTTTTATATACTACATCATAAAAGGTCGGCACACAAACAATAAACTCTAAATCGTTTTTCCTAGCATATTGATATGCACTCTTGATACATTCCAGATAGCTTGCCATCAAATCATCACGGACATCACCTTCTTCGCTCCATTCGTCAAGAAGATACGGCTCAACATCTGTCATAATGCCGACAATGCGATTGTTTTTGTTATTTGAATTATACTCCAAAACACTCTGTATTTTTCCTATAAGCGTATCAGCATTAGTCTCATAAGCCCAATCCGCCTCGCCAAAAAGTGCATAAACCTCAGTATTAATTTTTTTCATTCGCTGAATAAAGCTTTTTGCTGCACCTGATTCAAACATATCGTTAGAAAACTGCTGATAGATCTGTGAAACATCTGCTTTCTGAATACATCGCTTCATATTTTCCTGCTCGTTCTCAGAAATCGCGGAAGTATCCCAGCTAAACAATCCAAAGCCTTGCTTACGCTGTGTGTCAAGAGGCTTGCTCGGTCTGTTGTAGTTTAATATAAAGAAAATGCCCACTGCCAGACAAATAATCAATACAATGCAAATTGAAAATGTAATTTTCTTTTTCATAAATACCTCAACACCAAAAATTATTATTTTTGCTTTAAAATCTGTTTCTGAGCTTCCCATTCAGGAATAGGATAATGAAATCTAAAGCCCTGAATTATATCACAATTTATTTTTTGCAGCTCTTTAATCTGTTCGTCGTTCTCTATTCCCTCTGCCATAATAGTAAGATTCAGTTCGTGACCGATTCTTGCCATTGATTTTAAGATAGTTTTTCCTTTTTCAGTATTAATATTGTCAATAAGTTTTTTATCCAGCTTTAAACCGTCAACAGGATATTCTTGCAAATCAAAAAACGAAGTAAATCCTTCGCCGAAATCATCAAGCAGAATACGAATTCCAAGTTCTTTCAAAGAATTTGCATTTTTATGAACCTGAGAAATGTTTCTCACCGAAGTGCTCTCAGTTATTTCAAAAACTAGCATTTTTCTATCGAACTGGTACTTGTCAATAATTTCCTTACAGTTTTTCACAAAATCTACAGAAGAAAAGGTTTTTCTTGAGAAATTGCAAGAAACAAAAAAGTTTTCGACTCCCACTTTTGATAGCTTCTCCAGAAATACACACACCTTTTCAAGAGAATAGTAGTCCATTCTGCTTATCATATCCTCACGTTCCATCAAAGGAACAAAATGTTCAGGAGTAAGAAATCCTTTTTCAGGGTGCTGCCATCTTGACAAAGCCTCCCCTCCTACGATTTTATAGGTATGTACGTCAACATAGAATTGAATGTATAACAAAAACTCATGGTTTTCAAATCCTCTGCTAATATCAGCCTGAAGCTTTCTTTCTTCAATCAAGTGATCAACCATTTCATCTGAACAGATTTTATAATCCAGCTTATCACGATAAGCCGACATAGCACTTTGCCATGAATTGAATATCATTTCATTTAAATCCCGATCGTCTGACTTCAGAGAATAAACACCTGCCGCAATATCACATGAATACGCCTTTCCATTATTTTCAGAAAAGCTGCGTATCCGCTCCAATGCAGGAATTATCCACTCATCTATATTCTGCCCTTCTGACAATTTAAGAAGTATAAATCCAACGTCAGAAACTCTTGCCAGAACATCAGTTTCGGAAGCATAATCCTGCAATATCATCGCCGTATACTTTAAAAACTCATTAGTTTCCTGATGACTGCTAATACGCTCCATTCTTTCAGTATCAACATAAAAACAGAACATACTGTACAGAATCCTGTTTTTATCGTTCAAAAGAGAATTATAGTATCTAACAAGATAGTCGATATTACCTATTGCAGTTATCTCGTCAATTTCCTTATTCTGCTCATAATTTTTCACCTTGTGACGATATTTTCTAATCAGCAGTATAACTGCAGTAAAAAGTATCAATACCGCCAAAGATAAGGTAATAATTGAAGTATGTATCAACGACCAAGACTTTATCGGTATTTGTTCCTTAACATCAACAAGTATACCTGTTTTCACTTCCTGCGTAACACCTGAGAAGTAGCTTTGCAAATCTTCCTTGAGAGATTCAGGTGCAACATCTGAAAAGTAAAGCCTATAAGAAACAGTCTTGTCGTTTTTTAAAGTCTCAAAAACAACTATAGACTCATTTTCCGTATGCTCAAAAGATTCATTTCCAACGCAGCCGGAAATCAAGTCCACCTGTCTGTTAGCTGCCAGCTGTGTTCTTTCATCCTTACTGTTTTTGTTGTAGTATTTAATTTTATATTTGCTTTGTTTTGAAAATTGATTCAGCAGCTCAGGAATTAAACCCTGATAGGTTTCAGTATCAGCGTCATAGTATTCTATTGGATACAGATCTGGATTTCCCGCTACATAAATAATGATTTCTTCCATGTTTGATTTCTCCTGATTTTTCTATCCTGCATTAAGCTGAATAGAATATATTTTTAAAGCAATAAAACTTAAAATAAATTGCTATTTAAAATTAATTTTATTTCTTTCAATTTTTCCCCAATTTTTCTTTTTCGTATGATAACCGATAAGAGATGTCATACGAACCCACGCCAGTATGAACCGAAGGCAGGATACTTCCAGCATACAGAAGCCTACAGCTTTCATAATATCGGTTACTGCAAGTTTTAAATCTATGGTATGGACACGAGCAAAAAAGGCGGTTAGAGATAATATAGATGAATATACTACATAGATAGCCAAATACAAAAGCATAAAAGGAACATTCAAAAAATCGACCAAAGAAGCAAAAATCATAGTAAATACGCCAAAAACTTCTATGTAGGGTGAAAGTAATTCATAAATAAGAAAGTACAAATATGATACAAAGCTTACCAAACCATATTTGATATTGCCCAAAATTTTTCTATGATTAATCATACTTTGAAAAAGACCGATATGCCATCTTCTTCTCTGCTTACATAAATCCTTCAGCTTTTCCGGCACCTGCGTCCAGCAGATAGCGTCGGTAGCGTAGCGAATTCTGTAAGGGATTTCGTTCTCTCTGCAGAAAACGTGCAGTTTTACGACAAGCTCCATATCCTCTCCCATGGTGTCAACGTCATAACCGCCCGCATTTACAACAACACTCTTCTTAAATAGTCCGAAAGCTCCTGAAATTATTATACTTCCATTAAACTTATCAAAAAGAATACGTGTTGCTAAAAAGGTACGGTCATATTCCATAACCTGCATACATGACAAAATCTTATTGGGCATATGATATTGAACAACGTGTCCGTTTTCAATAGACGCTCCGTTGCAGGGACGTACCGAACCGCCTACCGCCACTACATTATTGTCCTCTAATACCGGACGAACGATTTTTTCTAAAGAATCCTCCTGCAAAACAGAATCAGCGTCCATACAAAGAAAGTACGGATACTTTGAAGCATTAATACCCATATTAAGAGCGTCTGCCTTGCCGCCGTTTTTCTTGCGTATAAGAGTTATTGGCACTTTAAAACTCTTAGTCTCATACACCGACTCCACTGTTTGGCAGGGTATCATTCTTTGTATAGGGCGGTTGATATGATGCATATTAAACGCTTTCCTAACCACCCTTGAGGTATCGTCTTTAGAACCATCGTCAACTACTATAATCTCATACAATTTATAGTTCTGAGCCAACAATGATTTTATCGTAAACTCTATAGTTTTTTCCTCATTATAGGCAGGTATAACAATAGAAACAGGAATGTAATAATCATTAAGCAATTCATTTTTAAGTGTATTGCGCCGTTTAAGGCTGTATAAAGACGACGAGCCAACTGCCACAGATAAAAACAGAAATGTTGCATATCCGGCTAAATATAAAACAAAGAAAACTCCTATAAAATTAAAAAACATCTGAATTATATCTCTCACGTCGTCACCTCCTTTTCCTCTTGCTCTATACGGCGTGAGTCCAGACGATACATAATCATTTCCCTTGCATACCTATCCTTTCCGCCAACTACTTCTATTAAATCTCTGTAACTCAAATGGTGATTTTCCAAGCTTATCGAGGCATTGTATCTCACATACCAGTTAGAGCTGTGCATAGCCTCCATCAGCACATTTAAAACATCTTCTCCCTCATACCTCGCAAGAGAAGTCGCACTTATAGCCGCATATTCCCAGTTGATTGGATTTTTGTCCGAGACAAAAGCAATCAATGGTTCTTTAGCAGGTTCATATATGTACTTTCCAAAATAACGTATAGCAGATAATCTTATTTCTTTATCTTTTGAGTTGTCCTGCATAATGCTGAACATTTCTTCACAATAGTCTCCCGACTTAAATCGAATGTAATTAAGTATTGATAATTGCACTCTTTCTGAAAAATCTTCTATTTTGCCCCAAAGAATATGTATAAGCTTATTATGATCTCCGGTGTAGGACAGAAGTCCGTCAGTCAGAATTTTCTCATGCATAAAAGAGTCGCTTCTGTCCAATATTGAAATAGCCTCAGCAACACTTTCCTCGTCTCCTAAAGTGTAAAGTGCCTGAAGTGTGTTTATTCGGCAATACAGACTGTTTTTATTCATATACCCTATTATAACATCCTGTATGTCATTCATATTCATATAGTTTTCAAAACTGTGCTTTTCAATAAAATATGCAAAATATGCACACTGTAAATTATCCCGCTTTTGATATACTTCGGCAAGGTGCAGCATGATAGGCTGTAAAAGACCCATATATTCCTCTATTGCCGGTTCATCATTTTGCAGAATGCTTTCCAATGCCCTGTCAAATGCCATAAGATTATGCACATGTGAAAGCTTTTTCTCAAAGTATGAAAAATGCTTTGTTTGAGCGTCTTTCCCATCTTGTATTCTCTCAATTTGCTCTGTAATATATTTATTGAATTTTTTACTTCTTTTCTTTAACCTATGATTGCTGCCTTTTAAAATCATATTATAAACGAAGTTAAAGATGATCATACTAACACATACTGCTCCGTATCCGTACAGCAATATTTCAATTCCCAAAGCACTTCACCCCGTTTCAAAAAGCCTGACATTACTTTAATGATGTCCAATAATCTTTAAGCATATAGTATGATTTTTTAAGTCTCTCGTGATAGGTAACTGTTTTGCCCCAGCCTTTCAATGCAAAGGGCGCCATTTTTAATCTGTACTCTGTGTTTTCTGACGAACCGATGCCTACATACATTTTATCAATGTTCAAATTTTCGATACCGTAACACTCGTAATAGTCGTCGTGAATCATCATCTCCGACGGATTGCTGAAATTTAAAAGCTGCCAAGGAATTCTTATTTCAACATAATCACCCGAGAAAATAAAATCTGAAAGAGAGTCAAAATCCTCAGCGTCCGGATTGGCGTTTCCGTATCTCAGCTTGCCTGTATCAAATTTCTCACCAACTGGAACTTTTGGAACTATATCTTCTTGAGGTAAAACATCTTCAACCCTCAAAGGCATATCAATATTTTTAAAAACCGGACTGTCCTTTTTCGGAGGATCTACATAAGGGTCAATGGCATAGTATTCATTAGCGTAAGTTGA
>CANPWR010000004.1 GCA_947584825.1 uncultured Clostridia bacterium | reverse complement strand
CTTACCACTGAAATTTCTCCTTTCACAAAATTAGCCCCCTATTACACAAACAAAATCGGTAAAGGAGGCAAAAATCTACTTTTTAATTCTGATGATTGAATGTTTTGAAAAAACCTTATCACATTCCAGTGACAGCTTCATCATAGCGTGATTTGCTGTATCTATCTCTTCATTCTTATCGTTATAAAGCCTATCGGCAGTAATCTTAACAGGCTCTTTACCGGGAGCTAAAATTTCAAGCTCGTCTCCCCTATTGAATTTATTCCGCTGTGTGCAATATATCCTGCCGTCTCTGCACTCATCTACTATTGCCACAACGTCATATTCTCTGATATATCCGCTGTTTTCATAATATTGGGTGTCTAATTGCTCATTTGGATGACCGAAAAAGAATCCTGTGCAGTAGGCTCTATGGCTTACTTTGTAAACTTCTTCTTTTATCCACAAAGGAAGTTTGTCATAGTTGTTCGGATTGTTTCTTAGAAAATCCACTGCCATTCGATATGCGTTTGTAACAACCGATACATAATAAGCGGACTTCGCTCTGCCCTCTATTTTAAAGCTTTTAATTCCTGCCTTTGCAAGCTTGTCTAAATGCTCTATCATACACATATCTTTTGCATTAAGAATGTATGTTCCCTTTTCATCCTCAAAAACTGGAAAATACTGTCCGTCACGCTTTTCTTCCATAAGGTGGTAACCCCATCTGCAAGGCTGTGCGCACTCTCCCCTGTTCGCATCACGATTTACTAAATAACTAGACAAAAGGCATCTGCCCGAAAAGCTTACGCACATTGCCCCGTGTACAAAGCACTCTATATCCAGTTCTTTTGATGTTTTCGCACGAATATCAGCTATTTCGTCAAGCGACAGCTCTCTTGCAAGAACAACTCGCTTCGCACCCATATTATAAAACTCATTTGCTGTGACATAGTTTACAATTCCCGCCTGTGTGGAAATGTGAATTTCCATATCAGGTGCATACTTTTTAACCAGTGATAGAAGTCCTATATCGTTTACTATTACAGCATCCACCTTAGCATCTACTGCAGTATCAATAAGCTCTTTAAAGTGTGGTATTTCATCATTATGAGGTAAGGTGTTACAGGTAAGATAGACAAGCACGCCTCGTTTATGAGCGTTATTAACTGCAGATTTCAATTCTGTATTATCAAAGTTAGACGGACCCGCTCTCATACCAAACGATTTACCCCCGAGATAAACTGCGTCAGCGCCGTAATCAAGAGCAGCCTCAAGTCTTTCCATATCACCCGCCGGAGATAAAACCTCTAAATTGCTTAAATCCATTATGCCTCCATAGCTGTTTATGTGTTAGTTATCTAATCCTGCTTTTTTAAGATTCTTTTTATGAGCAGACAGAGTCTTTGCAAAATAAGACTTTTTGGTCTTTAGATCAGAACAGAAATACAGATAATCCGTCTTTTCCGGATATAACACTGCTTTGATAGCTTCAAGTCCCGGATTGCAAACAGGTCCTGCAGGAAGTCCATTAGCAACATAAGTATCATACAAATCTTTAAATGATGCAATTTCACTATCTGCATACGTTTTTGAATTTTCAGCTTCGACTTTTATAACTTCCTTATAGTAGCTGTCAGTAGCGTCAGATTCTAGTCTTGGAAAGTTAGCAGGATCTTTAAGTCTGTTCAAGAAAACCGAAGCTACCTTAGGCATATCCTTTTCTTTACCGGCTTCTGCCTGGACTATAGAAGCAAGTGTAATGACTTCATCCATAGTCATACCGTTTTTACGCATTACTGCTTTCATATCCTCAGTGAACTTGGAGTTAAAATGCTCTCTGACAGTCTTAACGATATTATACGAAGAATCATCTATATAGAAATTATAGGTATCCGGGAAGAAATATCCTTCCATTGCATAAAATTTTTTACCTTTATTATCAATTATACTTTCAAAATCGTATCCGAATTTCTCGCTGTTAAATGTCTGGATAAGCTCCTGATAATCAGATATAACGCCCTTTGTTTCCAATAATTTTGCAGCATCTATTAAAGTAATTCCCTCAGGAAAAACTACCGAAACATTTTCAAACGATTGTCTTTGTTCCATCAGTGCATCAATTTTGTCTGCATAGGACCAACATGGCTTAAGCTCAATATCACCCGGCTTCATCAATGCACCTGCATTTTTCAGATTGACGATTACCTTAAACAAAAATTTATTGTCAATAATATTCTCATCAAAAAGCTGCTGAGCAATTTCATCGGTGTTTGATCCTTCTTCAATATTAAGCTTGATCACTTCATCACTTTTGTTTATTCCCAAATATTCAAGACCTAGTGATATACCAAAGAATGCAAGAGAAACTGAAACAACTAAAACAACAACTGTAACGATAAGTCCTATAAAAATAGAATTATTAACTTCGACCTTTTTCTTTTTATTGTTTTTTCTCTTGTTATTTCCGTTTGCTGATTTATGAACACTTTTGGTTTCTGAAATGCCTGCCTTTGAATAATCAATGTTAACATTGAATTTTTCTTTAGAACTGCTAATGTTATACGAACCGGATTCATTTCTTTCTTTATTAAAAACAGCATCAACAGATGACTCTGCTTTTTCCTTAATTTCATTTTGAACATTAAGTTCATTATCAGTTGATTCCTTTTTACCATTCAAAATTTCATCAACACTGAGAGATAAATCTTCATCTTTCGACAGAATTATATCATCTTTGGAAATATTCTGAGATACATTTTTTACAGCTTCATCAATTTCGCTATGTACCTTTTCATCTGCATTGTTAGCATTGACATTTCCAGAGGGTTTTCTGGTTTCAAGATTAGTTAAGGTTACATCTGTAGAAGCAACAACTTTTTCACTTTTATCCTCACCTACTATAGAATCCAGCGCTTTGGAAGCCTTAAAGCTTTCGTCCAAAAATTCGCTCAGCTTAGAATCAAAATCATCACTATTATCTGCGGTGTTATTAAGTTTTTTTTCGTTTTCATCCATTTTACTTTCCACCTTTGCAACAATAATTTTCATCTTCCGTAATAATCATATCTACAGCAATATCTGTATCATACCTCGGAAGCACTTCTGTAATATATTCATTAAAACAAATACCAATCTTAATTCCCATAAAATCCTTTAAAAATCTGTCGTAGTATCCTTTACCGTAGCCTAATCTGTATCCATTTTTATCAAAGCTGAGAGCCGGCACAATACATACATCATCGTTGTCGGAATATACATATTTCTCATTATCGCAGCTCGGCTCTAAAATTGAAAAAGCTCCAAGACTAAGTTCCTCAAGTGAATTTACTTTATAAAAGGTCATAGAATTGCTTTGTATATCGCTCCTTGGAGCAAACACATTCTTGCCCATAGCAATAAAACGTTCGATCAGACTAGTTGTATCTGTCTCACATTCCTTAGAAACATATATGCAGACATTTTTTGCATCTACAATTTCACTAAGACTTATAAGCTTGTCCAAAATTTTTTCACTTTTATATTTTATGTCTGCTTCATTTAACTCATTACGTCTTTTCAAAATATCCTTTCTCAGGATATTTTTATCAGCGCCTTTTTCTATTTGCATTGAAGTGACGCCTCAAGAGCCTCAGATTTTTCCTTTGATACTAAAAGCTCAACAAGTTTAAGTCCGAATTTAACAGCAGCTCCTGCTCCTTTAGCTGTAGTTATTCTGCCGTCATTCACAACAAGTGCGTTCGAATAACAAGCCTTACCTAATTCATTCTCAAATCCGGGAAAACAGGTAGCCTTTTTCCCGTCAAGAACACCTTTATGTCCGAGAATTGAAGGTGCTGCGCATATCGCAGAAATATATATATTGTTATCCATACAGAAATCTATTGCCTTTTGCACATCATCATTTGCCTCAAGATTTATTGTACCCGGCATTCCACCCGGGAGAACAATCATTTCTAAATTATCATCAAGAATTATTTCTTTAGAATCCAAATCAGTTATAACAGGTATTCCGTGAGAACCTCTGATTATATTCGAACCTATTCCTACTGTTTTAACTTCGACCTCAGCACGTCTCAGAATATCAACCGGTGCAAGAGCTTCGACTTCCTCAAATCCCTCAGCAATAAAAACATATACCATAATATTAATTTTCCTTTCTGTGATTTAATAAACTGAATTAGCTTTTTTGAATAATACTGAATGTTTTTCTAATTGGAAGCAAGGATGATAAGAGCGTTTAGATTTTCTCAAGCCTTCAATTCCTAAATCCTCTTCCCTGTTTATATACTTTAAATCTATAGCATTAGCCTTTGCAAATTCATTGCACAAAGTAGGATAAGCGCCGTTGACATCACTGAGAGCCTTCTCAATGTGGACAACTAGTGTATTAGAATTTAGTTTCTCACCAATTGTGACCCCAACAATTCGGTCGTTTTGGAAAAGAACTCCGCCAACGAGATTAAAATACTCATAATTGTTAAAAAAAGTATTTATAGCAAATTGCTCAACAACAGCCGAAAAGTCGTCCGCACCCGACTTTTTATTATATGCCTCTGTTACAAATCTGATACAGTCATCGAATAAATCAACAGAAAGCTCCTTATATTCCCAAGGCAGTTTTTTGAAATTGCTTATATGATTTCTCTTTGAATGATACTTTTTTCCTTTTAGATTTATTAAATCATCAGCATTGTAAATGTAATCATAAAAGTCGGGATTTGACTTAACATCTACAATACTATCTCCAATTTTTTCTTTCAAAAGCTCTAAATTCTTTGTTGTTACAGACGTTAAAATAAATCTTTTTCCTAAGCTTTCGCAGTATTTGTTAAACTCAGAGATAAGCTCTAAAATATCCCCCTCACCTGCCGGATAGGTAAGATAAACACTGTTTTTATTCTGAGTGGAAATCAAATAAAAATTCTTATATCTTGAAATAACTGAATCGCTTAGCCTTCTCCACGCTACGTTATTAGCAAAAGAATATTCACACCCCATAAAATCAGACTTAGATAAAAGCTCGTCGATCCAAGGCTTGTCACTTAATTCAATCTCTCTAAAGTCAAACATTATATCCTTCTTTTCAGTATGTTATTTCAGTTTGTTAATTTCATTTAGAATTCTTTCAGTTATAACATCAACAGGTAAAGGAGAATTTCCATCACTGCAGTTAATTATTCTCCAGTTTTGTTTTTTAGCTGTATACAGAGCAGTTTCACGACAAGACCTCAGAAACTCAACATCAACCTCGTGAATATCCTTTTTGCCCTCATCGCCATTATATCTGTCAGTCATAAGTCTTTGAGAAATCTCTATCGGCATATCAAGAAATATAACCAAATCAGGTATTGGAAGTCCTAGTCTTTCATATTCATAATCATTCAGCCATTTTAGATAACTGTCCCACTCGCTTTTATCACATTTAACCATTTGATATATTGCATTGGAAGTCACGTATCTGCTTGCAAGAATTAAATCTCCTTTGTTGTAGGCGTCCTCCCAGAAAAGCTTATAGCTGGCATATCTATCAACTGCATAAAAGCTTGAAGCGGCATATGCGTTTATATCCTTAGCATTATTTGAAAATTCACCGCTGAGATACATCTTAACCAATGCTGATGACGGATTATCATAATCAGGAAAGCTGATCGACTTATGGGGAATATTATTTTGTGCAAAAATTCTATCGATTATTTCAAATTGAGTCGATTTACCGCTTCCGTCTAGCCCTTCAATTACAACAAGCTTATTTTTCATTTTTAAGCTCCTTGTAAAAGTATTGAACTTCTTTTATTCTGCCACAAGTCATACTGCCCTCCGCACATTTTCCCCTAACACATCCGGGTCCGGCATTTTTAAAGATAGTAGGCGCAACATTATAGCAAAGTCTCAGCATTTCATCAGCCAGAGCTTTAATTTCCCACTGCGCTCTTGAACAGCACCTCAGACTAAAGAAGTTCAAAAGACTTCTTGCATTCATTGTCAAAATCATTTTAGTATCGCAGGCGTTTGGAAGAACAAATCTAGCATCCTCAATTGCCTTTTTCTGAGCTTTCTTTACTGCTTCCTTTTCATCGAGACCTTCCTTAATAAAGGTCTTATAATGCTTATCTTTGAGAATATCAGCAAGCTTATTATAGCTTGAAATAGCAGAGTCCATCTGCTTGTTAAATTCCTCTAAAGCTTCAGGTACTTGAGCAATTTCAGGCGGAGTTACAAACTGATAATCCTTTTCCTCAACGTATCTTTGGCTCTGAACAGAAAACGAAGCTATCCGGTGTCTGGTGATTTGAGCTAAAAGCGCACGGGATACTCCTTCAATTCCAAAGGTGAATGAAATATGCTCAATAGGACTGAGATGGCCTAGATTAGAGAGCATATTCAAAAAATTAACTGTCTTTTCCTCTGTAAGTCCGTCGAGAAGAGTATCTATATCAGAGCTTGCATAGCACAATTTTGCCGCAGCTGCAATTGTCTTTTCAGGCTCAGGTGTATGCGTCAATAACGTAACTTTCATTAATACCACAGTCCTTGTTAAAAGTTAATTAATTATACCATTTTATAAGAAAAAAGTCAAATACAGCGAAAAAATCGGCAAGCCAAAAGCTTACCGATTTATAATTATGTATGACTGATGCTCTTTAGCATTTCCTCAGCACTTGCTAGGGTCTTTTCTGAGGTATTGTCGCCGCTTATAATTCTTGCTATCTCCCTCTTTCTGTCTTCAAGTGAAGATAATTCACAAACTGAGGTCTTAGTTTTTCCGTTTTCCACTGTTTTTTCAATAAGCATATGAGTATCTCCCGAAACAGCTATCTGTGCTAAATGCGTAACGCATATAACCTGTCTGTTTCTAGAGATCTCATGAAGTTTTATTCCTATCTTCTGAGCTGCGCGTCCGCTGACACCTGTATCAATCTCATCAAAAATCATTGTAGGTGTATTGTCCTTCTCTGCAATTACACTTTTCAACGCAAGCATAATTCGTGACAGCTCACCTCCTGATGCTATTTTAGCTATCGGTTTTGCTTCCTCACCTAAGTTCGCAGAAATCAGAAATTCAATATTATCCATCCCGTGAATAGTCAACTTACCCTTTGTGTTTGAAACTTCCAGCTTAACATTAGGCATATTGAGAAATTCAAGCTCATCGGTAACTTCTTTTATAAATCTCTTACCTGCCTGTTCACGCTTATTAGACAGAATTACCGCTTTTTTAGATGTTTCTTCAAGAAGTTCTTCCCTTTTAGCTTTTAGTGTTTCAATATTGTTTTCATCACCTGTTAAATTCTCAAGCTCACTGACGGATTCGTCAAGCCTTTTCAGTACATCAGAAAGCTCAGGACCGTATTTTTTCTTTATCCTTATAATACTGTCGTTTCTCGCAGAAATGTATGCAAATCTTTCAGGATCGACGTCAAGCAAAGATGTCAGGTGATTCAGTTCACCTGATATATCATCTATTTCAATTTTAGCAGATTTCAATCTGTCAATTAAAGGTTCTATATCAGAAAAAACGTCCGAATAATTCTCTAAGACATTTGATGCGTTGAATAGTTCATTGCTTATACCATCATCATTTTCAATAATGTTTATAACCTCGTTTACTGCTGACTTTACCTCAACAGAGTTATTAGAAAGTAAAAATTCCGATTCAACTTCTTGATCTTCGTTTTCTTTTAAATCAAGAGAAGATATTTCTTTAACGATTTCTCTTAAACTTTCTATTCTATCAATTTTATTTTGCTGACTTAAAGATGCCTGCTTTATCTGTTTTGCTACCGTCTGAAGGCTTCTAAAGGATCTCTGATAATCCTCAAGTACGCTTTCCAGATTGCCGAAAGAATCAAGTATTTCTATATGCTTTTGAGCTGACAAAAGGATCTGACTGTCATGCTGACCATGAACATTGACTAAAAGCTCACCTATTTCTCTTAGCAAAGAAAGATTAACCGGACGTGAATTTATTCGTGCGGAACTTCCGCCGTCGGCTGATATTTCCCTGGAAATGATAAGCTCACCGTCACTGTCGATTCCATTGTCAAAAAGAATTTTCGATACTTCATCGGATATGTTGCTGAATACCGCAGAAATTATTGCCTTTTTCTCGCCTGTCCTGACAATATCTTTTGAAACCCTCTGACCAAGAATTGCGTTTATTCCATTTATTAAAATTGATTTACCGGCTCCGGTTTCGCCGGTGAATACATTAAGCTTATCACCAAATGTAATTACCGATTTTTCTATAACAGCCAGATTTTCAATATATAATTCCGAGAGCATTTAAATTACATCTTCCTTTCATTAGGATAGAAAAAATATCTATATGTAACTCATATAAGAAAGCTGTTTAACATACCTACAAACTCAATTGCAAAAGCCTCGCTTTTAAGTACTGCAAAAACAGTGTCATCGCCGGCAATTGTACCGACAATTGACTCAAAATATGCGTTGTCAAGTTTTGCACAAACAGCTTGAGCCATTCCGGTATAACACTTAATAACCACAATATTCATTGCAAAATTAACCGATACAACAGCCTCTTGAAAAATACTTTTCAAAATTTCTTTGGGGCTTTTTCCCCTATCTTTGATACTGCTCGGTACATCGTATTTATAAATACCGCTGTCAGTTACGGTTTTTATAAGAGAAAGCTCTTTTATATCTCGTGAAATAGTTGCCTGAGTAGTATTATAACCTTTTTCCTTCAGCCTGTCCTGAAGCTCCTGCTGAGTAGATATACTGCTTTTTGTAATAATATTTAATATTTCCCGTTGTCTCTTTTCCTTAGACATTGTCACTATCCTCCATAACAGCCTTCAAAGGGCGCATAAGCTTTGAATTAACCGCGTCAAAAAAGCTTCCGCCTTTAATATCAATTAGCTTTATATACTTATCTGATGCAGAAATCTTTAAAATGTCCTTTGAAGATATATCGTCGTTAGTAACTCCGTCAACCGATAATCCAAAACATTCATTTGAATTTGTAAAAAACTTGACCGAAAGCTTTGAAGTTTTTGAAAATATCATTGTCCTTGAAAGGAGCGAATGAGGACAAATAGGAGTAAACTCAATACATTCCATATCCGGTTCAATGATTGGTCCTCCTGCTGAAAGAGAATATGCAGTGGCTCCCGTCGGCGTAGAAAAAATCAAACCGTCTGCTCTTATTGACGTTACAACCTTGCCCGACTTTGACACTTCAAAATCAGATATTTTACTATGAGGAGGCTTCGATACCACAATATCGTTAAGTGCAGTGAAACTCTTTTTACTTCCGTCTTGTTTAATTACCTCTCCATCTAGCATTATTCTTTTCTGAACGTCAAAATTATTTTTGCAAAGATTATTCAGTAAATCAAGCTCGTTATGTTCAAGAGTACACATAAAACCAAGCCGTCCGCAGTTTAGACCGAGTATCGGCTTATCATACTTTGAAGCAGCCAATGAAGCTTTTAATATAGTTCCGTCGCCTCCAACAGCTAAAATTATATCGCAGTTTGATACAAGCTTTTCTTCATCTGAAAATTCAATAATATTTAAATCAGAAAAATCTGTCAGATATTTTTCCGACATAGAAAGCTCTGCATTATTTTCTTTGAGAATTTTTACAGCCTCTCTCACATAGAACCCGCTGTTGTCCTTCTGTAAATTAGGAAGTATATAAATATTCAACAGATTTCCCTCCTTAGTTATTTCAGATATTCAAATCCCCTATCAACTGTGGCTTTTATATCCTGGTTAAACGGAATTTGTTTTTCACTTTTTTTAATGTAAATAAGATATTCAATATTGCCGTTACCTCCCTTGATAGGAGAAAAAGTGAGGTTAATAATACTAAATCCTGTATTATCAATTATATCCAATATATTCTCAAGTACCTTGATATGAATTTTTTTGTCTTTAACTACTCCCCTTTTTGAAAGGTTTTTCTTGCCTGCCTCAAACTGAGGTTTAATAAGCAAAACAGCCTCTCCGTCATCAGTCAGTACATTATACACCACAGGAATGGCAAAAGACAATGATATAAATGAAATATCAACTGTACAAAAATCAATATCCTTTTGAAATATAGACCTTGTTACATCTTTAATATTTGTATTTTCTATATTTTCAATCTTCGGATTTCCAATCAAACTGTTATCAAGCTGATTTTTACCAACATCAACTGCGTAAATAAAGTAAGCTCCATGTTGAAGCATACAATCGGTAAAACCTCCTGTTGATGCACCGAAATCAACGCATACCTTACCCTTTAAATCTATATTAAATTCTGATATTGCCTTTTCAAGCTTTATACCGCCTTTTCCGACATATTTAAGAGTATCGCCGACAACCTTAATATTATCAGTTACCTCAACATTAAAAGCCGGCTTTGTTATAATCTTATTATTGACGCTCACAGCAGAGCCTTTTATCATACCCTGCGCCTTAGAACGTGTATCGGCAAGATATCTTCTTACTAATTCAACATCAAGTCTTTCGCTCATCATTAAATCTCCGAACTCAGCTTTTTATAAATCATATTACCCGATAAACCCAGATGCTCAAGAGAAGAACCAACCGTTGCCTGCGGTACAAAATCATTAATCGCTGTTGTACATAAATTGCTTATTTTGTTTTTCAGCCTTTGAGAAACTGAACCGTTATAATAACATTCTTCAAAAAAGAAAACTTTTTTATATGACATTATTTTTTCAATCATAATATCATCTATACAGTTTAAATTAATTAACTTCAAAACATCAATAACTTTATTATCGTTTTTCAGCATTTCATATGCGTATGAAACTTGTTTGAAAAGTCTGCCGTAGGTTATAACGAGAATATCCGAGCCGTTTTCATAAAGCTCATAGTTGGTCGATATGTAATCCTTTTTTAAACTGCATTCATTATCAGAACTTCTTGGGTACCGAACAGCCACGATCCCCGAATCATCGTAAAGCCCCTTTGAGATACACGCTCTTAGTTCATCATAATTACTTGGAGAATAAATAGTAACATTAGGTATAGTTGACAAAAAAGGAACATCAAATATCCCCTGATGAGTAATGCCGTCTTCACCGACAATTCCTGCCCTGTCAATACCTATCAAAACGTGCAGGTTCGGGATTGACAGATCGTGTATCAACTGATCGTATCCTCTCTGTAAAAAAGACGAATATACGGCAAATACAGGAAGTTTTCCCATTGACGCAAGACCGCCTGCAAATGTTAATGCGTGTCCCTCAGCTATGCCGACATCAAAAAACCTGTCTTTGTGTGATTTTGCAAACTTGTCAAGACCGGTTCCGTATTTCATTGCCGCTGTTATTGCACATATTCTTTCATCTTCATCAGCAAGCCGTGAAAGTTCACATCCGAAAACACTTGAATAGCTGTCACATTTGCTCACATCAGGATTACCCGTTTCAAGTTCAAAAGAGCTTACTCCATGAAATTCTCCGGGATTTTCCTCAGCTGGTGCATAGCCTTTTCCCTTTATTGTGTTGACCTGAACAACAACAGGTTTTTTCATCATTTTTGCCTTATTAAGTGCGTCCTCAAGTTCTTCAAGATCATGACCATCGACCGGTCCTACAAACTCAAATCCCAAATCTTCAAAAAGAGTTGTTCTGAAAATAGAGTTTTTTATTGTATCTTTTGAAAATTTTAGCGTGTTCTTTATCGGCTGGCCTACAACAGGAATTCTGTCAAGTGCACGCTCAACAATAGTTTTCGTTTTCTTATATGATTCTTTAGTCCTGAAATTTGACAAATATTTTGCAATTGCACCCACATTTTTAGAAATCGACATCTCATTGTAATTCAAAACGACAATCAAATTAGTGTTGCTTTTTCCTGCATTGTTAAGTCCTTCAAAAGAAAGTCCGCCGGTAGCAGCACCGTCTCCAATTATAGCAACTGCATGATGATCATCACCGTTCAGTTTCATAGCAGATGCAATTCCTAAAGCGGCTGATACGGAATTAGAGCTGTGTCCGCTTACAAAGGCATCATGCTCAGACTCGCTTGGCTTGCAAAAGCCTGACAAGCCGTTTTCTTTTCTTAATGTAGAAAAGTCCTTCAGCCGACCAGTTAAGATTTTATGTGTATAAGATTGATGACCTACGTCCCAAATGAGCTTGTCCTTTGGCGAAGAAAAAACTCTATGCAGTGCCAGAGACAGTTCAACTACTCCCAAATTAGACGATAAATGACCGCCGTTTTTTGATACGGTTTTAATAAGCGTGCTGCGAATCTCTTTGCATAATCTTGTACACTGCTCATAACTGAGCTTTTTTAGGTCGTCAGGAAGTTTCAATTTATTAAATTCTTCCTCATATCCCTTTGTCATATTTGTCTCCATTCTTTTCCTCATAAATTTATCCCAATAACTACATTTTGCTACTACAATAATCTTAAATATAAATTTATTTCTTTCTGTTCAAAAGATCCATAGTCAAATCGGCAATAAGCTCATTATTATCAAACTTCTCAAGAATTTTCAATGCTTCTAAAGTCTGATGACGTGCAGCTTCCTTTGCTTTTTCAAGCCCCACTAGAGTAACATAGGTTATCTTTCCTTTTTCCTTATCGCTTCCAATAGGCTTGCCTAAATCGTCAAAGCTCCCCTCAACGTCTAATATATCATCAACTATCTGAAAAGCATAGCCAAGTCTTTTTCCAAAAGCTTTTGCATCCTCCGTTTTCTCATCATCAGCGTTAGCTAATATACATCCCATTGCACAGGAAGCCTCTATCAGTTTGCATGTTTTTAACTCGTGCAGTAAATTTAGATTATGAACATCAAAGTGTTTCATCTTTACGGAATACATATCGAACGCCTGTCCGCCTATCATTCCGTTTATTCCTGAAGCGTTTGATATTTCACCAATCAACTTTACAGCAGTTTCTGCAGATAATTTTCCTGCATTACATTCTTTTGTAATTATCTCATAAGGAAGTGTACTTAAAGCGTCTCCTGCTAAAAGAGCCTCAGCTTCTCCGAATTTTTTATGGCAGGACGGCATTCCCCGACGAAAATCATCATCATCCATACATGGCAGATCATCATGTATAAGAGAAAAACAGTGAATAAGTTCTATGCAGCAGACAATCTCATAAAAGCTCTCATAATCTCCGCCGCACATCTTGCAGAATTCAATTGCTAAAATAGGTCTTATTCTCTTGCCTTGACTCAGAATGGAATACTCCATTGCCTGCATAACTTCCTTTTTATAAAACTCCTTTTGTTTTGTAAAGCTATGAAGGGTGCTTTTTATCCTTTCCTGATAATTCTGAATCTGTTTTGTATAAATCTCCTGCATATTTGTAAATTTGCTCTTTAAAGAGCAAGCCTCCTAATCCGTATTTTTTTCATCAACAGTCTCAACAATGAGCTTTGCTTCTTCGAGCTTTTTTTTGCAATCTCCTGAAAGTGCAATTCCCTCTTTAAACTTATCAAGCGATTCTTCCAATGTAAGATTACCCGATTCAAGCTCGGAAACAATTTTATTGAGCTTATCCAATGTCTCTTCAAATGTCATTTATAACAACTCCTAATGATTAATATTCTTTACCTCAGCGTTGATTGAAGAATCTGAAAACCTGATTTCAACAGTGTCTCCCACTGAAACTTCATCAGCTTTGGTAATCACCCTCTCACCACTTAGTGTAAGAGAATAACCTCTGCTTAAAACCTTCAGCGGACTGTAAGAATCAAGCAGTGATGCAGAAGCTGCCAATCTGTCGCTGTACTTATTCAATATATTATATATAGATGTCCTAAGACGCTGTGCGGAGTTATTAAGCTTAACCTCTCCAATTTCAAGACGCCTTTCAGGTGAAGCAGCATTAAACCTTTCATATGCCGATTTTGATAAAACTCCGCAATCTGAAATCTTGTTTTCAACTGTTTTTCTCATTCTCTGCTTTAAGGAATCTATTGTCGAATAAAAAACAGAAATATCCGGTGACGCCAGCTCTGCCGCAGCTGATGGTGTAGGCGCACGCAGATCCGCAACCAGATCTGCAATAGTTATGTCTGTTTCATGTCCGACAGCGGAAATTATCGGCGTTTTAATATTGAAAATTGCATCTGCTACCTTTTCTTCATTAAACACAGACAAGTCCTCAGCCGAACCTCCTCCACGTGCAAGAATAATAGTGTTAAGGTTCATAGAATCCGCCAGCATAAGTGCGTCTGCAATATTATCCTTAGCATCAATTCCCTGTACCAGTGTGGGAAAAACTAAAACTCTGCAAATGGGATAGCGTCTTTTCAGTATATTAAGTATATCCTGCAACGCTGCTCCTGTTATTGATGTTACAACACCGATAGTTTTGGGAGCATAAGGAATTTCCTTTTTTATATCGCTGTTAAAATAGCCCTTATCCTTTAATCTTATTTTCAGCTTGTCAAGAGATTCCTTGACAGCACCGACGCCAATTGGTTGAATATCAGTTACAATTATTTGGTATACTCCATCTCGCTCGTAACAGTCTATATTTCCAAGTGCCATAACATTGAGACCGTTTTTGAGTTCAACTCTAAGGTTCTTTGTCGCGCTTGAAAACATAATGGCTTTTAGAGAACTGTTCTCATCTTTTAAAGTAAAATAAAAGTGTCCCGATGAATAGCTAGTATTGAGATTTGAGATCTCTCCCTTGACAGCTACATCCTTAAGCTTTGTGTCACCACGAATTTTACTTGCCATATATCTGTTTATCTGGGAAACAGTTAAAATAACACTCATTATATCAATTCCTTCTTTATAGCCGCAAATAATGCTGTTCCGACTGCGTTATCACAAGAAAATTCAGGTTCAGCAAAATATACATCGCTGAGCTTAGCTGAAATCGCTTTCTTTATAATTTTATCAGACATCACTCCGCCTGCAAATATTATCGGAGCGTTTACATATTTTTCTCTAGCCTTTTTTGACATCTCAATAATCGTATCGCTTATGTAAGTAATACAATAATTTGCTACGTCACAATGCTGCACACCCTCCGAAAGCATTTTCTCACATAAGTTTTGTAAACCCGAAAGACAGCAGTTGTTACCTTTAATAGCAGGTCTTGTCTTATAAGTTTTTTTACTTAGCTTAGCTATTTGTTCAAGTTCAAATCCGCAAGGAAAATCAAGACCAAGCTTAACTCCTATTCTGTCAATTGCTTGTCCTGCTTTTAAATCAAGTGATGTGCCAATCTGCGAGATAGTTAAAACATCTTTCTCAGAAGGTTTGCACAATAAACAATCGGTTGTTCCTCCGCTTATATGAAAAGCTATAAAGCTTTCTCTGTTTTTTATTAAATCCAATCTGTTTGCAGAGAACAATGCAGAAAGAATATGTCCTGTCTGATGCGATGTTTTATATAAATCAATTCCGCAAAGTTCTGTATAGCTCTCAGCAAAGCTTTCACCGACCAAAAAGCATGGCATATATGAGTCCTTAACCAATCGTGGACTTTTTGATACGCCAACAGCCTTTATATTACAGCAGTTAATACTTACTTTTTTCAATAATTCTGATATAACAACAGGAAGTTGTTTTGTGTGATGAAATACTGCGTCAGATTGTCTAATTCCAACTTCTCCGCTTTTTACAGGAAGCAACATTTTCGACTGGTATACAGTCATTTCATCAATGTCTATTAACGACACTGAGGTTGTATAATTGCTTGTATCAATGCCTAATACTTTAAGCATCTGAGACAGCGCCTTCATTTCTTGAGTATGCGCCCAGAGCGCCGTTTACAAACTTAGCGTCTGAATCGAGAGCATACTTTTCGGCAATTGCAACAGCTTCTGAGATCGCAACATTAACCGGAACATTCTCTGAATATTTAGCTTCATAAATTGCAAGTCTGAGAATTGATAAATTAACCTTTGGAATTCGCTCTAAACTTCTCTTTTGACTTAATTGAGAAATTATATTATCAAGCTCATCCAAATGCTCATATACACCTCTAACAGTCTTTATGACATCATTATTGATTGGTATATTATCGGATTCTCTTGCAATATCAAACAACTCGTCCAAATCATAATTTCCAAAGGATCTTTCATAGATAATCAAAAAAGCAGATTCTCTTATACGCCTTCTCGTCAGCTTCACTTAAACACTTCCCTTTTAACAACATCAGCCCCAGTATCTTATAGATAATGAGGCAAAATGAATTAATTATATTTTACGTCTGAAATTGTTACGTTCACTTTTGATACAGTTACGCCGGTCATAGACTGAACTTCATTCTTTACTCTATTCTGAACCTGTTCGGCAACCGACTTGACCTTTGCACCCGGATCAACAAAAATATAAACAGAAATTTCAACTGTATCATTAACGAAATCTATTTTGATAGATTCAAAATCTGTCTTAGAAAAAAACATACCCTTTAACATCTTTTTCTTAGCATTAGCTATAGAGCATACACCGTCAACTGCAAGTACGGCATTTTTAGTTATAGTTAAAATAACTTCCTTACTTACTTTAAGCTGACCTTGAACCTTATCATTTTTGAACATCATAGTTTATGCCCCCTATTAACGGTAAATATATAGCTAATGACATTATACCATTAAAAAGAGTTTAACACAACTATTTTACATCAAAAATTTTTATGTTTTCGTTAGAAACATCAACTTCACTAAGCAAAATGTCTTTTATTTGGGCAGCCTGTGCAGTTTTGAGGCCATCAGATTTCACAACGATATTAGCACTTTTTCCGTCGAGATAAACAACGCAATCCTCATATCCGGCAGCCTTGATAAGATTTTCAATCTTACTCTCAGACTCAATAAGCTGTGAGATAGATACCGCTTCTTCAGATGCAACCTCTTTTTCTTCATCGGTGGAATCTCCGCCACTCATTATATTCTCAAGCGTCTGAGCAGCTTCATCTCGTGAAGTCATTCTATCAAGCCTTGCCTGTGCAAAATAATCATCTTCATCGCTAGTCTCATTTACAAAGTCCGCCACACCGTAATTGGATGATTTTGCATTGACAACCTTAGTAGTTTTGATTTCGTTCTCATTTGTGTTCATAGCGTAATTCACATAGATAGCCAGTCCCAGAAATAATGTTAAGCTCGCTAAAATAATTTGTTTCTTTCCCACAATAAAATTTGGAATTTTCATAATATCTCCTCCACATTTAACCTTTTTCAACACATATGTTGTTTGTTGATATATTTAAAGCTGACGAAACAGCTTTAATAACACGTTCTTTAATTTCAGTTTTTCCGCCGCCAGTGCACACGATGACAACTCCTTTTACCTTTGGTTCAATTATCTTTTTTATGAGTGCCTTTTCCTCACCGTCAGAGTCGACAATGATCACCTCATTTTTGTACTTGTCACTCTTACTGTCACTGTTTTCATCAGTTTCAGTGTCAACATCTTCGGCATAGACATATTCTGTCGTTCCGTCTAAGGTAAGCATTAGCGATACCTGTCCTACACCGTCAATTTTACTGATAATGTCTTTTAGCTCTTTTTCTGTTCTCTCTTTGTAGCTGTTTGAATAAGAAGTATCATCATTAGATTTTGAAATTTTATTACTTTTATCTGTTTTACCTGCAGTAATAAATTCCGAGAATAAAATCATAAGCAGCCCCATAATACCGATAATAACTATTAACAGAACCTTTCCGGAAAGTCCGATTTTACTTTGAAACCTGTTTGTTATCTTGCTTAAAGATTTGCTAAAACTATTCTTGATATTCATAGAATTCAACTTTTGATTCTCCAATATTATTTTTCAGTTCTTCTTCAATTTTTTCTTTTTTTTCCTCAGTTATTTCTTTGGTTTTTATATAAATCTCTGTTTTTTCAACGTCTAATGAATTATATTCATTCATGTCAGCTTGTATGACAACTTTTTTTACATTTTCATCTACAGCTTGAAGTCTTTCCAAAACCTTTTTTTCTAGTGTTTTTTTCAAAATCTCCTCATAAGACTTGTTTACACTTTCATTAAGTTCATTGTATTCCTTTAAGTCTGTTATCTCATCGAGTTTTGGTATTCTCAGCTCAAGACTGGATCCCAAAAACGGCGTAAGCATTGAAATAATAAGTATTAAAGCTAAAATCTGCTTGATGCTAAGTCTAAAGCCCTCGCTAGGCGAAATATAATCGAATATTGTTGCCGACAGTCCCACAAAACAGAATGCGGCTGTTACACTTTTTATAAGTTCCATAATTATTCCTGTTTCGTAAAAAAAATACTTATTTAACTGATATTTTATTTTGTCAAACCAAATTAAAGCTAAGAAGCATCACCACTGCTGTAGAAATAATAAAAATAAATGTAAAGCAAGCTACTATACCGAGAAGAATTGACAAGACATTGTTTATTCCCCTGAGAAGAGAGCAAATTCTGTTTTGTTCAAAAAAGGCGGCTATTACCGCTGAAAACCAGATTGAAAATTTTAAGCATACTACCATTACAACTGGCTTTAGTGCAGTAACGAGAATTATAACAATACCAATAACGCCTACACTGTTTTTAATAAGAGACAGACTTCCCATAATAGTAGAATACGCATCTGACATTGCTCCCCCGACAACAGGTATCATACTTGAAGCTGCATATTTTGCCGCCTTTATTCCTACTGTATCAACAGATGTTCCGATAATGCCCTGAATTGACATTACTCCAATGAAAATTGTAGTAGCAAGACCTAATGTCCATCTGGCAATACTTAAAAGACCTCTTGAAAATCCGTTTACAGAAAGGTTGGGATTAATAGATTCTACAATTGAAGATGCAAGACTAAAGCTTACAAAGGGAACTAATATGTAATCAATTAAAATGGTTATTATCTCGCACAAAAACAGTACCAATATATAATATGATGCACCGCTTGAGGCATTCCCGCAGGTAGCAACTACGCTTGAGAATATGGGGACATATGACATTATAAACAGTGAAAGGTTAGAAATAGTATTGCTTACAGAATCAATACAGTCGTTTATTGTCTCAAACAAAATTGCCGTACATGAAAGCACGCTTATTATACCTATTATATTCGACAGATTAGAGTTGCTGCTTAAAATTCCTGATGCAACTGACGTAAAGACTATAACTAACAGTAATGCTCCCAGAAGTCTTAGCGGATTTGACAGAAACTTCTTTACAAGTTCAAGGAGATAGTCGAGCCAGTCTCCTACCCCGACCTTTGACGCAGATTCAGGGTTCTCTAAAGAAATGTCATTGTCATTTAGAAAATCCTCTGCATCATCGGGCGTATCCGATTTTATACCTCGTTCAATTTCCTGTGTGATCTCTTTCTGAGCCTGTTCAGCATCATTTGATTCATTTTCTGCATTAACTAAAGTTCCGTCAATACAGAAAAGCATAAAAACCGATATAATTAAAACTATTACCTTTTTCATAAATCCTCAATTTAGTAATTCTTCAATTAAAGAAATAACAGCAGAATATATTGGAAGTGATATAAGAAGTATTGTTATTTTTCCGAAAAGCTCAACTCCTGTACACATGGCGTTTTCGCCGGAATCCCTGCAGCAGTCGCACCCAAGCTGTGTAATATAGCTTATCCCTACTGCTTTAAATAGAATTTCTATGTACTCGTCACTTATACTGGCTTTTGAAAACAAGGTATCAATTGTGTCTGATATATCTGAAAAGCTTATCACTGCCATAAGAAAAATATATCCAGCAACAAAAATCCCTATAATTATTGATACTTCTCCACTATCCCTTTCAAGAACCTTGCATATGATAGATGCCATTATGCAAAGTGCAACTACTGAAATAACATTCATTTATTTTCTCCGTCAATGTCAGGCATTTATAAGTCAAAGACGTCTTTAATAGTGTCAAATAATGAAGCTATCTGATTTACTATAATAACAAGCACTATGATAAGTCCCGCAAGAGTGACCATCATTGCCTGCTCGTCCCGCTCTGCACGCTTTAAAAGCTGATTTAATACCGCAACTATTATTCCTACTGCCGCTATTTTAAAAACCAAATCAATTTCCATAAATTCTCCTAGTATACTTATAAACCTATGATAAAACTATTGAAATAAAAGCGCCTATTAGAACTCCAAACGAGTTATACAGTCTGCACTTAGAATTTTGCTCAGATCTAAGCTTTGAAATTTGATTCTCAAACTGCTTTATATATCCGTTTATAATTGAAATTTGTCCTTCCAAATAAGCAGTACCGAGCTCGTTTATGAAGCCTAAAAACAGTCGCTTTTCGTCATCTTTGAGAATACTGTTTCTGTTACATTCTACCTCAATTTGCTTGTTGTAGTCCGGAGATAGAAAAGCCGTTTTTGGTATAAAAAAATTATCAAATCTTTTTTGACTTGCCATAATAGAAAAAAGCTCCTCTACAGTCGGACACTCAGCTTCTATGAGTATTTTCATACTGATAATCAATTCGTTAATATCCTCTAAGATTTTAATTCGTCTTTTAAATCTTTTCGACAGGTGAAAACCTATAAATGCCGATGATAAAAACACTAACATTATTCCTATTATTTTCATAACTTAGCTACAAACTAACGGAGCTTTCCCTCCTATTATATTTTTCTTATGTTGATAATCTTACCCAAACTGTTTCCTGTTCCGAGCAAAACTATATAATCAAATGCCCTTCTTGAAAATAAATCTTTCATATATGGCTTTTTTAATGCGTCACCAATGCTTATTGAATGCATTGTAGCTATAATATTAACTCCCGAATTTATTGCATAATCAAGAGCTTCTAAGTCGTCTTTAGTTCCTATTTCATCGCAAACTATAAGCTGCGGTGACATTATTTTTACTGCTGACAGAATTCCGTAGTACTTTGTGTATGAATCAAATACATCTGTAAAATTGCCGACATCATTTTGTGCAGCAGACTTAAATGTAGCTGATATTTCATTCTTTTCATCTATAAGAGATATTCTTTTTTTCATTCCAATCTGTCTGCACAAATCTCTCAGTAAAGTTGTCTTTCCGCTGGAGGGAGGTCCCAAAATCAAAACATTTTTTAAACCATTATTAATCAGCTCTAACCTATTTACTAAATCATCTGCAATTCCAAAAACCTCTTTGGCTATTCTTATACTTATACCGGATATGTTTTTTAGCGTTTCATTTTTGCCTCTTTCATCTAAAACAGCTGTTCCGCAAAAACCTACTCTGTTTCCGCCTTCGGTAATTATATATCCCAAAGATATTTCCCTTTTAAAGCTGTAGACAGAATTTCTAAGTGCTGTTTTAAAAGTGTAGTCAATATCCTCTTCTGTTATCTTTACAGCACTGTTAAAATCACTTGTTATACCTCTGTCAGACGATATATAAAATTCTTCACCTTTAATCACAACTGTCAGATACTTGTTGTTTCTCATACGGATTTCGTTTATATCTTTAATTACACTGTCCGTAATATTAAATATTGACTGGGCAAGTCTCGGAGTAAGAAGTTTTACAGCCTTGTCCAGTTTGCTTTTTTGTCCCTGCATTTAAAATACTTCCTTTTATTTTAAAGTGTTTATAATAAATCCTATGTGACAAGCTATTATTTTATTACAAAAAAATAAGACAGATAAAGAATTATCATTATCTGTCCTAATTATTGAATACTTATATACAACTTTATAATTGCTTTTCTATTTCTTTTTTTACATTCATAAGAATTGCACATTCAAGCCGCTTTCTTTGAATTTTACATGAAAGCTTATGAGCTTTTAGTATATCGCCCTCATAAAGATAATTATTTGCATTACAGCCTCCGCTGCAATAAAATTTAGCCCAGCAATCTTTACAATCGTCTTTAGCATAAATATGAGTTTTAGCAAATGTATTTTTTATGTCTATATTGAATGTCTTATCATGGAGATTACCCATTTTGAACTTTTCAATACCTACAAACTGATGGCATGGATAAATGTCTCCGTCAGGGGTAATTGCAACGTATTCATTACCGCTTCCGCATCCTCTAAGACGTTTTATTGCGCAAGGTCCCTGATTCAAATCAAGCATAAAGTGAAAGAAATTACAAAATCCGCCCTTTTCTTTAATCTCAGTAAGCTTATCAACAAGAATTTCATATTCCTTGCTTATTTTATCCAAATCAGCCTCAGTAATTGCATACGGCTCTGTATCGCTGCCCATAACCGGCTCAACAGAAATCTGGTCGAATCCGCAATTATAAAGGTGCATTACATCATTTGAAAAGTCTAGATTGTATTTTGTATATGTTCCTCTAACGTAATAATCCTTGTTCTTATCACGCTTTGAAACCAATGCTTTATATTTGTCAACAATAGTGTCATAGCTTCCGCTGCCGTCAACACGAACTCTCATTCTGTCATTAACTTCTTTTCTGCCGTCTATTGACAGTACAACATTTGACATTTCCTTATTTATAAAATCAATTTTATCATCGTCGAGCAATAATCCGTTTGTCGTTATAGTAAATCTAAATGTCTTTCCAAAATCCATTTCCTTGCTTCTTGCATACTTTACAATTTCCTTAACGACTTCAAAATTCATCAGCGGTTCACCGCCGAAGAAGTCAAGCTCAAGATTTTTCCTGTTTCCTGATTGCTCAAGCAGAAAGTCTATTGCCGCCTTGCCTGTATCTAGATCCATCAGCTTTCTTCCCTCGCCGAAATCACCTGTTGATGCAAAGCAATATTTACACCTCAAGTTACAGTCGTGTGCAATATGAAGACACATTGCTTTTACAGGCGACGCAACTGCATAGTCTGCGAACTTTTCATAATCATCCTCACTGAACAGTATTCCATCGTTGTAAAGCTCAACAATTTCATCAAAACATTCCTCAATTTCATCTGGAGAATATTTGTGCGAAAGCTTTTTTAAAACTTCCTCTTTACACTTATCATCAAGCGGCAACGATATATTTTCAAGTATCTCGTATGTAATGTCATCGACTATATGAACTCCGCCTGTATGAACGTCCAAAACAATATTAAAACCCTTTAGTCTGAAACAATGTATCATAATTTTATGCTCATTAAAGAGCATGCCTCCTTTCGCATTTCCCGACAAAAATTAAAGGGACAAGTTATGTCCCTTTAACTGATCTTATCTAAATCAGACAATTAAATACTATGCGTCTTTTTCACATTTTTGATTTGCAACTGTGCAAGATGTCTTGCAAGCAGACTGACAAGAAGCCTGACAGTTACCGCAACCGCCCTTAGCGGCAGTCTTCTTTAGATTAGTTTTATTAATAGTTTTGATATGTTTCATATTATTTCCTCCGAATTAAGTTTTTTATAGTATATCACACACTAAAAAATATGTCAATATCTCCTGAATTTTGAATTTGAGTTTGCACCGACAATTCCGCCTATTGCTCCGCATACTAGTGTAAGAACAAACTTTGATGTAACACTGAATGACAAAACAGTATTTGCAAATATCGCTCCTACAATTACAATCGTGCAGAACATTATAAAACCGCACAGCGCACCCCTGTAGATCCCTTTGTTGTGCTTGTGCCTAGAGCAAATGTATCCGCCGAAGTACGTTCCAACGCCGAGTGCGACAGTAGACAACAGCTTAATGACCTTATTAGGCGCATCAATTTTAGTAAGAATAAATGAAAAAAATAACAGAACCAGCATAGTTATTAAAAAACCTGCCAGGATTGCCGCAAAAACAAATAAAATATCCTTTTTCATAGATGATGATGAGGAGCGTCTTCTGGAATTAGTCAGCAAAAAAATCCCTCCTAAAGCTTAAATAAGAGGCAAAGCCAGATTATGAAATCCGTTAACAATTAAACAGCATTCATATTAAACTTTATTCAGGATTTTAGATAAATATTACTTACTTTGATTGTTCGTCATGAACAGTAAGATTCTGAGCGATAGCCCATTTCTTAACACGGATTTTACTTCTGTCTCCGCCTGTTTCAACTACAACAGTATCATCCTTAATTGAGAAAACTATTCCGACAACTCCGCCGGCTGTAACAACCTCGTCACCGACTTGTAAATTCTTTCTCATAACAGCGTCCTGCTTATCCTTTTTACGCTGAGGTCTTATAAGTAAAAAGTAAAATACGACAATAATCAAAATCAATGGAACTAGACTTACCAATGACATAGCTGAATTTGCACCTGAATCTGCTAGATTATTAATTAAAACACTCATTTATTTGTCCTCCTAAAAAAATTTCCTTTTTATTATATCAGTATTTTCTAATAAAGACAAGTCCTTTTTTAAAATTTAATACTGAAATTAAGAATATTTCTTGTTAAGACAATTCTTCTGTTATAAATGTATATTCAGACTCTACTCTGTCTGAAAATTCATCATCAGCGGTAAAAAGATTTTTATAATTATATATAGCTACTCCGCTGTAATTTGATAGCTCTTTTGCATCTTTTATCTGCTCTGCGATTATACCCTTGTTGTTTATATATTCGTCTTCTGATATTACTTTGTATTCTGCAAGACCGATTACAAGATTTACTTTATTATTAGTTTTAATTTTATCCCATCTTTTTATAGTTTCAAGATACGGACATGTGCTAGAATACCCATAGTACACTTGAGGAGTTATATAGTCTACATATCCGTCCTCACTGCACCACTTCTTTACGTCTGCAAACTGTAGCTGATAATCGTTCTCAATATTCCCCTGCGGTGAAATTCCAAACTTAACGTTGCTGTTTATCTTTTTTATTGAATCATATACAAGTCTAATCATTTTGTTTATATTGTCAATTCTCCAATTGGACAAATCACTTTTCCCTGATTTTTCAAAAGCTGCCTTATCAAAACTTTTGTCTGTTGTTGGATAAAAATAATCGTCAAAATGTATTCCGTCAACTTTATAGTTTTCCACTATTTCTATTACTCCATTCGCTACAAGCTGTCTGACTTCATCATAAGCAGGATTCAGCCACATATGTTCGTCATCATCAACACTCATAATGTATGTTCCGTTTTTTTCATCGTCATTGTACCACTTTTTTATTACGTATGTTTCTGATGTAGATTCTAACGTATCTACCGTTCCGCATCTGAACGGATTTACCCAAGCGTGAACAGATAAATCTAGTTTATGTGCTTTTGATATTATAATTTTCAAAGGGTCATATGTTTTTGTACCAAGATACGCAGTTTTTGGAAACAGTTTAGATTTATAATAAGCGTCTTCAAAGGCTCTTACGTGTATGTAAACCGTATTAAATCCTGCATTTTTAACATTCTCAAGAGCAGAACCTATTGACTGTTTAAATTCTGATTTTGAATTCCCTGATATAAACTCTGCCATATCAATATACGAAAACCATATTGCCTTTTGCTCGTCATAATTTAAAGGCACATACTTGCTTTCCTCTTTTTGAGCGGTTGTTTCAGTTTTATCATTCACACCGCTGATCTGCTCTTTTATTTCATTATTAAGTGCAATTCCCTCGTTTCTGACTTCAAATTTTTCGGTGTACACTTTCCTTTCACACGAACACAATAAAAATAACGAAATAATAACGAGCGTTATAATTTTAATTTTTCTTTTAAGTTTCAATGTTTGTCCTCCTTTTTATACTTAATTAAAGTATATTAAAAGAAGAAAAAAATATGATTACTAAATAATATAACTATTACTTATACGCAATACAAAAAGCCCTTAGCAAACTGCTAAAGGCTTATTTGAAGCTGTTTATAATAAATTATTTAAAAGATTTAAATGAGTAACCGTCCTTTTTTAAATTATCTATAACACTACCTAGAATTTTTGTGTTTGTTTCAGAAACAGAGTGCAGTAAATAAATTGCTCCGTTGTGTTTAGCGTTTGTAACCTTTTCAAGAGCTTTAGATTCATTCGGTTGGTTATCAACGTCCCAGTCTTCATAAGCAAAGCTCCACATAACAGTTTTGTATCCGCACTCGTTTACAAGCTGTAAAACTCTTTCTGAAAACTCTCCTCTTGGAGGTCTGAACTCTGTCATCTCATAACCGAATTTTTCTTTTACATAGTTATGAAGTCCCATAATCTCTTGCTTAGCCTCTTCAATTGAAATTTTGGGCAGAGATGGATGCGAGACTGAATGATTTCCAACTGTGTGACCCTCATCTATCATTCTTTTAACAAGCTCCGGATTTCTTTCGGCATAATCCTGTAATATAAAGAATGTGGCTTTTACCTTCTTTTTTTTCAGAATATCGAGAATTTTTGATGTGTATCCGTTTTCGTATCCTTGGTCAAAGGTTAGATATATTGTTTTCTTATTTTTCTTTTTGCTTTTATCGCTTTTTGCCATTGCAATAGCGTTATACTTTGAATATTTTTCATTGAAATCCACAGCACCCTGCGGTCTGTTTTCGCTGTCAACAATAACACCTTGACCGTATCCGATGAGAGTGTTGTCAAGTGAAGACAGATCTAAAGTATTCTCAGCCATAAGAGGCTCTGCGCTGGCTGAACTGGATCTTGCTGATCCCGATGTGGGAACTTCTGTTGTCATATTAGTTTCTGTACGATTTTCTGTTACACTCTCGCTTACCTGTGATGAATCAGTGATGCTTTTATCAAAATCCTTTGTATTAGGCTGTATGTTGTTAGCACAGCCGGATAAAATAAATCCCAAAGATAAAACAAGACATAATATATATTTCATTTTAATCATCCTTTCTAAACTTAGGATAACCAAAATCAAATAATACAATGCTGTTAATTATTTGAAAAAAAGAGACAGCAAAAAGCTGTCTCTGAAAAATCGTTTATGTCCCTAATCACCTAAATAAGACTTAACCAATGCCTGAAGTAATTCATCTCTATCAATATGACGGATTAAGCTTCTTGCATTATTGTAAGTCGTTATGTAGGTCGGATCCTCTGAAAGAATATAACCTACTATTTGGTTTATAGGATTGTAGCCCTTTTCCTTTAACGCCTGATAAATAATTGTAAGATTCTTTCTCATCTCCAATTCCTTATCTTCCTTAACGGAAAAGGTCATTGTTTGATCGTACATAAGCTTTATCCTCCTTTATAAACATTCTTACACGGAATACCAAAATGCATTTTTAAATTATTAACCAGATAATCAGCATCTCGGAAAAATTAAAATACCTGCTTATATATATTATAACCTAAAATTTTCAAAATAACAAGTGCTTTTGAAAAAAATAGCAAAATTAATAGTTTATTATTATCATTATTTATAAAGGGTAGTCTAATATCAGCCATTAAAATATTATTTTGCAAAAACATGTAAAAATAATTCATTTTACGACCTTAACTCTGCCCCTAAATTTTTAAGTGCTTTTAAAACTCTCTTCATTGCAGCATCTGCCTGCTCGTCAGTTAGAGTTCCGTCGTGTGAGCGCATTGAAATCGAATAGGAAACCGACTTCTTACCGCTTTCTATCTGCTCTCCTTTATAAACGTCAAATAATGTGACCTTCTCCAGCGTTTTGCCAACCGCCGACTTAATTGCCTTCTCTAATGATGCAACAGGTGTTTTATCATCACAGACAAGTGACAGATCCCGTGTAGTTGCAGGGTATTTTGGCAACGGCTTATAAATCTTTTCAGCATCAGCTAAAGCCATCATTTCAGGAACATTCAACTTAGCAATATATGTTCTTGTTCCTATATCATAATTTTCCTGTACTGCAGGGTGAAGCTCACCGAAAATTCCAAACTGCACATTATTTTTCTTCAAAACCGCCACTCTTCCGGGATGGAAAGCTGTGTATTCATCAAAATCACAGTCATCACCGGCAAGCTCAACATCATAATCAGATATAGATACCGTGTTAAGAAGCTCCTCGATTATTCCTTTTAATGTGTAAAAATCCATTTTTCCATTTGCATCATACATACCGATGCAAAGACGTACAGGCTCTTTCGGAAGCTTTCCGTCTTCGGTTTTTATATACTCATTACCAAGCTCAAATAATGACGCCTTCATATTTCTGTAATTATAGTTTCTTGCCAGAGTTTCGCACATTGAAGGTATGATAGTAGTCCTCATAACAGACGTATCCTCACCGAGAGGATTTGTTATAGTAACTGCGTCACGCAGACTGCTGTTACTATCAAGAGAAATCTTGTCAAAATACTTAGGCGAGATAAACGAATAGGTTTCTATCTCGTTAAGTCCTAATGATACCATTGCAGACTGAACACTTTTTATAAACCTCTGCTCAGGCGTTCTCCTTGCTTCGGCAACACCCTTTATAATCGTAGACGGTATGTTATTGTATCCGTAAATTCTTGCAACCTCTTCAGCAACATCAGCCTTACATTCAATATCTATACGAACATAAGGCGCATAGCAT
Source organism: uncultured Clostridia bacterium (assembly GCA_947584825.1). Classification (GTDB taxonomy): domain Bacteria; phylum Bacillota; class Clostridia; order Oscillospirales; family Ruminococcaceae; genus UMGS1601. Next base: position 1,265 of record CANPWR010000004.1, on the reverse strand, counting down.
TTTCCATCACGGACTTCAAAATCCAGCCTTTGTAAATATTCAATCATATCGCTTTCGGAAATGTCTGTACCTAAAAAGCTGTTAATCCATTTTGGATCAAAATCAACTGGTTTTTCATTCACCTCTGAGCAATCTCTGTCGATTATAGTGTTATAAACCTCTCCTGCTCCAAGCTGCTCAACCAGCTCAAAGGCTCTCATAATAGCAGGATAGCAATTCTGCGGGCTGAGTCCCTTTTCAAATCTTGATGACGCGTCGCTTCTCATGCCAAGCTTTTTAGCTGTTCTTCTTACGCTTGCACCGTCAAAGCAAGCAGACTCAAAAACAACGGTGTTTGTATCATCCATAATACCGCTGTATTCACCGCCCATAATTCCTGCAACAGCCACAGGCTTATCTGCATCTGCAATTACGAGCATTTCTTCGCTGAGAGTTCTCTCCTCGCCGTCAAGAGTTACAATCTTCTCCCCTTGCCTTGCATTGCGAATTATTATACTGCTTCCATTCACATACCTCAAATCAAATGCGTGCATAGGCTGACCGTATTCAAGCATAACATAGTTTGTAATATCAACAAAATTGTTAATTGGGCGTACTCCGCTTGCACGAAGTCTTTCTCTCATCCATCTGGGCGAAGGCTCAATTTTAACATTCTTTACTATTCCTGCAATATATCTTGAACAAAGCTTAGGATTTTTAATCTCAACTGAAAGCTCGTCTTCAATGTTGCCGTCTATTCCCTTGTAGGAAGGTTCTTTGAGCGTTCTTTTTATCCCATAGGTAGCGGCAGCTTCTCTTGCAAGACCGAGAACAGACAGACAATCAGGTCTGTTTGAAGTTATTTCAAACTCAACCGTTGTATCGTTAAAGCCTATTGCCTCTTTTATATCTTTACCCAGAGTTTTATCACAATCGTCACCCAAAATAAAAATTCCGTCTTCAATTGCATAAGGAAAATCATGCGTTGTAAGTCCCAATTCATCAAGAGAGCACAACATTCCGTTACTTTCAACGCCTCTGAGTTTTCCATTTTTGATCTTGACAGGCTTACCGTCATGTAAGACCGTTGAGTTATTCAAAGCTACAGGTACATAGTCCCCAGCATTTACATTTTGAGCTCCTGTTACTATCTGAAGCTGATCATTTCCCACATCAACCTGACACACAACGAGGTGATCGGAATCTTCATGCGGAACAACCGATAAAACCTTTCCTACTACTACGTTTGTAATGTCCTTGCCCTCCGGTGTGTAGCCCTCTACCTT
>CANPWR010000003.1 GCA_947584825.1 uncultured Clostridia bacterium | reverse complement strand
ATATAATAAAAGAAGTGATAAATTTTGTTAAATACAAAGGAGTGATTATAAAAATTTATGCTAGATTTTTTAAAAAAAATAGAATGACCGCAGAACAGAACAAACTTATAAAGAATTTATAGGATTATAAATTTATAACTTATTAAAAAGTGTGCATATGACAATTTCAGAATAAACAGGAAGTTCACATTTCCTGTTTGCAGAAAAATAAAAGGAGAATATATATGGAAAAAGTTCTTATGAGTGTAAAAGAAGTTTGTGAGTATACTGGGTGGGGAGAAACGAAGATTAGGGAAATTCTTAAAAGACCGACTAGTAGTTTTACTATTCGCTTAGGTAACCGATTATATGTTAATAAAAAGTTATTTGATGAATATTTAACCAAATGTGCGAAGTATCAAATAAAAATATAATAACAAGACAGAAACTTGATTTTTAAGTAGAAATATAGTATTATGTATGTGTAAGTTGATACTGTAATTTATTTGAAGGGAGAAATAAATTATGGGAAAAAGCTTAAAAGGTAAAGAATTAGGAAAAGGATTTTGTCAAAGGAAAGATGGGAGGTATGAAGCAAGAGCGGTAATTAATGGTGTAAAGATAGATTTATATGATATGAATTTATCTAAGCTGAAGAAAAAATTTGAAATAGAAAAATCAAAAGTTTTAAGAGACGAAAAAAACATTAGACCCCATGTTACTCTAAATGAGTGGTATACCGAATGGTTTCAAAAATGTAAAGCACCACAACTAAAAAGTGATGTAAGCAGAAAAAATTATGACCGTAGATGTCGTAATACTTATTGCAGTATTTTAGGTGACAAAGAAGTGGAAGATATTTCTCAAATCAATATTCAAAAGGCTACTAATGAACTGATCGATAGAGAATATACAGACCGAACGATAAAGGAAGCATTAGGTATTCTTAAAATGTGTTTTGATAGTGCTATTGCAAATCATATTATTCGTTGTAATCCTTGTTTTAATATTTCTGTTAAAAATACTACTGTGCCAAAAGAACGAAGAAGGGTACTTTCTATGTGGGAACAAGAAGTGTTTTTAAAAGAAATTGAGAATAGTTATTACAATGAAGCATATAAAATTCTTTTATCAACTGGTATGAGAATAGGTGAGTTTTCTGGATTACAATGGGAAGATATTGATTGGGAGAATAAAAATATTAATATTAATCGTTCTATGACTACTGCATATTTAGACGGTAAAAAAATTGAAGAACTTACCTCTCCAAAAACTATTAACTCTTATAGAACAATACCATTCTTTGGTGAAACTGAACAATTATTAAAATCATGGAAGAAAAAACAAGATAAAATTAAAGAAGATTTAGGAAATAGATGGAGAGCAAAACCTGAACTTGGCAATTTAGTATTTACGTCTACAATGGGTTCGCCTGTGACAAGATATGTGATTGTACATGATATTGAAAAAGTAGTAAAAAACATTAATTTAAAAGAAGTACAATTAGCTGCTAGGGAGGGCAGAGAACCTAGAGTGTTAAAACACATCCATCCTCATGCGTTTAGACACACATTTGCAACACGTTGCTTTGAAAAGGGCTTAGATCCACTTTTTGTACAAAGTATTATGGGTCACTCAAATTATAGTACAACTATTTCATATACACATGTTTTAGATGATACAAAACAAAAAGAAGTTGCAAAAGTAGGTAACTTTTTAGATTAGATTCAAATATAATTGCGTAATAGATTGTTGAGTATAAAATTAAGACAATACTTTTATGGATATCTTTATGAGGTTGCGTAAAAGTTGCGTACAAAGATGTTTTAGACATCTTAAAGTGCTGTAAAATAGGAATTTCTAAAAAAACTTCGCAAAGATGATCAAGTAATTTAAAGAGTTGTGATAGCAAAACTTAATAAATTGTCTAATAAAAAAGTCCCGATTTTCGGGACTTTTTTGTGTAATAGATTATACTATTAGTAGTTAGTAATGAGTTTATGACTCAAAATTTAATATGTAGTTTTGTTTTTACCCTCAACTAAGAATGTTGCCTCCATATCGGCAATATTAAGCGCCAATGCCAAAGGGAACATATCAAGTGCGTTGCCGACAGTGGTTTTGTTTTCCTCTCCAGAAAATCCCATGTGGTAGCGTATGGCAAAGGCTTCATCGCGTGAAAGTCGCATATATCCGCTTATCATATAGACAGATTTCTCTCCGTGTCCGTAGGGGAGTTTATCATCAAACTGATAATAAGGAACTTTAGTCCACTGTCCGTTGTCGTCTTTAACATTTCTCATACTGGTTTTGTAAATGTTTATTTTGCACACATCATGCAACAGTGCAACTATTGCAATTGTTTCTTCGCTGAATGATAAGCCGAATTCTTCTCTTATCTTTTCACGGCTTAGGTAATCCTTTAGGCACTTGTATACATTTATGCTGTGCTCTGCCAGTCCGCCTTCATATGCTCCGTGGTATCTTGTCGATGCAGGAGCAGTGAAGAAATCACATTTCTTTTCGTCGGTAAGGTAGGCTAAAAGTTCCTTTGCACCTTCACGCTTTATATTCTCTGTAAATATATTCATAAATTCTTCTTTTATGCTCATTAAAATTCATCTTCTTTCATGTAACAGTCATATGTTTAGATAAAGTATACCACAAAACTAATTTAAAATAAAGTCCTTTTACTTGATTTATACATAAGATTGTGGTATTATATTAGAAAATATATTTGCAATAATATACGTATAGAAATATTGCATAAACAGATTATGATTGGAGACGTATTTATATGTGCGGAATAGTAGGCTATGTTGGAAAAAAAGACTGTACAAAAATATTGCTAGACTCATTGTCAAAGCTTGAATACAGAGGATATGACTCTGCCGGAGTAGCGGTAGTTCAAAATGGTGAGATAGTAACAAAGAAGAGTAAAGGACGTCTTTCTGGACTAGAAGAAAAAATGGATAAAGAGGGCTGGCTCAAGGGAACTTGCGGGATAGGTCATACAAGATGGGCTACTCACGGTGAGCCGTCGGACATTAATTCTCACCCACACGGAAATGCAAATATAACTATAGTTCATAATGGTATTATAGAAAATTACAAGAGTATAAAGGATTTTTTAGAGAGCAAAGGCTATGAGTTTTGCAGCCAGACAGATACGGAGACTGTTGCCAAGCTGTTAGATTACTATTATAACGGAAATCCAAGAGAAACTATAGCAAAAGCTGTGTCGGAAATTGAGGGCTCCTATGCATTGGGAATCCTTTTTAAGGATTTTCCTGATGAGATTTTTGCGGTAAGAAAGGATTCTCCGCTCATTGTCGGAAAAGGTGAGGGAGAGAGTTTCATTGCTTCTGATGTACCTGCTATAATAAAGTATACAAAGGATTATTATTTGCTTGAAGAAAATGAAATAGCAGTTTTGAAAGCAGACGATATTAGGTTTTACGATATTCACGGAACCAGTATTCAAAAAGAACTTTTAACTGCTAACTGGGATTTAGAGGCTGCTGAAAAGGGCGGATATGAACATTTTATGCTAAAGGAGATCCACGAGCAGCCAAATGCTGTTAAAATGACGATTTCTCCGAGAATAGTTGACGGTATGCCTGACTTTTCAGAGTCGGGTATTTCTAGGGAGCTTTTAAACAGCTTTAATCGTGTATTTATTGTTGCGTGCGGAACAGCTATGTATGCCGGTACTGTAGGCAAATATGTTATTGAAAAGCTTGCTAGGATTCCCGTAACAGTTGACGTGGCTTCTGAGTTTAGATACAGAGATCCTATTCTTACTGACAAGGATTTGGTTATTTTGGTTTCCCAATCTGGAGAAACTGCGGATACATTGGCATCTCTCAGGCTTGCAAGGAAAATAGGTGCAAAAACTATGTCTATTGTCAATGTAAAGGGTTCTTCAATTGCAAGAGAATCTGATTATGTAGTATATTCGCATGCCGGACCTGAAATTTCCGTTGCGTCTACTAAGGCATATATGGTGCAGATTTCTGTATTTTATCTGCTTGCGTTTGAGCTTGCGTATGCTAATGGTATTATTACAAAGGACGAGTGCAAACGTCTTGTATCTGTTCTTCAGTCTATACCTGATAAGATAGAGAATGTTTTGAAAGACAAAGACGGAGTATCCTATATCGCTTCTCAGCTTGTTGGCACTAACAGTCTTTTCTATATAGGCAGAGGTCTTGACTATGCACTGAGTATGGAGGGTTCGTTAAAGCTCAAGGAAATATCCTATATACATTCTGAAGCGTATGCGGCAGGAGAACTCAAGCACGGTCCTATCTCACTTATTAACGATGGCATGCCTGTAATTGCGGTTGCCACTCAGAGAGAGCTTTTTGATAAGACTATAAGCAATGTTAAAGAAGTAAAGGCTAGGGGAGCAAAAGTTATTCTTGTAACACATTCGTCTATGAGCATTGATGAAGATGCTGCTGATTTTGTTATAGGACTTCCTACTACTGATGATATGCTTATGCCAATGATTGCGGCAGTACCGCTGCAGCTTATTGCATATTATACATCGGTACTTAAAGGAAATGATGTTGATAAACCTAGGAACCTGGCTAAATCAGTTACTGTTGAATAGATTTGTAGGGCAGCTATTAAAGCTGCCCGCATTATTTGTTGTGTAAAGGTAATTTTAATGGTTATTGTACCTTATCACTGGCATCTTGCTCTTGATTTAGACATTTTATATCTAGTTGGAGGTTTTATGGGAAGTTATAATGCATTTATCTTTGATTTTGATTTGACATTAGCTGACAGCACAAAGGGTATATTTACCTGTTATAAAAAGTGTCTGGAGCATTATGGGTATAGAATACCTAATGACGATGAGATATTTGCAACTATAGGTCACACAATTAAGGATTCTATAGGTTTGCTCATAGGTGAAAAGCCTGTTAATGTTGATGAAATGCATAAGTATTATGTAAGTTTAGCTGATGAATATATGGTAAAGAACACAGAATTTTACCCTAATGTTATTGCAGTCCTTCAGGTGTTAAAGCAGGCAGGGAAAAAGGTAGGAATAGTGTCTACTAAGTTCAGGTACAGAATTATGCAGAGCTTTGAAAGGGAAGGGTCATACCCCATAGACGAAATAGTCGGAGGAGAGGACGTAAAAAGTCACAAGCCTTCTCCAGAGGGACTATTACTTATGCTTGACCGTCTAAATGTTTCCAAGAGGGAAACTTTATATATCGGTGACAGCTACATAGACGCTGAAACTGCACAAAATGCAGGTGTAGATTTTGCAGGAGTTCTGACAGGCTCTACGACAGAAGATGATTTTTCAAAGTATCCGTATATAACTGTAAAGGATAGTATTTTGGATATAATTAAAACTTTGAATGACTAGTTTTACTAAACAATATATCTAGGGATTTAAAAGTTAATAAATTGTTAAAATTGCTTGCCTATAAATACATTGAATGGTATAATATTTTTATAAATTTTTACTTATAAAGCATTATCGGAGGATTATTATGATAAAAAGCATGACAGGCTTTGGACGTGAGCAGGGCATTGTCGACGGTTATGAAATTTTGGTTGAAATACGTTCGGTAAATCACAGATACTTTGAGTTTAGTTCGAGGATTCCCAGAAGCTATAGCTATTTAGATGAAAAGCTAAAATCTTTATTGAGCAAAAGGGTTTCAAGAGGTAAGGTTGAAGTGTCAGTTTCTATCTCAAAAACAGAAGGTGCAGAGGAAGAAATTGAAGTTAATCTGGATATTGCACAGGGTTATGTAAATGCCCTTAGAGAAGCTAATAAGAAGCTTGAATTAAGTGATGATTTGTCTTTGGCAAGTATAACAAGATTTCCCGACATTTTTAAAATACAAAAGGTTGAGGACGATGAAGAGGTTGTCTGGAATGCAGTAAGTCAGATTTGCACTAATGCATTGGATAAGTTTATAAGTATGCGGCAAATTGAAGGCGGGAAAATGTATGAGGATATTTCCTCGAGACTTAACTTCATTGAGGAAAAAACAAATGAGATAGAAAGTATTTTGCCTAGTATAAGTGAAAACTACAAAGACAGATTGTATTCTAAGATTGTAGAAACTCTCGAGGATAAAAATATTGATGAGCAGAGGATTTTAACAGAAGTAGCTATATTCTCTGATAAAATAGCTGTTGACGAGGAAACTGTGAGATTACATAGTCATGTTTCTCAGTTTAGAGAACTAATAAACAGCAACGAACCTGTAGGAAGAAAGCTTGATTTTCTTGTTCAGGAGATGAATAGAGAGGTAAATACCATTGGCTCTAAAGCTCAGGATTTATCGGTAACTAAGACGGTAGTCGATTTAAAATCTGAAATAGAGAAAATCAGAGAACAGATACAAAATATTGAATAGAAATAAGTAGAGGATAATTCTTATGCAGTTAATTAATATAGGCTTTGGAAATATGATTTCGGCGTCAAGACTTATAGCTATTGTTAGTCCTGAATCTGCACCGATAAAAAGACTGATAAGCGATGCGAAGTCAAAGGGAACTCTAATTGACGCAACCTATGGAAGAAAAACAAGAGCAGTGGTTATTATGGACAGCGACCATGTTATCCTGACTGCAGTACAGCCTGAAACAGTTGCAGGGCGGGTCGATAGTAACTCGGAGGTAAATTATAATGACTAAGGGAAAGCTTTTCGTTATTTCTGCACCTTCAGGCTGCGGAAAAGGAACTATTCTTTCTGAGGTTTTAAAGAATAATAAAAATTTATTTTTCTCTGTTTCAGCTACAACCAGAAGTCCCAGAGACGGTGAGACTGAAGGTGTAAATTATTATTATATAACTGAGGAAGAATTTAAGCGTGAAATTGATAACGGCGGCATGCTTGAATACACGCAGTATTGCGGTCATTATTATGGAACGCCAAAGAAAAAGGTCATTGACAAACTGGAACAGGGTATAGATGTTATACTTGAAATAGAAACAATCGGTGCTATGCAGGTTAAAAAAGCTATGAACGAAGCTATTTTGATTTTTATTTTGCCGCCTTCTGTTCCTGAGCTTAGAAGGCGTCTGAATAAGCGTGGGACCGAGAAGCCGGATGTAATTGAAAAGCGCATAAGCGAAGCGGTTGATGAAATAAAAAGGTCATATAATTATGATTATGTTATGATGAATGACGAGTTGGAAGTGTCTATAAAAGATTTAGAAGCTATACTTACGGCTTCAAAGCTTACTATTGATAATAATAAAAATATGATAGGAGAGGTACTTGAAAATGCTTAGACCGGCAATATCACAGATTTTAAAGAACAACGAGAGCTACTACTCACTAGTTATAGCTGTTGCTAAAAGGGCAAGACAGCTTTCTGACGATGCTTGCAGTGAAAAGATAGTTTTAGAGGAAAAACCGGTAAATACTGCAATTGAGGAGTTTGCAAGAGGAGATTACAAAATCATTGAGGATCCGAGTTTGAATCATTAATTGCATGAGGTGAGAGGTGTGCTGGGAAAATATCTTGTTGCAAAGGTAGCTGTCAGCAGTACGGCATATAGTTTTGATACTGAATACAGCTACGCTGTGCCTAGTACATTTTCCTCAGCGGCTAAGCCGGGCTGCAGAGTGATAGTTCCTTTCGGAAAGGGAAACCGCCGCAGAATCGGATTTATTACACGAATTTATGAAAGGGACAGCTATAATCCCGATTTAAAGCTGATGCACAGTGTTATTGACAGTGAGCCTTTAATTTCCGAGGAAATGTTAAAAATAATTTTCTGGCTCCATGAAAATACATTCTGTACCCTCTTTGAAGCGTACAAATGTGTAGTGCCAACGGGATTCAGTTATAATATTGTAAAAAAATACAGGCTTGTAAATGCTCAGATCGATGTTACTCTGACAGGTGACGAGCAGAATCTTGTAAATGCCTTATTATCGGCAAAAACAGAAAAAGAATTTGATAAAATTCTTTCTCAGCAGACTGAAAGCCGATCCAAGCAGAAAATAATAGATTCTCTTTTAGATAAGGGCGTTTTAGAGGAGGTCGACAGCGTTAAAAGACGTGTCGGCGATGAAACAGTAAAGATGGTAAAGTTTACACCTGAATATCTTTCAGGTGAGATTTGTGTTGACTTAACTCCAAAGCAGAATATTGTGGTCAATCTTTTGCAGGAATGTGAAAGTGCGTCAGTAAAAGAGATATGCTATCTTGTTAATGTTACCCCGACAATTATAAAGAGGTTGACTGAAAAACGTGTTCTGACGCAGTATGACTATGAGGTTTTAAGACCTGTAAAATCTTCAAATGTTGTTAAAAGGTCTCTTGACGATATTGTTTTATCCAGAAGTCAGAAAAATGTTTACAACGGAATCAGAGATATTATAGACAGCAATAAGCCGTCGGGAGCTTTGCTTTATGGAGTTACCGGAAGCGGAAAAACATCTGTTTTTTTAAAGCTTATTGAGCATACTATTAAAGCAGGTAAAACTGCGATAATGCTTGTTCCGGAGATTTCTCTGACGCCGCAGATGGTTGGTCAGTTCAAAAGCTGTTTTGGCGATATTGTTGCTGTAATTCATTCAAGTCTGTCTTTGGGGCAAAGGGTTGATGAGTTTAAAAGGATCAAAAGCGGAAGTTCAAAAATTGTTATAGGAACAAGAAGTGCTGTATTTGCACCGCTTAAAAATATAGGCTTGATAATAATGGATGAGGAAGGTGAACAAACCTATAAATCCGACTCAACGCCAAGATACCATGCAAGGGATATTGCGATTCAGAGATGCGGATATAATAATTCTACACTTGTTATGGCATCAGCTACCCCATCGCTTGAGAGCTATTATTTTGCTAAAATCGGACGCTATCACCTTTTCGAGCTTGATGAAAGATATTCAAATGCTGAACTTCCGAAAGTAGTTATCGTTGATATGCAAGCTGAAGAGCAAGACGGAAATGACAGCCTTTTCAGTAGAGAGCTTATAAGAGGTATTGAAGAGCGATTGGAGAGAAACGAGCAGAGTATCTTGCTTTTAAACAGGAGAGGATTTAACACAACTGCCACATGCTTGGACTGCAAAAAACCTATTGAGTGTCCGAATTGTAATATTCCGCTGACATATCATAAAAAGAACAATCGTCTTATGTGTCATTACTGCGGATATTCTATGGGATATAATAACGAATGTCCTGACTGTCACGGAAATCATCTTAAAATGTCAGGTGTGGGAACTCAGAGAGTTGAGAACGAGGTTCAAAGACTGTTTCCTGACGCTCGTGTTCTAAGAATGGATGCAGATACAACATATTCAAGATTTGCATATGAGAATAACTTTAAGGCGTTCGGCAAGGGAAAATATGATATAATGCTGGGAACACAGATGATAGCTAAGGGTCTTGATTTTCCTAATGTAACGCTTGTAGGCGTTTTGTCGCTTGATAAGGCGCTGTTTGCGGGTAACTTTAACAGCTATGAGAGAACCTTTTCACTTTTGACACAGGTGGTTGGAAGATCGGGAAGAGGTAAAAAACAGGGTGTTGCTTTTATTCAGACATTTGTGCCTGAGCATTATGTTTTAGAGCTTGCATCTCAACAGAATTACAAAGAGTTTTACGCTCAGGAAATTGCTTTGAGAAAAGCGCTTGTTTATCCTCCTTTTTGCGATATATGTGTTGTTGGAATAAATTCTCCTATTGATGTTCAGGCTCAAAAGGCATCTAATACATTTATTGATATTTTAAAGAAAAATATAAATATGCTTTCTTATAAATTTCCCCTGAGAGTTTTGGGACCTTCACAATTTACTGTAGGGAAAATAAATAACAGATACAGATACCGAATAATAATAAAATGCAAGAATGAAAAGCATTTTAGAGAGCTTATGAGCATATCACTCAAAGAGGCTATGAAGCATAAGTCATTTTCAAATGTAAGAATATATGCCGATATTAACGGAGATATTGGTTTTTAATATACCTTTTAAAAAAGAAAGGATAATGGTAATAAATAATGGCGATAAGAACTATCTTAAATAAGAGAGATGAAGCATTGTCCAAGGTTTGCAGACCTGTTGAGAAATTTGACGAAAAGCTGTGGATCTTGCTCGACGATATGGCTGAAACACTAAAAAAAGCTGACGGAGCAGGACTTGCAGCACCGCAGGTTGGTATACTGAGAAGAGCGGTTGTCATAGATGTCGGAGAGGGATTGTATGAGCTTATTAATCCTGAGATCATAGAGACCTCGGGAACTCAGTACGGAGTTGAAGGATGTCTTTCTTGTCCGGGCGAATGGGGTTATGTTACAAGGGCTCAGAAAGTTAAATTCAAGGCTCAGGACAGACACGGCAACTGGTATGAAAAAGAGGTCGAGGATCTCTTTGCAAGGTGCGTTCAGCATGAGTGCGACCACTTAGAAGGTAAGCTTTTTACAAGCTTAGTTGAAGAATTTGTTGATGTAGAGGAAGAAAGCTCAAAATGAATATAATTTTTATGGGTACGCCTGATTTTGCTGTTCCTGTTTTGAAAGCGCTTATAGACTCAAAACATTCTGTTTTGGCTGTTTTTACTCAGCCAGATAAGCCTAAGGGTAGAGGTCATAAGCTTTCTCCGCCGCCGGTAAAGGTCTTGGCTGAGCAGAATGGAATAGCTGTGTATCAGCCAGTCAGCCTAAAAAAAGACGCAGACGAATATCTAAAAATAATAAATAACATAAATCCTGATATAATAGTTGTAGCAGCATATGGAAAAATCCTTCCTAAAGAGGTACTGGATATTCCGAAGCTTGGATGCGTAAATGTTCACGGCTCTTTGCTCCCAAAGTACAGAGGAGCTGCTCCGATTCAGTGGGCGGTTATAAACGGGGAGAAGGAAACAGGCATAACAACTATGCTTATGAATGAAGGTCTTGATACAGGAGACATTCTTCTGTCTGAAAAGACTGAAATTGGTGAAAACGAAACGGCTTCCGAGCTTTTTGAAAGATTGTCTTTAATGGGAGCGGAGCTTTTACTGAAAACAATCGACGCCTTTCAAAAGGGCGAGATAATTCCAAAAAAGCAGGACGATTCAAAGGCTACTTATGCGCAGATGCTTTCTAAGGATTTATCTAAGATAGATTTTAACAGTCCTGCGAGGGAGGTACACAAAAAAATATGCGGACTATCTGACTGGCCGTGTGCTGTGACTTCAATAAACGGAAAACGTCTGAAGGTTTACCGCTCGGAAATTGTATCTAATACAAATCCAAATGCCTTGCCGGGCGAGGTAGTTGATGAAAAGAACTTTACAGTAGCTTGTATTGACGGAAGTATTAGATTTATTGAAGTACAGGCAGAGGGTTCAAGAAGAATGAAATCTGAGGACTATTTGAGAGGTAAACCGATTGCAAGAGGAACAATGCTTAATAATTGATACTTTACGATAGATAATTAATTACTGATTTATATAATTATAAGGAGGAAAATATGTTTTTTTATTATTATGACTGGACAATGCTAATTTTGATTCCGCCGCTTTTGCTTTCACTTTATGCACAGTTTAAGGTGAATTCAACATACAAAAGGTTTTCAGATGTAAGCAATGCAAGAGGGTTGACAGGCAGAGACGTTGCAAGGCGAATATTAGATGCCAACGGACTTTATGATACTAAGATAGAGCATATAAGAGGTAATCTAACCGACCACTATGATCCGAAATCCAATACAATAAGGCTTTCTGATGCTGTTGATAACAGTACGTCAGTAGCGGCGATAGGTGTTGCGGCTCATGAATGCGGTCACGCTGTTCAGCACGCTGAAGGGTATGCTCCTGTAAAGTTAAGGACAGCTATGGTTCCTATTACAAATTTCAGTTCAAGAATGGCGATCCTTTTTATAATCGTTGGTCTTATTATTTCAAATATGTATAGGGTTACTCAGGGAAACAACATAGGATTTACCATTGCTGTTATCGGAATATGTCTTTTTGCTGTTGCTACTGTATTTCAGCTTGTCACATTACCTGTTGAGTTTAACGCAAGTTCAAGGGCACTGAAAACACTTGAAACAGATTTGATTTTGTATGATGATGAAATCCCTATGGCGAGAAAGGTATTGTCCGCCGCTGCACTGACATATGTAGCTGCTTTGATTTCGTCGATAGCAACTCTTTTAAGATTAGTACTGATCGTGTTCGGCGGTAACAGGAGAAACTGATGCCAAACGCTAGAAAATTTACTAAATACCTTCTTAAAGACTTTTTTGAAAATTCATCTTATTCTAATATATTACTTGATAATGCGTTGATGAAAAGCGGTTTGTCACTGCAGGATAAGAAATTTGCCGCTAATTTGTTCTACGGAGTAATTGAAAGAAAAATAACTCTTGATGCAGTTATAAATAAGTATTCAAAAAGACCTGTTGAGAAATTGTCAAGCGATGTTTTGCAGATTTTAAGAATGGCTGTTTATCAGATTCTTTATATGGATTCTGTACCTGACAGAGCGGCTGTTTTTGAAAGTGTTAAGCTTGCAAAACAATCTAAAAACCTGTCTCTTGGCGGTTATGTAAACGGAGTACTCAGAGCATTTTTGAGAGACGGCAAGACAATTCCCAAGTTTGACGATAAAATAAGTAATTTATCAGTTAAGTATTCCTGTCCCGAATGGTTGATTGAAAAATGGATAGGCGAATACGGTGAGTATTTGGCACTTGATATGCTTGAAAGCTCTGTTGTTACTCCTCCTGTTACAGCTAGACTTAATGTTTTGAAAAAGCCTGCTGAAGAGATTGTTAACGACATTAGAGCATCGGGTATTGAGGTGAAAATCAGAAATGAGGTCAATAATTGCGTTGAATTGTTTAACGTCGGTGAAATTAGCAGTTTAGATTTATACACCAAAGGAATATTTCATATACAGGATATATCAAGTCAGATTTGCTGTGAGGTTTTAGACCCAAAGCCTGATGAGATTGTTTTGGATGTGTGTTCAGCTCCGGGAGGAAAAGCATTTACTATTTCGGAGATCATGAATAATCAAGGTAGGGTAATTGCCTGTGATTTGCACGAGCAACGTGTTAGGTTGATAGAAAGCGGTGCAAAAAGGCTTGGGATTGATATAATTGAAGCAATGACTAATGATGCTACTTTACATTCTGATAAAATTGGAATAGCGGATAAGGTTTTATGTGATGTACCGTGTTCAGGATTGGGCGTTATTAGACGCAAGCCGGAGATAAAGTATAAAAATCCAACTGATTTTGATAATCTTAAAGATATACAGAAAAAGATACTTGATGTTTCATCAGGATATTTGAAAAAGGGCGGAGTCTTGGTTTATTCGACCTGTACTCTGTCAAGAGCAGAAAATGATGATATTATTGATTGGTTTTTGGAGAATCACACTGATTTTGATAAGGGAAGTATAAGCAGATTTTCAAATATCAGTGACGGTGAATACAAGATAACTGTAACTCCGAAAATGTTTAACAGCGACGGATTTTTTATTGCAAAATTAATAAAGAAAAGGTAATATAGAAATTAGAATGACAGAAAAAAATAATGAAAAAATTGATATATTATCGCTCAGCTTTGAAGAACTTGAAGAAGAAATTTTACTACTTGGTGAAAAAAAGTTCAGAGCAAAACAAATCTGGCAGTGGCTTCATGTAAAACGAGTCAGAAATTTCGACAAAATGAGCAATTTATCTGCACAGTTTAGGGATAAATTATCCAATGTTTTTTGTATAAAATCACTAATTATTTCAAAAAGACTTGCGTCAAACATAGACAATACTGTAAAATATCTATATGAACTTTCGGACGGCAATCACATTGAAACAGTTCTTATGGAATACAATCACGGATACAGTCTTTGTGTTTCCACACAGGTGGGATGTAAAATGGGTTGTCAGTTCTGTGCATCTACCATTGCAGGCTTTAAGAGAAACCTTGAACCGTCGGAGATACTTCTTCAGCTTTATGAAACAGAAAGGGATTCTGATATAAAAGTTTCCAGTATTGTTTTAATGGGAATAGGAGAGCCTCTTGATAATTTTGAAAACGTCACAAGGTTTCTGGAGATATTGAGCGATAAGGGTGGCAATAATATGAGCCTTCGCCATGTTTCTCTTTCAACCTGCGGAATTGTTCCCAAAATTTACGAGTTAGCTGATAAAAATTACGGGCTTACTCTTTCGGTTTCTCTTCATGCAACTAATGATGTCAAGAGAAGTGAAATAATGCCTGTTAATAATAAATATAATATAAACGAGCTTATAGCTGCCTGCAGATACTACTTAAATAAAACAGGAAGACGTATATCTTTTGAGTATGCGCTTATTGACGGCGTAAATGATTCAAGGGAACAGGCAGAACAGCTATCAAGGCTTTTGCGGGGTATGCAAAGCCATGTGAATATAATACCTGTAAATAAGATAAAAGAACGTGAGTTTACGTCAGACAGAAAATCTGCTGTTAGGTTTCGTGATATGCTCATAAAACTGGGTGTTAATGCTACGGTGCGCAGAACACTCGGTTTGGATATTGACGCAGCCTGCGGTCAGCTTAGGCGTGAGTATGAGATATAGAGAGAGGGTGAGCGAACTTGTTTGTAGTTGCAAAAAGCGATGTAGGCATGACAAGGAAAGAAAATCAGGACAGATTTTGTGCTAAAATAATTGATGACGAAACGGTTGCTGCCGTTGTTTGCGACGGAATGGGAGGCGCTCAGTCAGGTGCAATTGCCAGTGAGCTTGCAGCAAATGCTGTGTTTGATAGATTGCTTTTAAATTACCGAAGCGATGCCGATGATAACAGCATAAGAAATACGATGATAACTTCTTTGACGGCTGCAAACACTCTGGTATATGAGAAGTCTAAAGAGGATGAAGACAAAAAGGGAATGGGAACTACCTGCGTTGGTGCAATAATAAATAAAGATAAGGCTTATATTGCAAGCGTCGGAGACAGCCGTGCTTATCTTCTGGATGAGAACGGAATCAGTCAGATAACAAATGACCACACTATTGTGGAAATTCTCTACGAACAGGGAAAAATAGAGAAGGACGATAAAAACAATCACGAAATGAGTCATATTATAACTAAGGCCATAGGTACTGAGCCAGATTTGGAACCGGATTATTTTGAAGTAGAACTTAAGCAAAATTCAGTAATTCTTATTTGTTCAGACGGACTTACCAACTATTGCAGTGATGAACTCATCTACAGTTATGTTTACAATAAAGAACTTGAGAGTTCACTTGATGATTTGATCAATTATGCAAATGAAAAAGGCGGTAAGGACAATATTACAGTTGCAATTATCAAGAATTAGTGATAAGGGAGGAAAATGTTTTGGATGCTTATATAGGAAAAAAGCTTGACGGAAGGTATGAAATTACCGAGCTTATCGGTATCGGAGGAATGGCCGATGTTTATAAAGCTGTCGATATTATGGAGGACAGAACTGTAGCCGTTAAGATTCTGAAAAATGAGTTTTCTGAGAATGAAGAGTTTTTAAGAAGGTTCCGAAACGAGAGCAAAGCAATTGCTGTTCTTTCACACCCTAATATTGTTAAGATTTATGACGTTGGTTTTTCCGACGAGATCCAGTATATAGTAATGGAGTATATTGACGGCATAACCTTAAAGGAGTTCATAGAACAGCAGGGCGTTTTGAGATGGAGAGATGCTGTTCACTTTATTACGCAGGTTCTGAGAGCTCTTCAGCATGCTCATGACAGAGGCATTGTTCATAGGGACATAAAGCCTCAGAATATTATGCTGTTTTCTGACGGTACTATAAAGGTAATGGATTTCGGAATTGCACGTTTTTCTAGATCAGACGGCAAAACTCTTTCCGATAAGACTATCGGTTCGGTTCATTACATATCGCCTGAGCAGGCAAGAGGCGATATTACCGACGAAAAAAGCGATATATACTCTGTTGGCGTTATGCTTTATGAAATGCTTACGGGTAAAAAACCGTTTGATGCTGAAAATCCTGTAGCTGTTGCACTTATGCATATGCAGGAGAATGCAAAAAATCCTAGAGAGATAATAAGTACCATTCCAGAGCCTTTAGAGGAAATAGTTTATCACGCTATGGAGAGAAATCCGTCAAGAAGGTACCAGTCTGCTTCTGAAATGATGAAGGATATTGAAGCATTTAAGCACAATCCTGATATAATATTCGGATATAAGAATATGAATGAGGTTGATGCCCACAAATCCAGTGAATCGACTATCTTTTTCAACCCTGTAAAAAAGGATGAAAGCAACTCGGACAGCGATGATATAATTGATGTAGATCCCAACCTTCCTCCGGAAACCTATAATAATTACCATGAAGATTATTATGATGACGAAGATGAAGAGCCGGTAAGAAAGCGTTCGTATGTTGTTCCGATATTGTCGGCTGTTACCGTAGCGGTTGTAATAATTGCAGCAGTTGTAATTTTGTTTATGGTAATAAAGTCCGATGCTTTTGGAAGTAACACAAATAAAGTGGAAATTCCGAACTTTATCGGTCAATCTATTATAGACGCTAAAAATGAATACGGTGAAAAACTTATATTTATCATTGATTCTGAATTCAATGAAGAATATGCAAAGGATATAATATATGAGCAGGATATTCCTCAGGGTACGATTAAGAAAGAGGGTTCGGAAATCAGGGTAACTGTTTCAAAGGGTCCTAAGACATCTGTTATACCTGATTTGAAGAATCAGACATATGAGGCTGCAAAATCTATGCTGGAAAGTCTGAACCTCGTACCTATGCAAAGCTTGCTCCATGATGATGACATTGTAGAGGGACGTGTTATAAAAACCAATCCTGAAACAAATGAAGAGGTTCCTCAAGGTTCATCTGTAACGGTGTTTGTAAGCAGCGGTCCGCTTGAGACTAAGGTTAAGGTTCCTTCGCTTGTAGGAAGAACTGAAGACGATGCTAAGGCTTTGCTTGAAGAAAATAAGCTAAAATGCGAAGTTGAAAATGTCGATACAGATGAAGTCGATAAGGGTAAGGTCGTTTCACAGTCTATATCAAAGGGCACAAGTGTAGACAAAGATACTGTAATAACTATTGGTGTTTCAACCGGTAAAGCTGCATCTAACACTGTGAATATAGACGTTTCCGTTCCTGTGGGAGCATGGGGAAGCTATAAGCTTTTGATTTATGTAAATGGAAATTTAGAGAATACGCAGTCTCTGGGTGATGCAGAAACTGTTGCAGGAGGCTCTATAAACGTACCAGTTACTGGGCAAGGAGAACAAACAGTTTCAATTAGAATACAACGTGATGACGATACTGCACTATACGGATCATACAACGTGAATTTTGCTGAAAAGACTTATTCAGCATCATCAACAAATTCAAGTGCATTTACGTCGATAACCCCTGAACAGAAAACTACAACGTCTACTGATGAAACTTCATCTGAAACGACTTCGTGGAGTCTGACGACTACTAATAATGCAGGTTAATTGAATGATTAAAGAAGGATTAATTGTAAAGCTTATCGGAGGCATCTACTTTGTAGAAGCCTCTGATGCTATATATGAGTGCAAAGCTAAAGGCTCGTTCAGAAATGGTAATTTATCTCCTGTTTGCGGAGATAGAGTTGAGATTCAAATTAAGAACGGAGAAACACCTGTTATAACAAAGGTTTTTGAGAGGAGGTCTTTTATCATAAGACCACAACTTGCAAATCTTGATTATCTGGTGCTGGTCAATTCTGTTTGTGAACCTTCGCCAAATTTGCTTTTAATAGATAAGTTTATTGCTATTGCCGAATACAAGGGTATAGAGCCGGTAGTGGTATTCACAAAGATCGACAAAAAAAGTGCGAACGAGCTTATTTCTATTTATAATAAGGTCGGAGTCAAAGTTTTCTCTGCGGACAATACAACAGGTAAGGGAAGCAGTGAATTAAAGGAGCTTCTTAAAGGTAAGCTGTCAGCATTTGCGGGTAATACCGGTGTTGGGAAATCCAGTCTGCTTAACAATCTTTTTCCCGGTCTCAATTTGGATACGGGAGAGGTCAGCAAGAAGCTGGGTCGGGGAAAGCATACTACAAGGTGCGTTGAGCTGTTTAAATTGACCGAAGGCGGATATATTGCAGACACACCTGGTTTTTCATCATTCGATACAAATAAATATGATATTATTTTCAAAGATGAACTTGCTTCCTGTTTCAGAGAATTTAGTGATTTCATAGGTAAATGCAAATTTCAGAACTGCTATCATATAAGTGAACCGGGATGTGAGGTAATTAATGCTGTGAATAAAGGTGTCATTTCAAAGTCACGGCATGAAAGCTATGTTAAAATGTTTGAAGAAGCTAAAAGTCTTAAAGAGTGGGAGCATTGAGCACTATGGAGAAGTGTTTGATAGTAGGAGGCTGCGGAATTAATAATAAAGAATGGCTCTGTTCTGTATCTAAACAATACGATTTTATAATTGCTGCAGACAAGGGATATAAAATTCTTAAAAATGCCGGAGTTAATATTGATATTGCAATAGGTGATTTTGATTCACTTGGATATATTCCAAGCGACGTTGAGGTTATAAAGCTGAAGGTCGAAAAAGATGATACAGATACAATATCTGCTGCCAGATATGCTATTGAAAATGGTGCTGAAGAAATAGCTCTTATAGGCGGAATCGGCGGACGTCTTGACCATACAATTGCTAATATTCAAACGCTTAGTTTTATTGTGAGCAATAATGTATCGGCAAGGCTTATGGATTTCAATAATGAAATTATGGCTCTAAAACCCGGAAATTATGAGTTTCAGCAACGTGTTGGATATTCACTGTCTGTATTTTCTTTAACAGATAAGGTTACTGGTCTTTTTGAAAATGGGGTTAAGTATCCGTTGCAAAATGCAGTTCTTACTAATAAATTTCCTTTGGGTGTGTCTAATGAAATTGTCGATAATAGTGCGGTTATAACTTTTAAAAGCGGCATTTTACTCGTGTGTTTCTCAAGACTGCAATAATTGTAACAATAAACGGCTTATCTGAATATTATAAAGTATTCTTATCATTGAGAGGAGAGTACATATGAAAATAGTATTGGTCAAACCGCCGAAAATTCTTTCAGGGATACTGAGAATGGTATTCAAGATCAAAGGTCCAGAATATTAAATAATAGTGCTTGGCTTGTGCTGAGCACTTTTTCATAAAAATATTCTTTCGGCATATAAATAAATATCCGTTTTTTAAATTTCCTGATAAGAAGATTTTATAAAGTTAAGGTATGATTATTATGCTGGAATTTTCACTTAAAGATTATAAAATAAAGCTTTCATTCAGTTTCTTTGCAGTTCTGGCAGTTTTATTTTTTTGGGGTAACAGCTTTGTTATTACAACTGCATTGCTCTGTTGTTTTATACATGAGTTCGGACATATGATTATGATGCATATTTTTTCAATACCGGTAAGTGCAATAATGCTTTATGGCGGAGGAATAAAGCTTATAAGCGATACTGACAGGTTATATAACAAGAAAAGTGAAATTTGCGTTCTTCTTGCCGGTGCGGGAGTTAATATCTTATGTTTTTTTATATTCAGGAGATTTCTCACTCAGTTTGCTTATACAAGCCTTATATTGGCACTTTTTAATCTGCTGCCATATAAATATTTTGACGGCGGACGTGTTCTTAAACTAATATTTGAGGACTCGGTGTCTGTTTATATGAACTCAGCATATAAGGTTATACGTTCAATACTTGTTCTATTGACTATTTGTGTAATTGTATATATGATGTTCAGCGGTATAGCTAATATTTCTCTAATAGTGACTTTGATTTATATTGTAATTTCAGAAATTCTTTGCTGAAATTTGCCTATATTTCTATACACAATTTTTTAATAAAAAGTTCAGGAAATATCTTGAATTTAATATTTCATTATGATATAATATATAAGCATTTGATTTACCGTCGTTAAAAGCGACGAGAGTTAATGCCTGCTTGTTATGGCAAGACATTAAAGCGGACAGTCCTCTGGTTTTGTATAGCAAAATGTATGAATGTCTGAAAATAAATAGGAGGTATTTAAAGTGGACGCTTTAAAACTAATTTCAAATTCAAGCTTGAAAGCTGACGTTCCAGAACTCAGTATAGGAGATACTGTAAAGGTACACGTTAAGATCAAGGAAGGCGACAAATCGAGAATTCAAATTTTTGAGGGAACTGTAATTGCTAAAAAGCACGGCGGAATAAATGAAACATTTACAGTTCGTCGGGTTGCTCACGGCTGCGGGATTGAAAGAGTTTTTCCGCTTCATTCACCGATAGTTGAAAAGGTTGAAGTTGTAAGACATGGTCGTGTTCGCAGAGCTAAGCTTTACTATCTGAGAAACAGAGTTGGTAAGGCAGCTAAGGTTAAAGAGGCAATAAAATAATTGTTATAAAGGAGCAAAGTAATTTTGTTCCTTTTTCTTTTTAAAAGTACTTGAATTTTGTATGTTTTTTTGTTAGAATTAAGATATATTTTTATAAAAAGAGGTACTATTAATGGAAAATAACAGCAATGATATTTACAGCAATGAAGATTACAATAAATTTAAAGAAAAAAAGTCAGTAGGTAATGAGGTTTTGGAATGGCTTGAATCAATAGCTATTTCAATTTTCATAGTGATACTGGTGTTTACATTTGTTTTCAGAATTGTAATTGTCGAAGGAAGCTCTATGTTTCCGACACTTGAGGACGGGCAGCGGCTTGTTATCGCACACCTTTTTTACACTCCGGATCAGGGAGATATAGTAGTTGTTAACAGTACAGGTCTTAACAAAACTATTATAAAGAGAGTTATAGCAACCGAAGGTCAGACTGTGGACATCGATTTTGATAAACATACTGTAACTGTTGACGGAAAGGTCTTAGATGAACCTTATATATACGAGCCGACTGCAAGAAATGACGGTGGGAACACATATCCTCTAGTTGTACCGAAAGATACTATTTTTGTTATGGGAGATAACAGGAATAATTCTACAGACAGCAGGAATTTACTTGTCGGATGTATTCCGCTTGATGATGTATTGGGAAAAGCAGTTTTCAGAATTTATCCGTTTGATAGGTTTGGAAGGGTTAAATAAGGATTTGTTTAAATATAAAAGTGTCTAAGTAAGGTATTTTTTCAAAATAAACTCGAAAAAATGAGGTAATAATTATGGCACTAGGTAAATTAGAAAATGAAATATTAGCATTGATGAATAGTGAAATTATTGACATAAACAAAGTCGAGGAGCTATTCAAAAACGGTGCAGATCCCAATGCGTTAGAGGATGATGAACCTGATTTGGACTTTGATAACAATATTCATTGGTCAACCTTTTTTACGTCTTGTATTTTTTCCACACTGCAAAATAATCCGGATTTTTACCCATTATTAGAAGTTTTTATAAAATATGGTTTGGATGTAAATAAATATGGATCATCTTTAATTGATGATTTTCATTTTATATCTAATAGTTGTGATATTTATGAAATGACAAAATTACTTTTAAATCATGTAACTGACAGAGATAAAATCAAACCGGCATTATCAAGCATTAATACAGTAGAGTCTTGGTTAAATTGCAATATAGACGAAATATGTGACGCTGAATCTAATGACTTTTATGGGTTATATGTTTTAGTAGAGTCATTTCTAAATAACAAGCCATATAATACATTTTATCGCTTGCCAAAGCAAATAAACGAAGAGTTTAATAATTTATATGTAAATGGTAATTTTGTATCAATAAATAAGAATAAACTATCAGTCAAAATAAATAAATTTGAAAAGTCAGCGACTACAAAAATTGTTATGAAGACTAACACATTAGTTGTACAGGATAACCATAGCGTGTATATTAATAACGATGATACGCATACATATGAAGAAAATGAATTTACTGATTATGCTAACTCTCATTTTAAGAATGAAAAAGTTATTGATATAAATTTTAAACATTTTGAAGTAGAATTAAGTCCTGACTTATGTGCTCAAGATAGAGCGGTAACAATTAATTTTACAAATAATAAGAAGTTAAAATATGCGGTTGACATAGAAAATAATTTGATTACAATTGAAATCATTTAGATAGGAAAAAATAAATTATTAAAGGAATGATAGCCATACAAGCAAAAGATAATATTACGGAAGAAAAAAGTGCAAAAGCAGTTCCAATATCCTGGTTTCCCGGACATATGGCGAAAACACGCCGTCTTATGCAGTCTAATTTAAGGCTTGTAGATGCTGTTGTTGAGATGACTGATGCCAGAATTCCCATATCAAGCAGAAATCCTGAAATGGACAGACTTGTTGGTTCAAAGCCCAGACTTGTAATTCTTAATAAGTGCGATGCTGCTGACGAAACTATTACATCTAAGTGGCTGGACTTCTATAAAAGAAAAGGTATTAAAGCTCTTGCAATGGATTGCAGAAGCGGCAAGGGTGTAAACAGGTTTATTCCTGCACTTAAAGAGTTATTAAAAGATCAGATAGAGGTCTGGAACAGCAAAGGTATGGTCGGCAGACCTGTTAGAATTATGATTGTCGGTATTCCAAACGTGGGGAAATCTTCATTCATTAATAGACTTGCAGGTTCTAAAAGAGCAAAAGTTGAGGACAGACCCGGAGTAACAAGAGGCAAACAGTGGGTTTCAATAGGTAATGATATTGAACTTTTGGATATGCCAGGAGTTTTGTGGCCTAAGTTTGAGGATAAAACTGTCGGTGAGCATCTTGCCTTTACGGGTGCTGTTAAAGATGACATAATGGATTTGGAATATCTTGCTTGCAGGCTGCTGCAGTTTTTGTATGAGAATTATCCGGAAAACATTATCGAAAGATATAATATAAGCCTTGATGATATTCATAATGATGAAATATCTATGAGCGATTGCACAGTTGGTTTTGAAATTCTTGAAAGAATAGGGAAAAAACGAGGCTTTTTGATTTCAGGCGGAGAGATAAATACTGAGAGAGCATCTGTGACAGTTGTTGATGAATTCAGAGGCGGAAAACTGGGGCGTTTGTCGATTGAAACTCCAAATGATATAAAATAGGGTAATATTATGGGATTATATGAATTTGACAAAAATTTAAGGAACGGCAGAGTTATCTGCGGCGTTGATGAAGCTGGCAGAGGTCCTCTAGCAGGAGATGTATATGCAGCTGCCGTTATCTTTGATGATGATACTGTTATTGAGGGTATTAATGATTCAAAGAAGCTGAGCGAAAAGAAAAGGGAAGCTCTTTTTGATATAATTACAGAGAGAGCAAAAGCGTATAGTATTGCAACAGCAAGCATTGAGGAGATTGAAACTCTGAACATTCTCAATGCGGCTATGCTTGCAATGAAAAGGGCGGTTGAGGGTCTAGAAATCGAGCCGCAGCTTGCACTAATTGACGGTAACAAGCTGCCAGATATTGATATACCTGCCGAGACTGTAATTAAGGGCGACGCAAAATCTCAGTCAATAGCTGCCGCTTCAATTCTGGCAAAGGTCGCAAGAGACAGGTATATGAAACAGTTAGATGAAAAATATCCGCAGTATCAGTTTTCTAAACACAAAGGCTACGGAACAAAGCTTCACTATGAAATGATAGAAAAGTACGGCATTTCACCGGTTCACAGACCTAGCTTTTTAAAAAAGGTTTTGAACAAATGAAAAGCCGGGAAATAGGAAATATTGGCGAACAGGCCGTATGTGATTATTTAGTCAAAAGCGGATATGAAATTTTAAAGAGAAATTTTACCGTGAAAGGCGGAGAAATAGACATAATAGCCAGAAAGAACGATACTGTTTGCTTTGTTGAAGTTAAAACCAGAAAGCATGATGCTTTGACTTCGGGTGAAGAGGCAATAACGTTGGCTAAGCGTAAGCATATAATATATGCTGCAGAAAGGTTTCTTAGCACATTATCATTTCTTCCTAAGTGCAGATTTGATGTCGCAGTGGTAGAGGTGAGTGATAATGCGGTTATGAAGGTAAAGTATTATGTTAGTGCTTTTGATAACAGTCATAAGTAGATAACGCTTAAATAAATTCAGGAGGTTTTTATGTATTATAAAAGTACCAGAGACAGCAGTGTAAATGTAACTTCTGCACAGGCTATTGCGCAGGGGATTTCAAAAGACGGAGGTCTGTTTGTTCCTAGTGAGATCCCACAAATTACATTTGATGATATTAAATCTATGGGGGATATGAGTTACCCTGACAGAGCAGCTTTTGTATTTTCTAAGTATCTTACCGATTTCAACGACGCTGAAATTAGATACTGCGTTGACAATGCTTATACTGATAAGAATTTCGACACTGAAAATATATGCGAGCTTGCTCAACTATTCGACGGAACGTATATGCTTGAACTTTGGCACGGCCCGACGTGTGCTTTTAAGGATATGGCACTTCAGATACTTCCGTATCTTATTACAACATCATCAAAAAAAATCAAGCTGGATAAGAAGGTCGTTATTCTGGTTGCAACGTCAGGAGACACGGGTAAAGCTGCCCTTGAAGGTTTTAAGAACGTTGAGGGCACGCAGATCATGGTCTTTTATCCTGTTGACGGAGTGTCTAAGATGCAGAAAAAGCAGATGACAACTCAGGAAGGTAATAATGTTGCTGTATGTGCTATAAACGGTAATTTTGATGATGCTCAAAATGGAGTTAAAGCTATCTTCACTGACTGTGAAGTAGAAAATGAGCTTAGCAAGAACGGACTTATGTTCTCGTCTGCAAACTCGATTAACTGGGGAAGACTTGCTCCGCAGATAATTTATTATGTTTCTTCATATGCTCAGATTGTAAAGAACGGAAAGGTCGAACTCGGAGAAAAAATCAATATAGTTGTTCCAACCGGAAACTTCGGTAATATTTTGGCTGCATATTATGCTAAGAAAATGGGAATACCTGTAAATAAGCTTATATGTGCTTCTAATTCTAATAATGTTCTTACCGATTTTATCAACACAGGAGTTTATGACAGAAACAGAAAATTCTACACAACTATTTCTCCGTCTATGGATATTCTTATTTCTTCAAATCTTGAGAGACTTCTTTATCATCTTTGCGGTGAAAATGACGTTCAGATAAGAGAGTGGTTTTCATCTCTTGCAGATTGCGGGAAATATGAGGTTTCAGATGATGTCAAGGCTGTGTTAAATGAAGAATTCTATGCGGGCTTTTGTGATGATACTCAGACTAAGTCTTGTATAAAAGAGCAGTATGATAACCATTCATATGTATGTGATACTCATACTGCTGTTGCGGTAAAGGTTTATGAGGACTACAGAGAAAAAACAGGTGATACAACAAAGACAATTATTGCATCAACCGCAAGTCCTTATAAGTTCTCTAACAGCGTTTTGGAAGCACTCGGAGAGTTTGATTCGTCAATGGATGAATTCGAGCTTGTTGACAGACTTTATGAGGTTTCAAAACTTGAAGTTCCAAAGTCTTTGGCTGAGCTTAAGAATAAGGATGTCAGATTTAACGATACTATAGAAAAGTCTGATATGAAGAAATTTGTATTGAAATCTCTTGGATTATAAGCATTAATATGTAAATCGTCTGCCAACTAAGACAGACGATTTTCTGTGATTATAATTTAGCCCTTTGGCTTAAATGTTCTGCAAATTGTTTCATCACAACAGTCCGGCTTGTCGCAGCAACAGCAAATGTCTACTTTTCCTGCTACACATTCGCAGTTGTCTCTGTTGTAAACACAGCTTGAAACATCGCAGTTAATTCCTTGGATTTTATGATTTTGCATAATAAAATCTCCTTTCGCAAGATTAGTCTTGCAAAATTATTATAAGCATATATCGAAATTTTATACAGAAGTTTTTGGAAATTTGGAGGATTAGTATTGGCACTTTTTACTATCGGAGATCTTCATTTATCCTTTGGTGCGAACAAGCCTATGGATATTTTTAAAGGCTGGGATAATTATCAGGATCGCTTGGCAGAAAATTGGCAAAAAAAAATTAAGCCTGATGATACCGTTGTGTTACCCGGTGATTTTTCCTGGGCAATAAGTTTGAGCGAGGCAATTCCTGATTTTAAGTTTGTAGAGAATTTAAATGGCAATAAAATATTGCTTAAAGGCAATCACGATTATTGGTGGGAAACCAAAACAAAAATGGACAGGTTTTTTGAAGATAACAATTTTAAGACCTTTTCAATTTTGAATAATAATCATTACAAATACGGCGATATTGGAATTTGCGGTACTCGAGGCTGGATAAATGAAAATGGAGTTGCAGCAGATAAAAAGGTGCTTTTAAGAGAAGCCGGAAGACTTGAGATGTCTATTCAGTCTGCTTTAAAGGAAGATTTGAAGCCTGTCGTATTTCTGCACTATCCGCCGATTTATGCAAACGACAAAAACTGTGAAATTCTTGAGGTTATTGAAAAGTATAATATTAAAAAATGCTTTTACGGCCATATTCACGGAAATGCTGTGAATTATGCTATAGACGGTATTGTCGATGATATTTTGTACAGGTTAGTGTCAAGTGATTATCTTGAGTTTGATCCTCTGGATATTACTGACATCGTATTTGATTAAATTTTTACAAATTTGCCTTGAAATATAATTGATGATGTGATATAATATTCGAGATATTTTAAAAATTTGGAGGATGTCAGTATGAGTTTAAAGTCAAATAAGGAAGTAGAGACAAATAAACATGAGTTGGAGATAGAGATTTCAGCAGAAGCTTTTGAAGCTGCTGTTGAAAAGGCATATCAGTCTAAAAAGAAGAACATTTCTGTTCCCGGATTTAGAAAAGGCAAGGCAACAAGAAAGATCATTGAAAAGGAATACGGCGAGGGCGTTTTCTATGAGGACGCTGTAAACGCTTTAGTACCGGGAGAGGTTGATACAGCGGTAGCAGAGGCAGGATTTGAGCTTGTTACAAGACCTGATGTAGAGGTAGTTTCTGTCGATAAAGAGAAAGGTCTTGAGATCAAAGTCACTTGCATAACAAAGCCTGAGGTCAAGATTGAAAACTATAAGGGATTAACCGCAACTAAGAATGTCAAAGCTGTAACTGATGAGGACATTGATAAGGATATAGATAATTTAAGACAAAAGGGCATGAGAATAATTGACGTTGACAATAGACCTTGCCAAAACGGAGACGATGTTGTAATAGACTTTGACGGTTACAAAGACGGAGTACCGTTTGAGGGAGGAAAGGCAGAAAAGTTTACTCTTTCACTGGGCAGCGGACAGTTTATTCCAGGATTTGAGGAGCAAGTATGCGGTCACAGCATTGGTGATGAATTTGATATAAACGTGACTTTCCCAGAAGAATATGGCGCTGAGGAATTAGCGGGCAAAGACGCTGTATTTAAAATCAAACTCCATGAAATAAAGGCTAAGGAGTTACCTGAACTTGATGACGATTTCGTCAAAGATACAACTGAGTTTGACACTGTAGATCAGCTAAAAGATGACGTTAGGAAGAAGCTTGAGGAAGCAGAAGAGAAGAAGGCTGATTCTGAAGTAGAGGGTGCACTGTTCGATCAGATCATCGATAATATTGAGGGTGAAATTCCTGAGGTTATGTATGAAAACAGAGTTGAGGAAATGATTCAGGATATGTCACAGAGACTTGCTCAGCAGGGCATTAGTTTGGATATGTATCTTCAGTATACAGGCTCGGATATGGAAACTTTGAGAAAAACATACCGTGAGCAGGCTGAAAAACAGGTCAAATTGAGACTTGCTCTTGAACAGATAGCAAAGGAAGAAAATATCGAGGTTACTGACGAGGAAACCGAAGAAGAGTTCAAGAAGATGGCTGATAACTACAAAATGGATATTGAACAAGTCAAATCTTATGTAACGGCTGACGCATTAAAGAAAGATTTAGCTGTTGGAAAAGCTGCAGAGCTTATAAAGAATTCTGCAAAAATCAAGTAATACTATTCGCCCGCAAAGTTTGTGGGCGATAAGCGTATATGAACAAATTAAAATGGAGGAGATATTATGTCGACACTTGTACCTTATGTTGTTGAGCAAACCAGTCATGGAGAAAGAAGCTATGATATTTTTTCAAGGCTGTTGAATGACAGAATTGTAATGCTTACTGGACCTATTGATGATTCAGTTGCAAGCGTTGTAGTCGCACAGCTTTTGTATCTAGAAGGTCAGGATCCTGAGAAGGATATAGATCTTTACATTAACAGTCCGGGTGGTTCAGTTACTGCCGGCTTTGCGATTTATGACACAATGCAGTATATAAAGTGTGATGTTTCAACTATTTGTATAGGTCTTGCCGCTTCGTTCGGTTCTTTCTTACTTTCAAGCGGAGCAAAGGGAAAGAGATTCGCATTGCCTAACAGTGAGATTTTGATTCATCAGCCTTTGATTTCTGGAGGGGGATTGAGCGGTCAGCAGACAGATATTCAGATACACGCTGACAATATGCTAAAGACCAGAGAAAGACTTGAAAAAATTCTGGCAGATAATTGCTCAAAAGACGTTGAAACAATTCACAGGGATTGTGAAAGAGATAACTATATGACTGCCGAACAAGCAATGCAGTACGGATTGGTAGATAAGGTTATTACAAAGAGATAAGGACGGTGCTTATGCCTAACAAGGACGGTTTGAAAATCTGTGACTTTTGCGGTACGCCTGAGAATCAGGTAAGGAATTTATTCTCAGCAGGTGATGTGCATATATGTGACAATTGTGTAATGTTCTGTTATGATATTATGGTGGAGCAGGGAGATGTTGCACATCATAATGACAGAAAAAATGATGCAGGTAAGTATAAAAAGGATTTGACTCAAGAAAAAAACAATGTTACTCTAACAAAGCCTGTTGACATTAAAAAGGTTCTGGATGAATATGTTATTGGACAGGATGCTGCTAAAATTTCCTTAGCTGTATCTGTCTACAACCACTATAAAAGGATATTAAACAACAAAGAAAATGATAATAACGATGTTGAGATCCAAAAAAGCAACATTCTTCTTTTAGGATCGACAGGAACAGGAAAAACTCTGTTAGCTCAGACTCTTGCTAAAATACTCAATGTTCCGTTTGCTATTGCAGATGCAACAACATTAACTGAGGCAGGATATGTCGGAGACGATGTGGAAAATGTGCTTACAAGGCTTATTCAGGCGGCTGACTATGATATAGAGGCAGCTCAGAAGGGTATTATTTATATTGATGAGATTGATAAGATTGCACGCAAAAGTGAAAACACTTCTATAACAAGAGATGTTAGCGGAGAGGGCGTACAGCAGGCTCTTTTAAAAATAATCGAGGGCTGTGTGTCTAATGTTCCGCCTCAGGGCGGAAGAAAACATCCGCATCAGGAGTTTATTCAGATAGATACCAAGAATATCTTATTTATTTGCGGAGGAGCATTTGACGGTCTTTCTAAAATAATCAACAAGAGAACAGATAAGTCGTCACTCGGCTTTGGCAGTGAAATAAAGTCTATTAGTGACAAGACAAATACTAATATATTCGAGAAGGTAGAACCTCAAGATCTGGTAAAATACGGTCTGGTTCCCGAGCTGGTAGGAAGACTTCCTGTTATAACAGTACTGAATGATTTAGACGAAGACGCTTTGGTCAAGATCCTTACCCAGCCTAAGAATTCCCTAATCAAGCAGTTTACAAAGCTGTTTGATTATGATAATATCGATCTTGTTTTCACTGAAGAAGCTAAGTCGGCAATTGCAAAGAAGGCTATAGCACAAAAAACAGGAGCGAGAGGTCTTCGTGCAGTTGTCGAGGGCATATTAATGAATGTAATGTTTACAGCACCGTCTGAAAATGACATAGTCAGCATTGTAATAAATGAAAGATGTGTTACTGATGGTGAAGCTCCTGAAATTCACAGAGTTGATAAAGCGAGAAAAATTGGATAAAATTTAAGCTCCCGATTTTGTCGGGAGCTTCAGCCTGTCGAAAAATGTTTTGCGTAATCAATTAAAAGTTTTCGGTCAAGCCTTTTTCAAAAGGCTTGCGGGTCAAGGGCAGAGCCCTGTCGCTGACCGCAGTCAGCGAAATGCTTTACGGAGTGCGCTCCGCACAGGGTGAATTAAAAAATAGTCCAGTGGACTGTTTTTTAAGAGGGGCATGCCCTGCAAGAGAGGGCTGCCCCTAAAGAAGATTTTATCTACATTCAAAAGCTCCCGATATTGTCGGGAGCTTTTTGTGTATCTAAATCTTTTTGAGGTTATTTAAATCAAATGGTGTTGCCTGATAAACCAGATAGTTAAGCCAATTAGAAAACATTAGATTTGCATGACATACCCACGAATGCACAGGCTTGTTGTTAGGGTTATCGTCAGGAAAATAGTTATAGGGAATGTCTATATCAAGACCCTTTTCAATATCACGCTTGTATTCATTTGCAAGCGTTCTTTTGTCATACTCTGAATGTCCAGTCAAGAAGAACTGCCTGTCCGTTTTGTCAGCGACAATATGTACTCCGCTTATATCAGATTCAGTAAGAATTGTAAGATCGCTTACTTTTTCAATATCCTCTTTTCTTACTTCGGTATACCTTGAATGAGGTACTAAGAATACGTCGTCAAAACCGTTTAAAAGCGGATGCTTAGGGTGAAGGACTCTATGTGGAAACACACCGAACATCTTCTTATCAAGCGGATATTTAGGTATGCCGTAATGATAATAAAGTCCCGCTTGAGCGCCCCAGCAAACGTGAATTGTTGAATATACATTAGACTTTGACCACTCAAATATTTCGCAAAGCTCGCTCCAGTAATCAACATCTTCATAATCCATTTGTTCAATTGGCGCACCTGTAATAATCATTCCGTCATATTTATTGTATTTAATGTCGTCAAAGGTTTTATAAAATGAAAGAAGATGTTCCATAGGAGTATTCTTAGATTTATGCGAAGCCATTTGAACAAGCTCTATATTAACCTGCAGGGGAGTATTGGATAACAGCTTTAAAAACTGTGTTTCGGTTTCAATCTTTTTCGGCATAAGATTAACAATTGCAATTTCCAATGGTCTAATATCCTGATGCTCTGCTCTGTCATTAGGAATAGCAAATATGTTTTCCTCTTCAAAAACCGAAAAGGCAGGAAGGTTATTCGGTATTCTTATTGGCATATTATTAAACTCCTTCCGTAAAATTGTTTATTGCACTTTAGTATAGCATAATTGCCGTGTGTTTTCAAGCATTAAGATTGACAGACTTATAATTTTCCTACTGGATAATTCCTCCGCCTACTACAATATCACCGTCATACAAAACAACTGCCTGACCTTTAGTGACAGCTCTCTGCGGTTCATCGAATTCTATATTTAGAGTATCGTCATCAGACTGTGTTACAACTGCCCATTGTTCAGTCTGACGGTAACGAACCTTAGCTTTCACCCTCATTGGCTCATTAATTCTTTCTACCGATATAAGGTTGATGTTTTTTGCAGTAAGTGTTTTTGTATATAAATCCTGTTCTCTGCCGAGTGTGACGGTATTTTGCTTGGGATCTACCGATATAACAAAGGTCGGAATATTTGATATAGATACTCCAAGACCTCGTCGCTGACCTATTGTGTAGCGAATAATCCCTTTGTGTGTTCCAAGAATATTTCCGTTTATGTCAACAAAATCACCTTCAGGATATGATTTTCCTGTATATTGTTCAATAAAATCATAATACTTCTTATCCTGTACAAAGCATATATCCTGACTGTCGTGCTTATCAGCATTTACAAAGCCTTTTTCTTCAGCGATTTTTCTTACTTCTGATTTTTCCATTCCGCCTAAAGGAAACAAAGTGTGTTTTAGCTGTTCCTGTGTCATACAATACAAAACGTAGCTTTGGTCCTTTGTTTTATCTACAGCCTTTTTCAATAGATAACGGTTTTTCTCTTTGTTAAATTCAATTTGCGCGTAATGTCCGGTAACAACGTAATCAAAGTTTAATTCCTTTGCACGCAAAAACAGCTTTTCAAATTTCAGATAACGGTTACAGTCAATACATGGATTAGGTGTGATTCCGTTTTCATATGCGCTGACAAATCTTTCAATAACATTCTCCTTAAAGTTATCTGAAAAATTAAACACATAGTAGGGAATATCAAGAGAGTATGCAACACTTCTGGCGTCCTCAACATCTTCGGCAGAACAGCAGGTGTGCTTATTTGAAATGCCTATATCCTCATTACTATACAGCTTCATAGTAGCGCCTATACATTCATATCCCTTTTTACCCATTAAATAAGCGGCTACGCTTGAGTCAACGCCGCCGCTCATAGCAATAACAGCTTTCTTATTCATTATTTTTTCACCTTGTTACAAAAAGTAATATACTATTATCAGGCACATTATAAAATAATATCTGATTTTTGTCAAGATTGAAGCAATTAGCTAATAAACAAAAATAACATAAAATGTATGTGTTAAAATGATATGACCCAATAAAAAAGAGAAGTAACTTCAAAATATGGTATAATGAAGATGACAAAAA
>CANPWR010000002.1 GCA_947584825.1 uncultured Clostridia bacterium | reverse complement strand
AATCAAACAAATCCGCCAGCTTCTGCACCTACAACAGCAAAGCCTGCAACAAAAGCACCTACTACGCCAATAGCAACTACAAATGCCAAAGCAGTTAAGGCAGCAAAGGACAAGGCAAACGCTGAAAAGGTAATGAAGCAGGCAAAGATAACAAAGCTTACTGCAAAAGCAAAGGGCAAGAAAAAGATAGTTGTAAGTTGGAAGAAAGTAAAAAATGCAAAGGGATATGAAGTACAGGTAGCGACAAACAAGAAGTTCAAGAAGAACAAGATTATCGTTACAAAGAATGTAAAGGGTAAGAAAGTAACGATAAAGAGCAATAAAATCAAACGCAAAAAGACATACTACATAAGAGTAAGAGCATACACAACTTACCAAGACGCAAATGGCATTACTCAGAAAGTATACAGCAGTTGGATAAAGAAGATAAGGAAAGTAAAAGCTAAGTAAGCTTCCTTAATATGTTTCTATATAAAAACCGCTCGGGCGTGGGATACCCGGGCGGTTTTGGCTATTTATTCTATTTAAACTTCTAACATCAAATCTCTGTTCTTTAATTTCTTGCCTCTTGTTTCTTTATTCTAAAAAGAGCCTACTCTTTAAGAGTAAGCTCCTTTTCATTATTATCATAAATCAAATATTAGTCAAGTTCAGCGAAATACTTGATTGTTCTTACCATCTGGCTTGTGTATGAGTTCTCATTGTCATACCATGAAACAACCTGTACCTCATACAGTCCGTCGCCGATAGGTGCAACCATTGTCTGTGTTGCGTCAAAGAGTGAACCGTATCTCATTCCGATAACGTCTGAAGATACGATCGGGTCTTCGTTGTAACCGAATGACTCGCTTGCTGCAGCTTTCATAGCAGCGTTGATGCCTTCCTTAGTAACATTGTCGCCCTTAACAACAGCTGTAAGAATCGTTGTTGAGCCTGTTGGAACAGGAACTCTCTGTGCAGAACCGATAAGCTTTCCGTTTAGCTCAGGAATTACAAGACCGATAGCCTTTGCAGCACCTGTTGAGTTAGGAACAATGTTAGCAGCACCTGCTCTTGCTCTTCTCAGATCGCCCTTTCTGTGTGGACCGTCAAGGATCATCTGGTCGCCTGTGTAAGCGTGGATAGTTGACATAATACCGCTCTGGATCTCTGCGTACTTGTTAAGAGTGTCAGCCATAGGAGCTAAACAGTTAGTTGTGCAAGATGCAGCAGAAATGATTTTGTCATCTTTAGTAAGAGTATTTTCGTTTACTGAGAAAACGATTGTTTTGAGGTCGTTTCCTGCAGGAGCAGAAATAACAACCTTCTTAGCACCTGCATCAAGGTGTGCTTGGCTCTTATCCTTTGAGCAGTAGAAACCTGTACACT
This sequence comes from uncultured Clostridia bacterium, assembly GCA_947584825.1. Lineage (GTDB taxonomy): Bacteria > Bacillota > Clostridia > Oscillospirales > Ruminococcaceae > UMGS1601. The sequence goes on along the minus strand of CANPWR010000002.1, from coordinate 37,985 downwards.
CAAGAACAACGTCGACGCCTAATTCTCCCCATGGAAGATCAGCAGCGTTTGCTTCTTTATAGATTGTAAGTGTCTTACCGTCAACAGTAATTGTATTTGCTTCATCATCAGCCTCAACTGTGTGAAGTCCCTCGCCGATTGTTCCGCAATATCCGCCCTGAGCGGTATCATACTTTAATAAATTAGCGAGCATTGAAGGCTTTGTCAAATCGTTGATTGCAACGACCTCATAACCTTCTGCACCAAACATCTGTCTGAATGCCAAACGGCCTATACGGCCAAAACCATTAATTGCGACTTTTACTGCCATAATTAATATACCTCCTAAAAAATTTCATATATATATCTTACACCATTATTATAGATTTTGCAAGCGTTTTAGAAAAAAATTACTAGGATTTAAAATAAATTTTACCTGGATTTCTGAGCTAAGCTGATGTTAATACTGTTATTTATCATTTTCCGTATCGTTATCTAAATTATTTATGGCATAATCTAAACATTGTATAACTAGCTGATTAAGAGATAAATTATTCAAAGCTGCTAGTTTTTCAAGTTTTTCCGTAAGTTCCTCAGGTAAACGAAATGATTTATTTACTGTATTATATCCTTTTCTTATTTTCCACATAAACTTTTATCCTCCTTATGCTTATATTATGCAATAAAATTTGTACAAAATATACAATTACTTTGTACTATATTTGTGATATTTTTCAATTGCATTATAATACATTTTGTGTTATTATGTAGGAAAAGATACCAAAAAAGAATATATATAGTACAGGGCAAAAAAGAAAATATAAAAAGAACGGATTTTTGAAAATTCAACAAAATATGAAAGGTAAATTATGATTAGCAAAGATGATAAGACAGAGCAAATAACAATTAATGTCAACTCTAAAATGTTTCACAAGCTAAAGGTTATATGCAATCGTAATGAAAAAAGTTTAGAAGAACAGCTTGAATACATTATTGAGAAATTTGTTTATGATTATGAGTTATATAATGGTGTAATAAGTCTATTGAATTTCAGAATAAAAGAGAAGAAAAAATGAATTAGAGCTGAATTAATTTAATAATAATTACGCAGGTTGTATATTTAACATACAATTATATTAATCGCTCATGAACGCCGTTAAAATCTTTTTCAGCTTGACCTTTAAGGGGAATGGGTCAACGGCGGCTCATTTAACCTCCTTGCGCAAGAAGAAACCCTCATTTGAGCTACTCTCATTTGAGGGTTTCTTTTTTATGTAGGAAGGAGGTACTTTTACTTTTTAATTTTTGTTAATACTGATACAAAAGTTTAATAGGTATTGGAAAGTCAATAAACAGATAATTTTTTAAAATGTTAAATCAACGAAGAACCTGTGCAGAAATATGTTAGGTTCATTTTTAATTGAAATACATTAAAATTACTTGCAAAAAAGCGTAAAAAATATAAATAAAATTTTTTATTTTTTCTATAGCATTTTTCGAGTATATGTGATATAATATATTGTAATTTGACAAAATGTATAATTTAAAATTTGTAAAACATTTAGTAAGGGTATAAACATATGGAAAAGAATAAGTTAGAAATATTATTAAACCTTTTTTCAGCATCTTCAGATAAGGTAGCAATTGTTGATGAGAACTTAAAAGTTCTATGGTCAAATGACAAAGACATGTCAGAAACGCTTAATAGAACAGAATTCATTGAATTTTCGGTTGATGAGGGTATAGACTGTGTAGAATATGTAGATGATGATTATAGTTTAATTGCTGAATTTCCGATAAAATCTGAAAAGGTGTTGAAATATGAATCTGAGCAATTTGTTTGTTCAGTTAATGTGCTGCCTGTTTTTCAAGACGAGAAGAGGGAAAAACTTGAAGGCTATGTAATGACGTTTCATAGTTTCTTTGAGGAAATGAAAAAGCATATAAATTCTCCGTTTGCAGTTATACTTAAAAAGTATTTTAGAACATTCAGAAATACTGCAAGCGAGGTCGTTTTCAATACAGGACTGATAGACCAGCGTTTAGAGGACTTGGAGGAATATGACTTAATAGACAAGAATGCTAATATTAATAAGGTACTGAACAATGTACTTTCATCTTGTGCGAATTTTGAAGAGGTGTTTATTTACGGAGCGAATGATTTCAACATAGTACTTGCAAACGCTTCAGAGTTTATAACCGACCTTATGCATTTTGTTGAGCATGCGGCAAGGAAGATTGGCGTACAAGTTTCATATAAAATAAACGAAGATATATATTTAAAGCTTGACTATTCGAGATTCATGGTAGCTATAATGAATCTTATTTCAAACGGAATAAAATACAATCTGTCCGATAAAAAGAAAATTATTGTTGAATTCTATGAATTAGACGATTACGCATATTTTATTGTTACAGATAATGGTATAGGGATTTCCAATGACAGGGCATACAAAATTTTCGAACCTTTTTCAAATGTGAAAAAGTCCGGACTGCGTGAGTCGCTCGGACTTTCTATTGTGAAGAAATTTGTCGACAAGTTCGGCGGGGGAATTACGTATAAGACAGATACAAGCGGTACAAGCTTTATCTTAAAGCTACCATGTGCGGATGATATTGACGTAAATGAAGTTAATCTACCTAACACCGATTATTTCAAGGGAACATATTCGCCTATTGATATATTTCTATTAAAAGCGAATATTGATGAGAATATTGATTAATTCTGTTTTCACATTATTTTCACAATTTGAACACTATTGGCTTTTATAATAAAAAATGGTTTTACAGTAAAATATTAAAATGACCAAAATAATTGTATATATTATAAAAAAAACACATAATATGTACATATAATCGCAGAATGGAGGATTATTATGAAAGAAACAAAAGAAAGAAAACTAACAAAAAAGATTTTAGCTATTGTTTTGTCAGCGGTATTTTTTGCGACTGCTGTTTCCACTGCAGTATTTGCAGTAAATGGTGATAGTGACAGTGATTCTGAATCTGATTCAACCACAAGCTCATCAGTAGTTGGGGATGATAGTTCATCAGATCCATCGGACGAATCTTCTGATCCATCAGATGAATCTTCTGATCCATCAGACGAATCATCAGACCCATCAGATAATTCATCAGACTCTTCACAATCATCGGACAACACATCTAATTCATCAAACTCATCGGATAACTCTTCACAGAATACGAGCAATACTACACAGCCAACTACTGCACCTACAACACCTACAACACCCACAACACCTACTAACCCTCAGACTAACAACTCGCTGGCTGTTGGAACTAAATTCACAGTAGGAAATTATATGTATATGGTTACAGGTGCTAATACTGTATCACTAAAGGGCTTTGCCAACAATGTTTCGTTATCAACAGTACAAGTTAAGAACACTGTAACATATAACGGCGGCGTCTATAATGTAACAAAGATAGGAACTTCAGCATTTAAGGGAGAAAACGGCATCAAGAAGGTAATTATCTCAAAAAGCGTAACAGATGTTGGTAAACATTCATTCTGGCAGTGTAAAAACCTAACTAAGGTAAGAATAAAGCCGAATGTTACAATAATCCGTAAGGGAGCATTTAGATACTGTTCAAAATTAAAGACTATAAATATAGCTTCGACTGTTTTAAAGGAAATTAAATCAAATGCATTTAATAATATAAAGTCCGGAGCAGTTGTTAATGTAATGAATGATCCGGTAAGAAAGCTTGTGAAAGCTAATGTATCGTCTAAAGTAACGGTTAATATGATGTAGTTATATAATTCACTGTATTATATAATTTTAAATTACAATACTTTTAATTATTAAATTTACTGGAGACCATAAAATTGAATGTTTTTTTGCTGAATCGTTAGTTTTTATTTAGCGGTTCAGCTTTTTATTTAAGGGTAAAAATCTCTGTTTTCGGAAAAAAGTATTCGAGGATTTCCCTGTAGTTTTTACCGTTTTTTGCCATAGAATTAGCACCGTATTGACTCATTCCCACCAAATGGCCGAGACCTTTGGTTTTGAAATTTATATTTCCGTTCTTGACCTCTGTTTCAAAATGCTGTGAGGGGAGGTCAAGCGCTGTGCAAAGCTCACTTGCATGAATTTCTTTTCCTCCAAGTGAAATAGTAAGGGGAGTACCGTTCTTAGTTTCACTTAATACTTTTATCCATTCTTCACTGTTGTCAGATAGTGTTACAGAAAAAGTTTTCTCAGCGTTTTTTTTGAAGTCCTCTGCAGAAACTGTTGTGGTTTTTGAGAATCCCTGTGCCTTTTCATCAGAAGAACTGTCTACCGATATAAGATACGGAATGTCCTCATTCCAAATATCCTTTGAGCTTTCAGTTCTTCCGCAGGAAATTGTGTGATAGGCAACGACTATGGGCTTGTTGTCGTAAACACATATTTTGTTTAGTACTTCATCAACTGCGGCAGTAACATTTTTTAGAGCGGTTTCATATTTATTTCCGTAATACTCTTTAGCCTCGTCGCTTGTAAAGCTCTTTGGATAGTTAGTGTCATCTGTGCTTATGATTGCTCCGAGAAGTGATTCTGTAGGATTTTCATTTTCGCTTATGTAACGGTTCATTATAAATGTGTGGGACAGTATAACTTGTGCCTTTAACGCTTCCTTTTCAAAGGTTCCGGGCATCTGGGCTATAACATTCCAAATTAGGTAATCTTTTATATCCATTACCGCTATGTCCTTTGTTTCGTTGTTGAGTATTGAAACCTCTTTGCAGTCACTTGATAGAATTGTTTCCTTTTCACTGTTTTTAAACAGCTTTGACACTCCTTCGTCAAGCAATATGAACGATGGTATAAGCATTAAACATACTGCGAAAATAAATAGAGTTTGAAAAGTTTTGTTCATTGTTTATCACCTGAAATTCTTTGAAAATGTCTTGTCCGTTTTTATATAATATGCCGTCAATTACCAACATATGATTTTTAATTTTATATGCCGTTTTATTGACAGGCATTGATAAGAGTATTATAATTAATTTATAAATTAGGGGTGTTATAATGAAAAAGATTTTTTCAATGCTTATGGCATCAATTATAGCTTTAAATTTAGTTGGCGTTTTACCTTCGTCAGCATATTCGGGGTATATCATGGGAGATGTCGGAATTCCTGTAGAAGGATATGTTTGTACATACTACGAGGATATAAGCGGTTGGGTAAAGTATACTTATGACTCAAAGGGAAACGAGATATACAAAGAGGATGATAAAGGTAATTCAGAATACCATAAATATACTTATTACAGCAACGGCGAAAAGAAGACTGAGTATTATGAGACAAGCGAAGGCTTTTGGATAAAGACAAAATATGATACACATGGTAATATTATATTGGAAAAAAACAGCGATGGTTCTTTGAAAACTTGGAAGTATACATATTATACCAATGGGAAAATAAAGACGCTGTATTACAAAAATAACTATAATGAATGGTCAGAAAGTATCTATGATGAAAACGAAAATGAGATTTATTCAAATGGATATTCTGCAGAGTCAGATGAGAATGGATGGAAAAAGTACAGATATGATTCACATGGCAATATGATATATTGTGAATATGAAAGCGGTTATATATCCACCACAGATTATACTTATTATGACAATGGGAATATGAAAACAGCATTTACAAAAGATAATTATGATTACCGGTGCAAGTCATATTATAATGAAAAGGGAAATATTACATATCAAGTTGAATTGAACGATCTTTGGGAAAAATATTTTTATGATGATAAAGGCAATATGACTTATTTTGAAGACTGTATAGGTAACTGGAGGAAGTTTTCTTACAACTCAAAGGGATATGCAACATACAACGTCACTAAAGAACAAGATTCAATCTTTTGGACTAAGGCTTCTTATGATTCGCATGGTAACATGACAAAAGCTAAAGGCGACAATAAATTTTGGGCAAAGGCGAAATATGCAAAAGCAGGAAGTAAAAAAACAATTAAGTCTATTTCCTCAATTCGTACTGCAAAAGCAGTTGCAAAGGATAAAAAGTCAGCAAGTAAGGCTATGCAAAATTCTAAAATAAAAAAGCTTACTGTGAAGAGCAAATCAAAGAATATTAAAGCTTCTTGGAAAAATCTAAAAAAGGCATGGGGCTATAAGGTGGAGGTGTCTAAGGACAAGAACTTTAAGAAGACCATTTTTAAGAAAAATGTTAAGACAAACAGCCTGAACATCAATAGCAAGAAGATGAAAAAGAACAAAACTTATTATGTAAAAGTAAGGTCATATGCCTCCTACAGAAATAAAAAGGGTAAGGAAATAAAGATCTACAGCAAATTAAGTACGATAAAAGAGATCAAGGTAAAATAGTATAATGATTGCAGAAAAGAACCGTCGAGGAGTAAAAACTTCGGCGGTTTTAATCTATGTATATTATTTGCAAATTGGCATAGTCAAGTGTTCTTCGACTTGACTATTTCTTGAAAATATAGTATAATAAAATTCAATATATTAAAATACATAAGATAATAATTAAGGGTGCAAAAAGGAGTGAGCACAGTGTCAGAAAGAAATGTAAAAACACCTAAAGAAGCGTTAAAAAAACAGTTTATAAAAAATAATGCAATTGATCCTAAATATTATGATCAGTACGGAGTAAAAAGAGGTCTTAGAAATCCTGACGGAACGGGAGTAATGGCAGGAGTAACAAATATATGTAATGTACACGGTTATGTAGTCAATGAGGGTGAGAAAGAGCCGGTTGAAGGAAAGCTGTTTTTCAGAGGCTACAGCATTAATGATATAGTAGATAATGCAGTAAAAGAGAATAGATTCGGATATGAGGAAGTGGTATTTTTACTATTATTTGGTTCACTTCCCACAAATGGTGAGTTAAATGCTTTTTTAAAGCTGCTTGACGCTAACAAAGAGCTTCCTAATGCGTTCTTTGAGGATATGATTTTGAAAGCTCCGTCTAAAAATATTATGAATAAAATGGCAAGATCCATTCTTGCACTTTATTCTTACGATGATGACCCGGAGGATATGTCGCCGAATCACGAACTTTCAACAGCAATTTCAATAATTTCAAAGCTGCCCAGCATAATGGTTTCAGCGTATCAGGTTCAGCAGAGAAGCTTTTTTGGCGAAACAATGATAATGCATCCGTTGATTCATGGACTTTCAACGTCAGAGACTATTCTTTCAACTCTGCGTCCTGACAGGAAGTACACTCACGAGGAGGCAATGCTTTTAGACCTTATGCTTATGATTCACGCAGAGCATGGAGGAGGTAACAACTCTACCTTTAGCTGCAGGGTATTGACATCTTCGGGAACCGATCCTTATTCGGCGTATGCTGCGGCTATTGGTTCTTTGAAGGGTCCTAAACACGGAGGCGCCAACGCTAAGGTGCTTGAGATGCAGAAATGCATTGAGGAGAATGTGTCTAACTGGAACAATGATGGGGAAGTCGCTGACTTTTTGAGAAAGATAGTAAGAAAAGAGGCTAATGATAATTCGGGACTTATTTACGGCATGGGTCATGCTGTTTACACAAAGAGCGATCCGAGAGCTGTAATTCTTAAAGCAAATGCAAAGAAGCTGGCTCAGGGTACGGAATTTGAAAGCAAGTTTAAGTTATTGGAAACAGTGGAACGACTTGCTCCTGAAATACTGCGTGAGACAGGACGCAGTAAGGATATTTGTGCAAATGTAGATATGTATTCAGGACTTGTATATCAGATGCTGGGTATTCCTCAGGATCTGTTTACTCCTCTGTTTGCTGTTTCAAGAATGGCAGGTTGGTGCGCACACAGATTTGAGGAACTCGTTACGGGAAGACGTATCATGAGACCGGCTTATAAGTCTGTTTTGAAATCTAAGGAGTATGTTCCTATCAGTGAAAGAAGCATTGAAAAATCGGCAAATAAAGCAAATTAATTATACATATTTTCAATTTTAATATGAGTTTTAGCTGCAGTTATGTAAAATCTATATTTCGGTAAGGGAGGTATGACCGATGAAAAGACTTTCTGTTATGATTATTTCTTTTCTTATGATTTCCAGCTTGTGCGGATGTTCAATAGGGCAGAGCGGAATTGACGGTCTGCTTTCTGCTCCGAAGCTTACAGAGGAAGAGTCTGAAATTCATCAGGCGCTGATTCAGAATGTCGGAAATGATATTTCGCTGAAGTATCCTAAGAGCGGAGACAATCGTTCGGCATTTGTTATAGAAAACATTGATAACGAGCCTACTGAGGAAGCTATAGTGTTTTTTCAGTATAAGGATCCCGGAAATGATACAGGTACAGTCATGGTAGAGATTTTGGATCAGAACTCAAACGGTGACTGGAAGGCTGTTTATGAGTTTCCCGGAGCAGGTCCTGTTGTAGACCAGATAGGAATAAAAAATTTGGGTTATGACACTAAGCCGAGCATTATAATCGGATATTCCACATTGAACCTTGAGGATAAGCAGTTTCAGATATACAGCTATAACGAAGGTCAAATGAGCAGTATATACACAGATGAATATTCCATAATGCACATTATAGATTTGAACGGAGAAGGTCATAACGATATTATTACAATATCAACTGACACTGAAACAGGTAAATCAACTGCGTCATTATTGCGTTCGGTTAAAGGTGAAATCGTATCGGTTGACAGTATTGCAATGACAAGCGGAACTAGCGCCTATGTTTCATCTGCTATAGGTAAAACTGCTGATGGAAGCTCGGCTCTGTTTGTGGATTCGACTAAATCTACGGGAGTAATTCAGACAGAGGTAGTTTCATACAGTTATGAAAAACTGCAGAATCCTATGGTTACTTTTTCAAATAAACTTATGAAACAAACTTCAAGACCTTCTCAATATCTAAGCTCAGATATTGACGGGGATTCTGTTATTGAGATACCTGAAACGGACGCCGCTCCCGGATATGATGAGTATAGCGATTCAGATAAGGACAAGCAGTATTTAACCACATGGAAGGTTTATAAAGACAGCTATTCGCTTGAGGACAAATACACAGGATATTATAAGATTTCAGACGGGTATGCTTTTATGTTCCCTGACGGCTGGAAAAACAATATTACTGTTAAAATTGATGAAGCGTCGGGAGAGGCAGTGTTTTATAAGTTTAAAAAGAACCTGTATGAAAGTGATACCGAACTTTTAAGGCTAAATGTTGTTGACAGCAGTGAAATAAAAAGATACACTGATCAGGGATATAAGGTTATGAGATATAACGACCAGATTGCATATATTGCTAAAATAAGTAATTCTGATGATAAGTTTGGAATTGATTTTGACATTATTAAAAGCAATCTGTATTTGACAGATTAATATATGCTGATATTTAATAAAGCAGTGCAAATAAATCAATGCACATAAATGGAGGATCAATATGAGAAAAATTTTGGTTTGCGAAGATGAGGATTCAATCAGAGAGGTAATAGTTCTGAACCTTGCAAGAGTAGGGTATGATGTTACTGACGTTGCCAACGGTGAAAATGCTCTAAAGGCATTTGATGAAAACGGAGGATATTTTGATGTTGCATTATTAGACATTATGATGCCCGGTATCGACGGTTTTGAGGTTTGCAAAAAGCTTCGGGCAAGGTCGAGTACGATGGGAATTATAATGCTTTCTGCAAAAAGTCAGGAGATGGATAAGGTATCATCGCTTATGATGGGAGCTGATGATTACATCACAAAGCCGTTTTCCATTTCTGAGTTGATAGCAAGAGTTGACGCTGTTTGCAGAAGGGTCGATAACAGTCATTTGAAAACAGACAGCTCACCGGCAATCAAGTCGGGACCGTTTACAATTAACCCAAAAAGCAGGACAGTTTATAAAAACGGCAAGCCTGTTGATTTGACTCAGGTTGAATATCAGATAATGGAGTATTTTTTCAACAATCAGAATACTGCTCTTGACAGGACAAGCATTCTCAATCATATTTGGGGTGACAGCTATTACGGAGACGATAAGATAGTCGATGTTAATATCAGAAGAATCAGAATGAAAATCGAAGAAGAACCTTCAAACCCTAAGTATATTCAGACAATATGGGGATTTGGTTATAAGTGGGTTTCAAATTGATTTATAGACTGAAAATCGATTAAGATGTATGGTGATGATTTCTGAATATTAAAAGAAGGGAGCGATAATAGTTGAAAATGAAGTTTAAAAAAGGCATAACCAGACGCTGGCTTATCAACAGCTTTGGTCTTATGGTTATTATACTTCTGCTTGTTGAAGTCGGAGCACTTCTGATAGTCAGAAACTATTATCACTCATCAATCAGGCAGTATCTTGCAAGCAAGATGAACATTATTACCTCCGCTGTTACGAGGTATTCGGAAAACAATGACATAAACTACAACTCAGAGGTCAGGAATCTTGTTGAAACCTTTGATGACAAGGATAGAATTGAGCTTATGGCAATAAACAATGCCGGGCGTGTTATAGTGAGTTCATCAGGGTTTTCTTCAGAATCGGATGGAAATCTTTCTGATTATGAGGAAGCCAAAAATACAAATGCAGATTCTCTTTACAAGACCTTCAAGCTTGAAACAACGGGCGAAAAGGTTATGTCATATACTGTAATGATAGGAAAAAGAGGAAGCGAATATTCCGCCATGCGAATGGTGACTTCTTTAAGCAATGTCAATCTCCAAATGTACTTTATCTTTGCGGTGATTACTGTTGTAGTTTTGGGAATTGTAATTCTTATTTTCCTATCAGGTATTTCGTTTGTTAGGAGTATTGTATCTCCGATAAGCGAAATTACAGAGACTGCAAAGCAGTTCGCAACAGGTGACTTTACAAAAAGAATTAAGTTTAAAGGCGATGACGAGTTGGCTGAGCTTTGCAGAAGTGTAAACTACATGGCTGACGAGCTTTCAAATGCAGAGAAGATAAAAAATGAGTTTATCTCGCAGGTTTCCCATGAGCTGAGAACTCCGTTGACGGCTATAAAGGGCTGGAGCGAAACTATGGAAACTATTGACGATAGGGAGACCTTCGTAAAAGGAATGAGAGTCATTTCAAGTGAAACTGAAAGGCTTTCGCAGATGGTTGAGGAGCTTCTGGACTTCTCAAGGATCCAAGACGGAAGGCTTCAGCTAAGCAAGGATATAATAGATATTTTAGCGGAACTCGGCGAAACAGTTTTGATATACAAGGAAAGGGCGAAAGCTCTTAATATTACACTAAATTACTATGAGCCGGAGATGCTTCCGTTTATTTATGGAGACAAAAACAGATTAAGACAAGTATTTATAAATATTGTAGATAACGCTATAAAGTATTCCGACGCAGGAGATACCGTTTCGGTTGAGGCTTTTGAGGACGAGCGAGGCGTTGTCATTTCAATTTCCGATACGGGAATTGGTATAAACAAAGAGGATCTTCCGAAGGTTAAGACAAAATTCTTTAAGTCTAATCATACAAGGCGAGGTTCAGGTATCGGACTTGCTGTTGCAAATGAAATTATATCGCTACACGGCGGAAGTCTTGACATCAACAGCGAAGAGGGTGTAGGTACAACAGTTGTAATTGTACTTCCCGTTGCCGGTCAGTCACCTTCAAAGGAAGCTAAGGATTCAAGCGTAAACGTAAATATTTTTTCATCAGAAGACGAAAGGAACGAAATACACAATGACAAATCAATTTAACAACAATGAAAATCCGGAAAATGATATTACAAAGGAAAATAATGCGGGAACATCTTCTGCAAAGGGAGATGTGAAAGAGGAGAAATTTAAATCAAAAATCGGCGGTCAGGCGCTTATTGAGGGAATTATGATGAGAGGCATTGATAAATCCGCAATGGCGCTGAGACTTCCTACCGGTGAAATAGAAGTAGAAGAATGGGACGCCAATAACGGAAAGAACGCTCCGTGGTATAAAAAGGCTCCGTTTATCAGAGGTATATTCAATATGGTCAGCAGTCTTTCTGAGGGTTATAAATGTCTTTCAAAGTCTGCCGACAGAGCTATGGATTTTGAGGACGAAGATGAAGAGCCTCAGTCGAAATTTGAGATTTGGCTCGAGGATAAGATAGGCGACAAGCTGGTTCCTATTATCACGACTATAGGCACAGTTTTCGGTGTTATAGTCGCACTGTTTTTATTTATGTGGGTTCCGTCGTTAATTGTAAATGGAATAGGAAAAGTAATTCCTATGAATTCTTTTGTAAAAACTCTTATAGAGGGTATTATAAAGATTTTAATTTTTGTAGGATATATGGCGCTTACAGGTCTTATGAAGGACATAAAACGCACATATGAATACCACGGCGCAGAGCACAAGACTATAGCCTGCTATGAGGCAGGAGACGAGCTTACTCCTGAAAGCGTCAAGAAGTATACACGCTTTCATCCGAGATGCGGAACAAGCTTTATATTTATAGTTTTGTTTATAAGCATTATTGTATTTTCAGTTTTTAGACTTCCTTGGAGTAATATATTTTTAAGACTTCTTTTTAAACTTCCGCTTCTTCCTGTAATTGTGGGAATAGGCTATGAGATAATCAGACTTGCAGGAAAATACAACAATACATTCACAAGAATCATATCAGCACCGGGACTTTGGCTTCAGAGACTTACTACCAGAGAGCCTGATCTTGATGTTATTGAGGTTGCGATTGCCGCTTTAAAGCCTTGTATCCCGAAGGATTCTGAAGACGACAGATGGTAACTTTAAATGAGCTTTTTCAGAAGGCAAAAGCAAGCCTTTCTGAAAAGGGCATAGAAAATGCTTATTTTGAGACAAAAGAGCTTTTCTGTAAAGTATTCGGAAAAGAGCCTGTGTACTTTGATATGAACTCCTATGCCGATGAGGAAAAGAGCAAGGATTTTGAGTCACTCATAAAACGCAGAGTTTACGGCGAGCCGCTTCAGTATATTTTAGGTGAATGGGAGTTTTATTCTCTGCCGATAAGGGTCGGTAAGGGTGTTTTAATTCCTCGTCAGGACACCGAAACACTGGTCGATACAGCGATAGAGCTGTTTAAGAATAAGTGTGGGATAACCGTATTGGATCTTTGTTCGGGAAGCGGATGCATCGGTCTTGCTATTGAGAAAAATCTTGATGTAAAAGAATTAGTTTTGGTTGAAAATTCTAAAGATGCAGTTAAATATCTAAAAGAGAATGTCAACATTAATGATTCAAAAGCGGCGATTGTTGAAGGCAGTGTGCTTGACAATACAGTTATTGACAGACTTCCCACCGCTGATTTAATAGTATCAAATCCACCGTATCTAAGTTCAAATGATATGAAAAATCTTCAAAGAGAGGTTGAGTTTGAACCTAAAGATGCGCTTTTTGGCGGTGAGGACGGACTTGATTTTTACCACAAAATATCTAGTCTTTATAAGGATAAGTTAAATTCAGGCGGACGTATGATGTTTGAAGTTGGTATAAATCAGGGGATCGAGGTTTCACAAATTCTTAATGAAGCCGGATATGATAATGTGAGAATTATTAAGGATTTATGTGGTGCAGATAGAGTCGTGACAGGAGATAAGTCCAAACTTTAGGACAGTTATGTTGTTAAAATAAGCATATCAAATATTTTTTGGGAGGCATTTAAATGGCAAGCAAGAAGAATGATGTAAAAAAGAGTGTAACAGTACCTAAAAACAGTGAAGAAAAAAAGAAAGCGCTTGAAACAGCTATTGCACAGATAGAAAAGCAATACGGTGCGGGAGCTGTTATGAAACTGGGTCAACATTCCACATTGAATGTTGAGGCAATTCCGACAGGCTCGATGACGCTTGATATGGCTCTAGGCATAGGCGGAGTTCCCAGAGGAAGGATAGTAGAGGTTTACGGTCCTGAAAGCTCAGGAAAGACTACTGTTGCGCTTCACATAGCAGCTGAGGCTCAGAAGCTGGGCGGAGAAGTTGCATTTATTGACGTTGAACACGCTCTTGACCCTATATATGCAGAAAAGCTAGGTGTTGATATTGATAATATGCTTGTTTCACAGCCAGACAGCGGAGAACAGGCTTTGGAAATTGCTGAGGCTTTGGTACGTTCGGGAGCTATTGATTGCATAGTTCTTGACTCGGTTGCGGCTATGGTCACAAAGGCTGAAATCGACGGCGAGATGGGAGATACCCATGTCGGACAGCTGGCACGTCTTATGTCTCAGGCTATGAGAAAGCTGACTTCTGTTATTGCTAAGTCAAACTGTGTAGCTATTTTCATCAATCAGGTTCGTGAAAAGATAGGCGTTATTTACGGAAATCCTGAAACAACTCCGGGTGGAAGGGCACTTAAATTCTACTCATCTGTAAGAATAGAGGTTCGCCGTGCTGAGCAAATCAAAAACGGCGCAGAGGTTATAGGAAACAGGACAAAGTGCAAAGTCGTTAAGAATAAGGTTGCTCCTCCGTTTAAGGAGTGCGAATTTGATATTATGTACGGTCAGGGAATTTCACGTGTCGGCGAGATTTTAGACCTTGCTGTTGAACTTGGAATTGTCAAGAAGGGTGGCGCATGGTTCAGCTATAATGACGTTAAGCTTGGACAGGGACGTGATAATTCAAAGGATTTCTTGCTGTCTAATCCTGAAATCATGAATGAGATCGAGGGTAAAATCAAGGAGAATGAGGACGCTGTTCTTATGGTTTCCAAAAAGAGCAAGAAGTCTGCAAAAGTCAAGGAGGCTGCTGAAAAGGCGGCTGAAGCTGTTGAAAATGCAAAGTCGGCGGAAAGCAGTATAGTCGTTGACCCGGACGATGATTTTGAGGAATTTGCACCTGTTGACGTTGAGTAATGCTTTAGTGAAAGGTACATACCTATGAAGATCGTAAGCCTTGAAAAATATAAGGGGAAAACTTATCAAGTCGATTTTGACAACGATGAAACATACTTCTGGCATTTCGATATTATCTGCGAGTATCATCTTAAAGATGGTATGGAAATACCACAGAGTGCTGTTGATGAAATAGTTTTCTCCAATGATTTCAGAAAGGCAAAGGAACGTGCTTTGTATCTTCTTGATTACAGGGATTATTCGTATACCGAGCTTTTTGAAAAGCTGGAGAAAAACTACAGTGAGGACATATGTTACAAGGTCATGGAGCGTATGGTCGAGTTGGGAACTATTGATGATAGAAGATATGCAGAGCGATTGGCAAGGCATTACAGTGATGTTAAGAAGTTCGGCTATTACAGAGCCTCCGCTGAAATGAGAAATAAGGGAATACCTAAAGAAATTATTGAGGAAACTCTTAGCGAGTATGAGGACACGGTTTTTGACAGACTTTTTGAGCTTATAAATAAAAAGTATTACCGTTATCTTGATGATGAAAAAGGAATAAAAAAGGTCAAAAACACATTGGTAAGATACGGGTATTCATATGACGATATAAACGCTGTATTAGATGAGGTTTTAAGCGAATCTGATGATTGACTGTATGTTAAAGCACAAAATCCATTAAGAAAAGGTGATTTGATTGGTTAGAGTGGGAATGGTATCTCTTGGATGTCCTAAAAATCAGGTGGACGCTGAGAGAATGCTTTACCTTTTAAGAAAAGACGGATATGAACTTGTTCCCGACGCCGCGCTTGCAGACGTTGTCATTATAAATACTTGCGGTTTTATTGAATCCGCAAAGAGTGAGGCTATAGAAACAATATTGGAGTTCTGCACCCTAAAGAAAGAGGGAAGGATAAAGGCTGTTATTGTTACAGGCTGTCTTGCAGAGAGGTATAAGGACGAGGTTTTAAAGGAAATTCCGGAGGCAGATGCCGTTGTCGGGATAGGTTCAAATGAAAAGATATGCGATATAATTAAAGATGTTTGCAAAGGCAGTAGTGTAACGTCATATGGCAGCAAGGAAAGTCTTTGCTTTGACGACAAGAGGATTATTTCAACACCGGGCAGTTTTGCTTTTATAAAAATTGCCGAAGGTTGTGACAACTGCTGTACATATTGTGCAATACCGTCTATAAGGGGAAGATTCAGAAGCAGAAAAATTGAAGACATAGTTAAAGAGGCAGAATGGGTTGCCGCTCAGGGTTTTACCGAGCTTGTTGTTGTTGCACAGGATACAACACGTTACGGTGAGGATATTTACGGAGAACCTAAGCTTGCAGAACTACTTCGCAGGCTTTGCAAAATAAGCGGTCTTAAATGGATAAGAACGCTTTATATGTATCCTGAACGTATAACAGATGAACTCATTGATGTGATTGCCAACGAGGAAAAACTGGTCAAATATTTGGACATTCCTATTCAGCACTGTAACAGTCAGGTTTTAAAGCGAATGAACAGAATAGGTGATAAGCAGAGTCTTTTTTATTTAATTGATAAAATTAGGAAAAAAATACCGGGCGTTGTGCTTAGAACCACACTTCTCACTGGTTTTCCGGGAGAAACTGATGAACAGTTTGAGGAGCTTTGTGAGTTTGTTAAAGATGTTCGTTTTGAAAGACTGGGTTGCTTTGCATACTCTCAGGAAGAGGGAACAGCAGCGGCTGATTTCCCGGATCAGATTGATGAGGATATAAAGAAACGAAGATGCGAAATTATTTATGATATGCAGATGAGAATCTCTGATGAGTTCAATCAGGGTTTGTTAGGAAGCGAACTTGAGGTGGTTGTAGAGGGCTTTGACAGATATGCCGAATGCTTTTTCGGAAGAAGTTACATGGACGCGCCCGATATTGACGGAAAAATATTCTTTACCAGCGGAAATAAGCTTTCACTTGGTGAATATGTTAGGGTGAAGGTTAACGACATATTGGACTATGATTTACTTGGAGAACAGATTTAATGAAAGGAAGACTACATATGAATATTATAAGAAGCAAAAAACTTGGTGTATCAATATTTTCTATTTTATTTTTCACATTACTTGCGATAATCCTTTCGCATAACAGTGCATATGCTGCTGACGGGAAATTAAATGTTCACTATCTTGATGTAGGTCAGGCGGATTCAATTTTAGTTGACCTGCCGAACAATGAGGTTATGCTTATAGACGGAGGAAACTATGGAACGGGTGACACTGTTGTAGACTATTTGAAAAATCAAGGTGTAACAAATATAGATTATATGGTGAATACACATCCTCATAACGATCATGTTGGAGGACTTATTAAGGTTATGGAAAGCGATGCTTTTACAGTAGATAAAATATACATGACTAAGGCTATAGACGCTGTTCCTAGATTTGTTGAGTTTACCGAGCTTTTGGATTCAAGAAGAATTGAACCTGAAGAGCTTATGGCAGGACAGTTTTTGGTTAACGATACTGTTGATGGTAAAAAGCTTACAGTAAAGTGTATTGCTCCGTTTAAACTTGTTAATGATAATACTAACAATAATTCCATAGTTCTAAAGCTTGAATACGGAAGCATTTCATATTTGTTTATGGCTGACGCTGAGGCTGAGGAAGAACAGGAGATATTGTCAAGCGGTGAGAATATAAAGTGCGATGTTTATAAGGTAGGACATCACGGTGCTAATACAAGTTCAACTCAGGCATTTATAGATGCTGTAAGTCCAAAAGCTGCAGTAATAACCGCAGATACATCTGTTAATTCCACTGGGCTTCCTGCTGAGACAATACTTACAAGGCTTAATAAAGCCGGAGCTGATATTTACCGAACAGATCTGCTCGGAGCGATTGTTTCTACATCTGATGGCAACAGTTTTTGGATGAATAAAACTCCTCAGGCAGATATTTACCTACCATCTGGGCAGGTAACCTTTTCACAGGAGGAATATACATATACCGGAAGTGCAATAACCCCTAAAATTGTAATTAAAATCGGAGGTATTGAACTTAAAGAGGGTATTGACTATATTTTAACATATAAAGATAACGTCAATGTAGGGACTGCTACTTTGACTTGTATAGGCAAGGGTAATTATTACGGTTCAAGAGAAAAAAAGTTTAAAATAGTTAAAAAGCAAATATCAAACGCTACATATTTCTACGTTGCAGATAAGGTTTATACAGGTTCTAAGCTTTCTCCAAGCGTTGTTGTAAAAGACGGAAGCAGAAAGCTTAAGCTTAATACCGATTACACAGTTTCATATACAAAGACTACTTTTGTAGGTGAGGGAATTGTAACTGTAAAAGGAAAAGGAAATTATTCCGGCTCGCAAAAGGTTTATTTCAAAATCAAGCCTAAGAAGACGAGTATTATTTCTAAAAAGTCGCTGACTAATGGAAAAGTTATGCTTCAATGGCAGAAAATAAGCTATGCTGACGGGTATCAGATTCTATATTCTGCAAATAATAAAAGTCAATTTAAAAAGTTAAAAAACGTCAAGGGCGGAGATGTTACTTCCTGCACTAAAAAACTTCAGCCGGGAATTAAATATTATTTCTATGTTCGTACTTACAAAGTAGTTGACGGAAAAAAGGTTTATTCTGACGATGGTGCTATCGTAGGTTTTAAGCATAAGACGAGTATCAGTAAATGTAAGATAAGCAAAATCAAAAAGCTTAAATACAATGGTAAACCTAGAAAACAGAAGTCTGTTGTTGTAAAGCTCGGAAAGAAAAAACTCGTTAAAGGAACAGACTATACAATCAGATATTTGAATAATGTAAATCGTGGTACGGCAACTATTATAATTAAGGGCAAGGGTTTTTATAACTCTACAGTTAAAAAGAAGTTTAAGATAGTTTAGATAAAGCATAATAAGTGTGATGCCCTTGACCTTAGATAAAGAAAGGAATTTAAAAGTTATGAATCTTCCTAATAAATTGACCGTTTTAAGGGTGATACTGATACCGTTTTTCGTTGCGGCTATGCTCCTTTCAGGAAAAGTCTATGCTGCTGGGATCGATATATTTATTATAATAGGACTTGTCATCTTTGCCGCGGCATCAATAACCGACTGGTTTGACGGTAAAATCGCCAGAAAACGCGGTCTTGTTACAACCTTCGGAAAATTTTTAGATCCGCTGGCAGATAAGATTTTAGTGGTAACGGCACTTGTATGCTTTCTTGCAAGAAGTCCGATGTGGATAGATGCAGTAGCAGTAATACTTATTCTTGCTCGTGAGTTTATGGTTTCCGGAGTTAGGCTTGTTGTAGCTAATGAAGGTGTTGTTGTACCGGCAGGAATTTGGGGAAAGCTCAAAACTGCTTTTACTATGATTGCGATTGTGGTCATTATGCTTTTAGAGGGTTTTGGAATTCATAATATTTGGATAAATGAAATCTTGATTTGGATAGCAGCGCTTTTAACAGTTGCATCGGGGATTCAATATCTGTCTGCTTATTGGAAGTATATAGATTTGAGTAAATAGAGTTGACCGTTGAGACTGTCAATATATAAATTTTAAAAACTGCTAAATTTCGGTTGACAAATAATTAACTTTGGAATATAATAACTTAAAAGGCGTAACAGTCAGAGTAGCTGTGATAAAGCTTTTCAGAGAGTGTGCGTAAGGTGAAAGGCACATAAGCGGTTTATGGTGAAGTGCGGCTGCCAGCTCGGACGGGGAAATTTAAGCAATATTCTTTGCTTTAGGAGTATCTGTCTGCGTATCCTGCGTTAAAGGCTAGAGTATAAATCGGAGTGGAACCGTAGTTTGATTAAAACTGCCTCCTTAGCAATTATTTGCTTTGGAGGTTTTATTTTTTGGACATAAGAGTTAAATCAGAAAAACTATTGAAAGGTGTATGTTATGTTTGAGAAAATCAAAGAGGATATTAAAATGGTAAAGGAAAAAGACCCTGCTGCCAGAACAACTCTTGAGATATTATTGGCTTACTCAGGACTTCATGCGGTTATTTTACACAGAGTTGCGCATTGGTTTTATCAAAAGAAATTATATCTCATTGCAAGATTGATCTCGCAGTTTTCAAGATTTTTGACGGGAATAGAGATACATCCTGGTGCAAAAATAGGAAAAGGACTTCTTATTGACCACGGAAGCGGAGTTGTTATAGGAGAAACTGCAGAGATAGGAGATAACTGTTTGATATATCAGGGCGTTACGCTCGGCGGAACGGGAAAGGAACACGGGAAGCGTCATCCTACTTTGGGCAACAATGTTATGGTCGGTTCGGGTGCAAGAGTTTTAGGACCGTTTAAGGTTGGAGATAATGCAAAGATTGCCGCTAATGCAGTTGTTTTAGAGGAAGTTCCCGAAAATTCGACTGCAGTGGGCGTTCCTGCAAGAATAGTAAAGCGAGAAGGTCAGAGGGTAAGCAATCAGGATTTGGATCAGGTTCATATACCAGACCCTGTATCTCAGGAGCTTTGCAGACAGCTTGTTAAAATAGAAGAACTAAGACGTGAAATTGAAAGTCTTAAATCAGAAAAAGAGAGAATCAGCAACGGAAAATAATTATATAATTTTAAGAGGTAAATACTTATGAAAATATATAATACTCTAACGAAAAAAAAGGAAGAGTTTAAACCCATTAATGAGGGCAAGGTAGGCATTTATGTTTGCGGACCGACTGTATATAACTATATTCATATAGGAAACGCACGTCCGATTTGTGTTTTTGACGTCTTGAGGAGATTTTTGAAATATATCGGATATGAAGTTAAATTCGTTCAGAACTTTACTGATGTTGATGATAAAATCATTAAAAGAGCAAACGAAGAGGGCGTCGAGGCAAGTGAGATTTCCGAAAAGTATATCAAGGAATATCTCACCGACCTTCGCGGTCTTAATGCTCTTGAGGCAGATATATCGCCTAAGGTTACTGAAAGTATGGATATTATAATCGACCTTATAAAAACTCTTGTGGACAAGGGATATGCTTATCAGGCTGAGGGAGATGTTTATTTCAGAACAAGAAAATTCAAGGGCTACGGAAAGCTTATTAATCAGTCGATTGACGACCTTATGTCGGGGGCGAGAATTGACGTGAACGATATTAAGGAGGATCCTCTTGACTTTGCTTTGTGGAAAGCGGCAAAGGAGGGAGAACCCTTCTGGGAATCTCCTTGGGGAAAGGGCAGACCGGGCTGGCACATTGAGTGTTCAGCAATGAGTAAGTATTATATCGGTGAAACAATAGATATTCATGGCGGAGGAGTTGATCTTATTTTCCCTCACCACGAGAATGAAATAGCCCAGTCGGAGGCTGCAACCGGTGAACCTCTTGCTCATTATTGGATGCACAATGGTCATATTAATATTGATAACAAAAAAATGTCAAAGTCAGCAGGAAACTTTTTTACTACAAGAGATGTAGCAGAAAAGTACGGTTATGAGGCTATAAGATATTTGATGATTCAGGCACATTACAGATCGCCTATCAACTACTCTGTAGATTTACTTGAAGCTTGCAAGGCATCTTTAGAGCGATTATATAACTGCAGAAGCAGTATTGACAGGGCAGTTGATTCAGCACCTGACGGTGTTCTGAGCGAAGAAGTCAAAGCCTTTTTGGACAACAGAAAGATACAGTTTATTGACGCTCTTTCAGACGATCTGAATACTGCTGATGCGCTTTCCGCAGTGTTTGAGCTTGTTCGTGAAATCAATACACTCATTGTAAGTGGTAAGGCGTCGAAAGAAGAGCTTAAAGCCTGCGCTGATATTTTTGACGAGCTTACCGGCGTTTTGGGTATTTGCTACAACAGAGATAAAGAGAATAAAATACCGGAGGAGATTCAAAAGCTTGCTTCGGAAAGGCAGGAGGCAAGAAAAGTTAAGGATTTTGCCAAGGCAGACGCGTTAAGAGATAGAATATCCGAGCTAGGATATATTATTGAAGAAACCAGACAGGGAACAACTATTAAGAAAAAGTAAATTAACGGTGACGTTGATAGATTTTTCAAAAGAAGGAATGGTGTAAAATGTCAGATCATGGCGGTAAAAAAGCAAATCCTATGCATAGTCCTGCATTTGTAAAATACTTTAAGTTTTCTTTAATTGCCATAGTTTTTTTAGTGGCTTTATTGATATTTCTTACTTTTAACAAAAGCGACGATAATAAGTATGAAAATGTAAGGTTTGTGCAGTATGAGGATTATTCAGATGACCTAGACGTCGTAGTTTATGAGACAACTCTGGGTACTTTCAAGGCCGTGCTGTTTGAGGATGAGGCACCGAATTATGTTAAGTATTATAAAAAGTTAGTTGAGAACGGATACTATAACGATACTTATGTGTTCGGGGTAGTTTCAGGTAATGAAAAGGATAACAAAGGAGACCATCTGTATTTTACAGGAGGAGCTAAAACTGCTAACGGCGAGACGACTGATAATACGAATACCGAAACTATTGATGCGGAAATAAGTCCGAATATGTGGACATTCAAGGGTGCGCTTGGTTCGTTTGTCGGCACTGACGGCTTGTTGTTTTGGAAGAAAAATGTTGCAGGCAGCAGTGTGATGTTCTTTGGAAATTCTATAACAAGCGATAAAAAGAAGGATGAAGTGAAGAACAGTGAAAATGTTGACTCTTCATTGGAGAGTGTATATAATGAGCTCTCTGATAAGCTTTGCAGCTATGGCGGAGTTCCTGAAGCGTCACAGCAGTATACGATTTTCGGACAAGTCTGCGATGGCTGGGAAACATATAATAAAATTCTAAGCGCAGAGGTAAAGGACATTGACGACGACGATTATCAGCCGCTTGACGATATAAAGTTCACAAAGGTTTATCTTACTACATGGGGTGAAATAAAGTCAAACGCCGAAGGGCCTGTTGACAAAAGTGTTTCTGAAGCAAAAGAGGTGAAGGAGAATACTTCTGAAAATGATATACTGGTTTGAAGTTATCAAAACAATGATAGTATTTGCTTAATATAAACATTCTACATAATATGTAAATGCAAACACTTGACTTTATTTGAAAAATCGTTTATAATACTATCGTTGTTAAATTTACCGTTTGTATTTTAAGCGGATTCCATTCAAGTTAAACTGGGGGTATAGGTCGTTTTCATCGGCGGAAAACCCTTTTTGAACGGTTTATTATTTACATAATTATTTATAAACAGGGGGCAAAGTAATGTCTAAATTAAGGAAAATTGCAGCTTTTTCAGTTGCATCAATAATGGCTGTTTCAATGGCTGGATGTTCAGATATGAGCAAAATTATGACTGTTGACGGTGTTGAAGTCAATGCAGGAATTTATATTAATTATATGCTTTCTGAATATACTGAGCAAACATATTCACTTAGCGGTTCAGGAGCAGCTACTTCAGCAAACTATTTGGGTCAGGAAATTGAAAATGATGAGGGAAAAAAGGTTAAGCTAGGGGATTATTTACCTGATTATGCTTATGAGCAGACTCTTGATCTAGTTGCTGTGGACAAGCAGTTTGAAAAACTAGGACTTGAGTTCTCGGCAAAAGATAACGAAGAAATTAACTCTGCCGTAAAAAATTATATGGAGAGTATGACAGAGGAATATTTGTCAGAGCAGGGTATATCTAAGGATTCTGTAACTAAGTATTTCACGGCTGAAAAGCAAAAGCAGCTTATATTCTATCATTATTATGGATTAGGCGGAGAAAAGGCAGTTTCTAATGACGACATTAAAAATTATCTTAAAGACAATTATGTAAGATATAAGATGATTTCTATTCCGAGAACAACTGAGGCTACAACTGCTGCAAGCACTTCGACTTCAAATGAAGCTACTACAACTCAGTCTCCAGAGGAGCAGACAAAAGCTTCAAAGAAAGCCGACAAGCAAGCTAAGTCAATTGCCGATAAATATTTAAAATTGGCTGAGAAAAACGATAATTTCGATCAGGTTATTTCTCAATACAACGCTGAAACTCAGGAGCCTACAACCGCTGCTACCACTGCTACCACTGCAACAACCGAAACAACAACTGTTGCAGAGGGCAGTATGGATTCAAGCGAAGCTCAGCAAACAACAACGAGTGCTGTAGACGAGCCAAAGGAAATTCACGTTCATTTTTACAATCAGAACGGTGAAGAATACGGAGAGGATACGCCTCAAAAGCCACAGATAATCAACAGCGGTGAAAAGGCAGTAAGACCTGAGGATCCGGTAAGAGATTTCTATACATTTGATAATTGGTATTCTGATTCAAGCTTAACAAGTGTATTTGATTTTGAGCAGGCAATTACTGCTGAAACATCTTTATTTGCTAAATTCAATACAAATGAAAATATGCTGAGTATGATTGAAGAAGAATCTGCCAGCGATCTGTCAAAGTATATAAAAAATAGCATTAAAAAGTTCAACAAGCCTGTTCTTTATAAGGACGATAATAACTACTATGTAATAGTTAAGTACGATCCTACAGAGAGAAGCGACTATTTAGTCGATGGCGACAATTATGAGAATATTCTTACAGAGATGAAGTACGATGAGTATGATGAGCTTATAAAGAGTTGGCAGAAAAACTTCAAAATAAAAAAGAATGATAAAGCATTTAAGAAGTACACTCCATCAAAAATTGAAGAAATTCATAACGAGTATACAGCAGGTCAAAATTCACAGTAACGATTAATAATTATAAACAAATAAAAAGACTATCTGAAAATTAATTCGGATAGTCTTTCTATTTGTGATATTTACCTCCGCCGGAAATCTGAAATGACCTATAAATTTGTTCAAGCAGAAGTATTCTTGCAAGCTGATGGGGAAAAGTCATTCTAGACATCGACAGCTTAAAATCTGCTTTTGACTTTATCTTCGGGGATATGCCAAAGCTTGAGCCTATAATGAAATTTATTGTACTTTTTCCGTTTATACCTGCGTCAACTATTTTTCGTGATAATTCCTCGCTTGAAAGCTGTTTTCCCTCTATACACATAGCTATGTTCAGTGCCGGTTTTTTATTAATTTGTTCCTCTATTAGTCTTGCTTCGTTTGAAAGGGCAATTTGAATTTCCTTTTCACTCGGATTGTCAGAGAGCCGGCTCTCCGGAAGTTCTGTAATATTAAGTCTACAAAAGCCTGACAGCCTTTTTGAATATTCAGATGACGCATTTCGCAGATATTCTTCTTTAAGCTTTCCTACGGCAATAATATTAATGCTCATCATAGCGTAACAACCTCGCCTTCATTGAAAACTGGTGCTACTTTAAGTATGTAGTCTACTCCGGATTTGAACCCGGATAGCCGATTTTCTATAGTTTCTCTGGCTTTAACAGGAGTGTTGTTCTGTTGACTGAGATGTCCTAAAATTATTCGTGTTGTTCCGGTGTTTAGCAGGTTTTCAATTTCTGCTCCGCTTGCGTCGTTTGACAAGTGTCCGTGATTTGATGCAATTCTCTTTTTTAGCATATACGGATAACTTCCGTTTTTAAGCATAAGCTCATCATAGTTAGCTTCAAAAAGAACAAGATCGGAGCCGCAGACATTTTTATGTACATTTTCAGTGACCTCGCCTAAATCAGTACAGATCGTAATTGTTTTATTGTCTGGGGTGTTTATTCTGTATCCGTTGCTTTGCCTTGTGTCGTGAGGAGTGGAAAAAGCATAAATCTGATACCCTCCGCATTCAACGGGTTTATCGTCATCCACGCCTATCTCTTCAACTCTTGAGTTAGGAGAAATATAGTCGGCTGATATTAAAAAATCAAGATTTTTATCTCCTGCATAAACTGGTGTGTGATAATTTTTAGTGAAAATTTTCAGTCCCTTTATGTGATCGGAGTGTTCATGAGTTATAAAAATCCCCTGAACTGCAGTAGGACTAAGTCCGTTATCAAGAAGTGCCTGAGTAAGCATTTTGCAGCTTACGCCTGAATCTATTAATATTCCGCTCTTTTTATTTCCGATAAAGGTTGCGTTACCTTTGCTGGAAGAAAATAGGGGATAAATTCTTGCCATTAAAAAGCTCCTTTCGGTTTTTAATAAACATAAATAAAAGGCGACTTTTACTGTCGCCTTGGATTTTGTTAAGTCAGCTAGTCATTACTATAGGCTCAGGATAATAAACTCGTTTGATGTCAGCACCTAACGCTCTGAACTTTTCATCAATAGCTTCATATCCTCTTTCAATATGATAAATGTCGTCAATCTCTGTGACACCCTCAGCGGCAAGTCCGGCAATAACTAGTGCAGCACCTGCTCTGAGGTCAGTTGCCTTAACCGGAGCGCCTGTCAGCTTTCCGACACCCTGAATGACTGCTACAGTTCCGTCAACCGAAATATCTGCACCCATTCTTCTGAGTTCGGCAACATATCTGAAGCGATTATCAAAAATATCATCCGTTACAATACTAGTTCCGTATGCAAGCGTAAGTAATGTTGAAAACTGCGGCTGCATATCTGTAGGAAATCCCGGATGAGGCATTGTTTTTAAGCTGGTTTTCATGATAGGTCCGTCAACCGATACACGAATGCTTTCGTCAAATTCTTCAACGGTAACTCCAACTTTGCGTAGTTTAGCTGTTATTGATTCCAAATGCTTAGGGATAACATTTTTGATAAGAACATTACCTTTTGTTGCGGCGGCTGCGACCATATATGTTCCTGCTTCAATCTGGTCGGGGATTATAGCGTAGGTTATTCCCTTTAAATAATCAACGCCGCGAATTTTTATTACGTCAGTGCCGGCACCGCGTATGTCAGCACCCATTGAGTTTAAGAAGTTTGCAAGGTCAACAATATGAGGTTCTTTAGCTGCATTCTCTATGATTGTTAGACCTCTTGTCTTTACAGCGGCAAATATCGCATTAATTGTTGCACCAACTGTTATGAAATCAAAGTAAATCTGATTTCCGATAAGAGCATTGGTTTTTAAATGTACTGTTCCGCTTTCAATTGCGTAATCAGCTCCTAAACAGGCAAATGCTTTCAAGTGCTGATCGATAGGTCTGTCGCCCAAATCACATCCTCCTGGAAGAGGCACATATGCTTCGTGAAATCTTCCGAGAAGTGTTCCGAGAAAATAACTCGACGCTCTCATAGAACGTGCTAACTCGTACGGAACAACAGGACTCGTCATTCGTGTTGTGTCAAATTTAACTGTGTTTTTACCTAATATTTTAACGTCTGCACCCATTTCCTTTAAAATCTTTATGCAGATCGATATATCACTTATTTCAGGGACGTTTTCCAGTATACAAGGTTCGTCACATAGAATAGTTGCAGCAACAAGTGCCACTGCAGCATTCTTTGCTCCGCTTACGACAACTTCGCCTCTAAGCGGTGTGCCGCCCTTTATTACATACTTATCCAAATTTATTCGCTCCTTAAGTTCTATTTGCAAAGATTCTCTATCTATCTATTCTTTGCCATAACACATCTTATCAATTATATCAGTTATAAAAATAAAAATCAATGAAAATATTGTAATTTCTACTAAGTGTCAAAAATGCTAAGTAAAAAGTTAGGTTTTTTAGTGAAAATTAAGTGAAATGCCACTTTTTGTTACTATATTAACAGTATTTCACAATATGTAGTAGTATAATTAATAATACCTACAATATTTTAGCATATTTCTATGAGAAAATCAAGTATATTTGAAATAAATTTGTATATTTTATTAGATATTTTTCTATGCTTTATTGACCTATGTAAAATAAAAGTGTATTATATTTTCAGATATGGTAATTTTGTTTTACTATTTAAAGTGGTGATTGAAATGAAAAATGCTAAAAAGATTTTAACATCTAATGCTTTTTGGATAATTCTGTTTTTGGTATTATCTATTTTATCCGTTCTTATTATTTTTATAATTAGATCGGCGAAGACAGTTGGTAAAACCGCTAGCATTTATTCAAAAAACAGGCTTGTAAGAACTGTAAGTTTGGATAACGATGATAAGTTTACAATTAAAAACGGAGATAGTTACAACATTATACGCATCAAAGACGGTAAAATTTCAGTTGTGGAATCTGACTGTAAAAACCAGATTTGTGTTCATCAGGGGGAAATCGACAGCAGTCTTCTTCCGATAGTATGTGTTCCGAACGGTCTGGTTATAAGAGTTAGAGACGGAGAACAAGATATTGATGCTGTAACATAATGATATGATTTAGGTTTTTAACTTATATATAAAATTATCGCAGAATACTGATAATGGATATATTCAAAAATCGACGAAAGGTATAGTGATTAATTTGAAAAATAAAAGCTCTTTTAAACCGCCTAAAAATCAATGGCGTATTGGACTAAAAAGTATTACAATTATGGCAATACTTACCGCCGTTTCACTTATACTTTTTACAGTCGAGGCTGCTTTTCCACCAATACCGATCCAGGGAGTTAAAGTCGGTTTTTCAAACATAGTAACGCTTATTGCAATGGTGGTTTTGGGAAAAAGAGAAGCTTTTATTATTCTTGTCATGAGAATTATTCTTGCCAGCATTTTTGCGGGAAGTATTTTAAGCTTTGGTTTCAGTATTGTTGGAGGAATAATGGCATTTATAATAATGGCTTTTACTATGGATGTTTTTGGTGAAAAGAAAATTTGGATAACCTCTGTTCTAGGGGCTATTTTTCACAATGCCGGTCAGCTTGCGGTTGCGGTTATTGCAACGGGAACTCCCGCAATTTCTATCTATGCACCGATTTTGCTTTTGTCTGCAATTGTTACGGGTACAGTCATAGGTGTTGTGACAACTGCTCTATTGGCAGTAAGAAGATAATATTTTTACAAAAACTATTGACACCTCTGTCGAAATATGTTAATATAATTATACAATATTTAAGTATGCGTTAAATATGTGTGCCTAATTTCAGAATATATAAGGGAATCTAAAAGCCTAACCTATATTTGTCATGCACAAAATGATTAACAGATTATTT
The DNA here is from genome assembly GCA_947584825.1 of uncultured Clostridia bacterium. Lineage (GTDB taxonomy): Bacteria > Bacillota > Clostridia > Oscillospirales > Ruminococcaceae > UMGS1601. The sequence continues at coordinate 9,311 of CANPWR010000002.1, read as the reverse complement.
TTACAATTTAGCATTGGATTTACGACGTAGTTATTACAAAAAATAGCTGCGTCTTTTTGTATTTTGGAGGTGTGGGGAATTTTTATTCAGCAAAGAAAAGCAGGCGACTTTGCTGTATTCATCCTAAGTCTGCAAATAGAAATTTTTGAAGTTAGGAAAAATATTTAGGAGGATTAAAAATGTTTAGAAGAAAGACAAATAAGATCTTGTCTACATATATAGCAGCAAGTTCAATGTTATTGAGAATATTGCTTAGTATTACGCTGATACTTAGCCTACTTATTCAGATGCCGATTTATGCTGGTGCTGAAGTTAAGTTGGCAGGACAAGAATCTAAATCAGAATCGGAGATAACTGATATTCCCGAATTTATCAATTCTTATAAGCCAATTGACAATTCTAATTTATTTTCTAATCCAAAACCAAATAATCAGGTCGTAGCAGTAGGTTTAAATCTGCCTGATAAATATGACTCAAGAAAAAATGGTTATATAACAAGCGTAAAAAATCAGGGTGGTTACGGAACCTGTTGGGCACATGCTGTTATGTCTGCAGCAGAGACAAGTATTTTGAAAGAGGGACTCTATGACGGTAAAGGGGAGTTGGATCTATCTGAGATGCATCTTGCTTATTCTTCTTATAACCGTGAAAACGATCCTTTAGGCAATACAGGTGAGGATAAAAATATTGTGTTAGAAAAAAATTGGTTAGATATTGGAGGCAATTTGCTCTTTACAGCAATGCATTTAGCACAGTGGTCTGATCCATTGTTGGAAGATGAAGCTCCTTACTCGAAAATTCCCAACAAAGATAATGAATACGGTCCTCCGGCGTTTAAGCTTGAAAATGCTATGTTTGTTCCAAAATCAATAAATGATATTAAACAATATATTATGGAATATGGATCAGTAGTAATCAGCTATTATTCAAATGGTTCTGAGTTTAAAAGCTCCGCTCCTTATTACTCAGATAACCAATCTTATTCAAAAGTTAATCATGCTGTTACTGTAGTGGGTTGGGATGATACAGTAAGTAAGGATAAGTTTACCGGTGAAAATAAACCGTGGATCGACGGAGTATGGATAGTTAAGAATAGCTGGGGAACAGGGAGAGGGATAAATGCACATGACGGTTATTTTAATATGTCTCAGGCAGAGACTATAACAGATGCAGTTGCCTTTGATTATATGAAAAGTGAAGATTATGATTACAACTATTTTTATGATGGATCTTATCCTTGGAATTATCTTTCTGCAAATACATTAAGAGCAGGAAATATTTATGAGGCAAAAAACGGAACAAAATATATTAATGAATACATAAAAGGCGTATCAGTAAACATAGAAAGCAATAATACAGACTGTGAGGTTCAGGTCTATACCAATATCAAGAACGATTCTGATCCTACCAGTGGAACACCTATGCTTAAAACATCGGCAAAATTATATGCTGAATTACCGGGTGTTTATACAATTCCTCTTGGTGAACTTTTTAAGATAGAAAAGGGAACTAAGTTTAGTGTTGTTGTAACATTGACGAATCATAGTAACAACGGAAGTTCTTGTCTTTTTGTTTCTAAGTCTTCTAATTATACTTGGCTGAAAACAGAAGAACATACAGAACCGAATCAGAGTTTCGTATATGAAAATGATGGCTGGAATGATTTGCATGGTTATAAAGGGGAATACCGCTGTGCGTGTGTAAAAGCTTTGACGGTAATAGATGATACTCGAACACCTATTAATAAAGAAGATATAACCCTAGAAAAGCTAGAATATGATTATAGCGGAAGTGAATGTAAGCCTGAGGCGTCAATTGTTGTTGACGGAAAAAAGCTTACAGAATCTGTGGATTATGAGATTAAATACAATGAAAATGTGAATGTGGGAACAGCAACTGCAAAAATTTCTGCACTTAATGCTTATCGTGGCGAATTTGAAATACCTTTCAAAATCAATGCTGTTGATTTTGCAGATAATATGATTGAGCAAATTGAAAATCAGGTATTTATGGGAGAGTATTTAAAACCTGATGTTGTGGTTAAATTTGGACAAAAAACTTTAGTTAAGAATACAGATTACACTATTGCATACCAGCAAAATTTAAACGTAGGTACTGCAAATGTTATAGTATACGGAAGAAAAAATTATACAGGTTCTGCTCAGTCAACATTTAAAATTGTTCCTCATACACTTGATGAGTCTATGGTAAGCGATATAGATTCTCAGGAGTATACTGGAAATGTCATAAAACCAAATGTAACTTTAATGCTGGACAAAAAGACTTTGGTGAGCGGAATCGATTATACTGTTTCTTATGGAGAGAACGTAAACCCGGGAACGGGAACAGTACAGATTACTGGAATAGGAAATTACACGGGAAGCGTTACAAAGGAGTTCCAAATTGTAGAAGCACCTCATAATTACTTCACAATTACAGCTAACGCTCAACCTGGCGGAAGTATAACGCCGTCAGGTGAAATCAGTGTAGAGGAGGGTAAAGACCAAACTTTCAACATAAGTGCCGACGACGGATATTCGATTGAAGATGTAATGGTTGATGGAGAGAGCATAGGTGCTGTGTCAGAATACACATTTACGTCTGTAAAAGGTTCACATACAATTGAAGTAACTTTTAAGAAAGATATTGTCAAAGTCGAAAGTATAGAGTTGAGCGATAGTGAAGTCACATTAAAAGAAGGAGATAATTATACGCTGACAGCTGAAGTAAAGCCTGAACAGGCTGAAAATAAATCTCTTTCTTGGACATCAGAGGATACAGATGTTGCAACTGTTGATAACGGAGTTATCACCGCATTAAAAGCAGGAAGTACAGTTATAACTGTAAAAAGTCTTGATGGAAGTGAGGTTACTGCGTCTTGTAAATTAACTGTAATTGCAGCAGACAGTGGTGATAAGCCGTCAGAACCTACAACGGATTCATCGGAAAATTCAAATAATACGTTGGATTCATCAAATAACACTTCAGCACAGATTTCAAATACTTCACCAACATTGGCAATACCTGTAGAAAAAGCAAATAACAAAATAATTCTAGCAGCAAAGGACAAGGCAAATGCTGAAAAGATAATGAAGCAGGCAAAGATAACAAAGCTTACAGCGAAAGCAAAGGGCAAGAAAAAGATAGTTGTAAGCTGGAAAAAAGTAAAAAATGCAAAGGGATACGAAGTACAGGTAGCTGCAAACAAGAAGTTCAAGAAGAACAAGATTATCGTTACAAAGAATGTAAAGGGCAAGAAGGTAACGATAAAGAGCAGCAAAATCAAACGCAAAAAGACATACTACATAAGAGTAAGAGCATACACAACTTATCAAGATGCAAATGGTGTTACACAGAAGGTATACAGCAGTTGGATAAAGAAGATAAGGAAAGTAAAGGCTAAATAAGCTTCCTTAATATGTTTCTATATAAAAACCGCTCGGGTGTGGGATACCCGGGCGATTTTGGCTGTTTAAGGAATTGAGTAGATGTCATTTTGATACCGTCTATTGATTTTGACTAATATCAGTATACAAATAACCGACAGTCGTGTATTTTTGATTAAATATGATTTTTGTTTACATATAATTTCCGTTGACAAGTTATTTGCCAATTGATATAATAAATTGTAAATTAAATCAAAAGTGGAGGTCATTAGATGAAAGTCAAAAATATATTGAAAAGAGCATTTACTATTGTGCTGGCAGGCGCAATGTCTTTAGCTGTTTTCACAGCCTGCGGAGAGAATGAGGATAAAAAGCCAGCTGAGAATTTATCTGCTAAGGAAATGCTTTTAGATGTTTTTGAAACGGCGACAAACTCCAATTCATTTGCCGGAATATTTTCAGGTAAGGCAAATGCTGCATCTAAATCAGATGCCAAAATTGAGTTTGGAAAGGGTGTTACAGACGCTTTAGGAACAGAGGTCAAGCCATTATCATTGAGTTCTGAAACAAAGCTGAAGGGCAGCAAAGCAGGAACTGATATTGTTGTTACATATGATGATAAGGATCTCGTTTCGTTAAACGGTGTGTATGATAATGACTCAAAAACTATTTACTTAAGGGTTCCGGAGCTTTCTGATGCATATTTGAGTGCTTCTTCAAAGGATTTTGACAAGTTTAAGGATTTGCTTATTAACTCAGAAAATTTTAGTTCTTTAACAGGGAACTCCTTTTCTTTGTTTTCGTCAATTAAGGCACTTTCAAAGCTAAAGATAGATGAATATAAGGGAATTTTTAAAGATTATGTAAAGGTAGTTTCCGATTCACTTCCTAAAACGTCTAAGGAAGAGGATTTAAGCGGTAAAATAGATGCAGTTGAGTACAATTATAAGCTAAAGACCTATGAGTTAACTAAAGATGATATTAATAAGATAGTAGAAAGTGTATTTGAAAAGCTGAAAAGCGATGATAAAGTAAGGGATATTGCAGTTAGCGTTTTAGGTTCTGCATATGAATTATCAGATGATAACTACGCTTCTAAAGTTGATGAGGCAAAAAAATCACTTGTTGAGGAGCTTAGCTCACTTAATAAAAATATTGAAATAGGCTTGATTTTCGATGGCAATAATATTGTAGGGATTAAGAGTGATAAGATTACTTTTGTATGCGTTGACAGGAATGACGCATATGCGTTGAGTGTCGATGGAGAAGGGCTCAGTTGTTCGTTTACTGCGATCAAAGACGGCAAAAAGCTGGACTTATACTCTTCAATGGATATAAAAGCAACCGATGATAATTTAAAAGATTTTTCCGCAACAATTAGCGTTGACGACTTTGAGGTTGTCGATAAGAAAAAAGGATTATCAAACGGTGATTATGAGTTTAAAGCGGTTATAGACGGCAAAACCGTTAAATTTGCAGGAGCAGATAAGGCAGAGGAAAATAAGGTGAACTCTGAGCTGAAGATTTCAGTTAATGATGTTGAGTATGCGACCATTACTGCTACAAATGAGATTATAAATGCATCTGACATAACTATTCCGAGCGGAACCGTATACACATTGGATCAGATAGAGGAATATCAGTCGTCAATGAAGAATTTTATGTCTGAACTTAAGAAAGCATTGGGCAAGGATTTAACATCAGCATTGTCTAAATTAAGCGAAGGCATTATGTCAAATGCTGAGAGTAAATCAGCTAGTGCACCTGATGCTTCTTCAGATGAAGATAAAGATTCGATTATGCTTGAGAATTATTATAATGATGACGGTTCATTTAACTATGACAAGCTGAAAGAGGATTTAGGTAAAGAGGAATATAAGGCGTTTATGTCGCAGATTAATATAGAAGACTTTGAAGTCGATGCTGACGATATTGAGTTTTAATTGGCAAGGGAATATTAAAGACCTGTTGGTAATAACCAGACAGGTCTTTTTCTTGTAGCTTTAGCGAAAGAAACCCACCAGTTATACTGGTGATCTTACCCTATTGGCAGTCAGTTGTTAATTGTTTCGTATTAAACTTTTAAAACAACTTGACATTTATTTTTTTGTGTGATATTATCAAATGTGAAAGAAAACCATAGAATTACTTTAGAATATACATGTAAAACTTAAGGGGATGTTTTCAAATGAAAAAACTGATCACAATTTTATTAGCAGCTTGCACAATGTTGGGTTCTTTATCATTTCAGGGAATATCAACAGTAACGGGTATGGCTGATGATGGCGTTATGCGTGACAATATGACTGCTCAGGACTACGCTGATGACATGGGTCTTGGAATAAATCTGGGTAATACAATGGAATCTTATAATGCAGCTAATTGTACAAGTTTGTCATACCAATGGCCTCCTATAATAGGCAGTAATACACCTAGAGATTATGAAACCACTTGGGGTGCTGTTGTAACTAATCAGGAGATTATTAACGGGATGAAAAATGCTGGATTTAATACCATAAGAATTCCTGTGTTTTGGGGCAATATGATGGTAAATGATGGTACATATACTATTTCTGACGCATACATGAACCGTGTTAAGGAGATTGTCGATTATTGTCGTAATGCAGGAGTTTATGCGGTAATCAATATTCATCACTTTGATGAGTTCATAATTAGACGTAATACAAAAGAAAAATCTGCTGAAATTTTCAAGAGGATCTGGACTCAGATTGCTAGTTATTTTAAAGACTATTCAGATTATCTAATTTTTGAAGGCTTTAATGAATATCTTGGAGGAGGTCAAATTGACTCTAATAATGAAATAAACGATTTGCCTGAAAGTGAAGGATTTGATTGGACGAACAAAATGAATCAGGCATTTGTAGATGCGGTAAGGGCTACCGGCGGAAATAATGAGAAAAGAATGCTTATAGTTTCCGGATATTTTACTAATGTAGAAAAAACCACTAATTCAGCTTTTAAGATGCCTGTTGACACGGCTAAAGACAGAATGATGGTATCAGTTCATTATGTTGACGGAAACGCATATTGGTCTAAACAAATAGGGAGTAAATTTTGGAAGTTATTTAGTATAAGCCAGTTAAATCTTTTAAAAAAATCTTTTACAGAAAAAGGAATACCTGTATTTATTGGTGAAACAACATCTATATATGATAATGATCGTTTTTCTGAAAATGCTTCAGTAAAATCAACAAGCGAAGCTTTGGATTATTTAATGAGACTTATTAAGAGCTATGGGTTTGTTCCTGTATTATGGGATGTAAATGACAATTTTTATTCAAGAACACAGTGTAAAATAAAATCGAAAGCTGATGCTGAGGTTATAGAAAGGCTATTTAAAGAAATAACAGATGGAACTTTTGTTCCTATTGATACCAGTTATTTTGAACCAATGGCAGTAGAAGATGCTCTTGGTGTGATTAGTTATGGCGATATTCCTCTTAATTTGGCTAGCGGAACGGCTGACGCTTCAATGGAAGGAGCAGTAAAAATAAGATATGTATTTGATTGTGCTGCAGATGTTTCGTTCAATCTTTGGGCAGGAATTAATTTGTCTGCGAATGTTGCCGGAAAAGAATCAAAGATAACTGTAACGGGTGAAAACGATATTAAAGGAGAAACTGCAATAGAAGTAATTTTAGACCTTTCTAATCAAATTAAGAATGGTGACAGTTATAGTGTTTATGCTTCAACATATTCATGGGGTGATGCTAAAGACTATGTTTATTTAATTAGATGTATTGAATTTCTTGATGCAAGCGGAAATATTATTAAGACAATTGGAAATTCAAATAGACCGACAGAACCGTCTTCAAATCCATCATCTAATCCAAACTTAAGTTCGCCATCTGAAACTTCTTCTAAAGAGTCGTCTGATAACTCTGACAATTCTTCGGATAATTCGTCAAACTTGCCGTCAGACAATAAAACAGACCCAACTACCGCACCTACAACAGCAAAGCCTGCTGCAGCTACCACAGCACCAAAGGCAACCACAAATGCCAAAGCAGTTAAGGCAGCAAAGGATAAAGCAAACGCTGAAAAAGTAATGAAGCAGGCAAAGATTAAAAAGCTGACAGCGAAGGTAAAGGGCAATAAAAAGATAGTTGTAAGCTGGAAAAAAGTCAAGAACGCAAAGGGATACAAAGTACAGGTAGCGATAAACAAGAAGTTCAAGAAGAATAAGATTATTGTTACAAAGAATGTAAAAGGTAAGAAAGTAACGATAAAGAGCAATAAAATCAAACGCAGAAAGACATACTACATAAGAGTAAGGGCATACACAACCTATCAAGATGCAAACGGTGTTACTCAAAAGGTATACAGCAGTTGGATAAAGAAGACATGGAAAGTTAAAGTTAGGTAAACAGCAGAGCGTTCGGGGTAACCTGAACGCTTTGCTTAATTATTACATAACCATTATTTATTGTTATTTACTTGACTTTATTGTCGTATTATGTTTATATAAATATAGTATATATTTATTGTGAAATTGAGGGCGGTAATATGGTTAAAAAAAGAATTGTTAAGTCGCTTGACAAAGGCTGGTCTTTTCATTTAGGAGATATAAAACCTGAAATCGGTGTTGATCACGGAAGTATCTATAACACTTCAAAGGCAGGCTCAGCTAAGGGTGTTCCACAGAGTGATTTTGACACCAGAAGCTGGGATGTAGTCGATCTTCCGCATGACTGGTCAATAAAGCGTGAGTTTGACAAGTCGGGTTCGCCGTCGTGGGGATATAAGCCAAAGGGTAAAGCGTGGTACAGAAAATCTTTTGCACTTGATGCTGATTACGAGGGAAAGCAGATCACCATTGATTTTGACGGTATTGAAAAGAATGCTGTAGTATATTTCAACGGTTCTATTCTGAAAAGGAGCTTTACAGGATATGTACCTTTCAGCGTGGACATTACCGACAGAGCGATTTTAGGTGGTGAACCGAACACTTTGGCTGTATTTGTAGACGCAGACGAGTGGGAAGGCTGGTGGTATGAGGGTGCAGGAATTTACCGCCATGCTTGGCTAAATGTGAAAAATAAAGTCAATATTGAAAAGTACGGTGTATTTGTAAATCCGAAGAAATTGTCCGATGAAAACTGGAACTTAGAGATTGAAACAGTTATCAACAACGGTTATTACCAAAATGAGGTCGTCTCACTTGAAACCAGAATTTACGAGCTTGACAGCGAGTTGAAAACAGTTGGAGACGTTGTTGCGAACGGAAATACTGAGATGACTGTATATGAGTATTCAAAGAGGGAATTTTTACAGAATATTTCTGTTAAAAAGCCGAAGCTTTGGGATATAGATTCTCCTAATCTGTATATGGCTGTGTCATTGGTGTACATAAACGGCGAACAGGTTGATGAATGTGAAACAGTGTTCGGATTCAGAACGATTAAGTTTGATGCAAATAAGGGATTTTTCCTTAACGGCAGACCATTAAAGCTGTTCGGAACCTGCAATCATCAGGATCATGGCGGGATAGGGGTTGCAGTTCCCGACAGCATAAACGAGTACCGAATCAAGAGACTGAAGGAAATGGGTTCTAACGCATACAGATGCGCACACGGAATGCCGTCGAGCGAGCTTTTAGATGTCTGTGACAGGCTGGGAATGTTGGTTATGGACGAAAACCGAGTTTTTGAGACAAGTGAAGAAAACTTGGAGAATTTAAGAACAATGGTACGTAGGGATAGAAATCATCCGTCGGTGATAATGTATTCGGTTTGCAATGAGGAGTTTCTTCAGTCTTCACTTGAAGGCAGAAAAATGACAGAACATATGAAGACTGAGATACGAAAACTGGACAGCACAAGATACGTTACTGGCGCTATGCACGGAGGAATTTTGGAAAACAACGGTGCAGGAAGTGTGTTTGATGTTTGCGGAGTAAACTAT
>CANPWR010000001.1 GCA_947584825.1 uncultured Clostridia bacterium | reverse complement strand
AGGATGGCAAAACATTATATCATATTTTTTACTTTATTTTTTATTAAAAATGGGTCACATCTATTTACAACGCAGAGCTAATAAACAAAAATAACATAAAAAAACTTGAAATAAAATGAAATATAGTATATAATATCTGTATATTATTTTAAAGGAGTAAAATGCTATGGAAATGATGGATACTATAGGTTATGTAAAGAAGTATGATAAAGAAGTAGGAGAGGCTATGGACGCCGAGCTTGCACGTCAGAGAAGAAACCTTGAGCTAATTGCAAGTGAAAATATAGTTTCTGGACCTGTTATGGCTGCAATGGGAAGCGTTTTAACAAATAAATATGCAGAGGGTTATCCGGGAAAAAGATATTACGGAGGATGTCAATGTGTTGACGTTGTTGAAAATATTGCAATTGACAGAGCCTGCAAGCTTTTCAATGCAAAGTTTGCAAATGTTCAGCCACACTCAGGCGCTCAGGCTAATACTGCCGTTTATTTCGCACTGGTTAATCCGGGCGATACAATTATGGGTATGAGCCTTGCTCACGGGGGACACTTAACTCACGGAAGTCCTGTAAATCTAAGCGGAAAGTATTTTAACTTTGTTTCATACGAGCTTGGAGATGACGAGAGAATTAACTATGATGAGATCGAAAGGCAAGCAAAAGAGTGCCAGCCTAAGTTAATTGTAGCCGGTGCATCTGCTTATCCGAGAATTATTGATTTTGAGAGAATTTCCAAAATTGCAAAGTCAGTTGGAGCATATTTTATGGTTGATATGGCTCACATTGCCGGTCTTGTTGCCGCTGGAGAGCATCCTTCACCTGTGCCATTTGCAGATGTCGTTACAACAACAACTCATAAAACCTTAAGAGGACCGAGAGGCGGACTTATTCTCACAAACGACGAAGAGCTTGCAAAGAAGTTTAACAAAGCTATTTTCCCGGGAACACAAGGCGGTCCGTTAGAGCATGTAATAGCAGGTAAAGCAGTATGCTTCGGCGAGGCTTTAAAGCCTGAGTTTAAAGAGTATCAGCATCAGGTAGTTTTAAATGCAAAAGCTCTGGCAGAGGGACTTGTTAAGAGAGGCTTCAGACTTGTTTCAGGCGGAACTGACAATCATCTTGCACTTGTAGACTTACAGCCTTTCAATATCACCGGTAAGGAATTGGAAAACAGACTTGATGAGGTATATATAACTGTAAATAAAAACGCAATTCCAAACGATCCGCAGAGTCCGTTTATTACAAGCGGTATAAGAGTCGGAACGCCTGCCGTTACAACAAGGGGACTTAAAGAAGATGATATGGAAGTTATTGCAGAGTGCATTTATCTTACCGCAACAGATTTTGAAAACAAAGCAGATGAAATCAGAGAAAAGGTAAATGAGCTTTGCAAGAAATATCCACTTTATTAATTTGAATATAATTTTTAGGAGTTGACTGACAATGAACAAGCCTTTAGCAGATCGAATCAGACCGAAAACGCTTGATGAAGTTGTCGGTCAATCTCATTTACTGGGAAAAGACAAGCCGCTTAGAAGAATAATCGAAAGCGGACAGATACCGAATATGATTTTCTATGGTCCTTCCGGAACAGGAAAGACGACAGTTGCCAGAATAATTGCTGACAATACAAATTTAAAGATGTATAAGCTGAATGGTACTTCTGCTTCAATTTCTGACATTAAAGAAATTATTGCAGAAACTGAGACCTTTGAAGGCTTTAACGGAATACTGTTATATTTAGATGAAATTCAGTATCTTAATAAAAAGCAGCAACAGTCCTTACTTGAATATATAGAAAACGGAAAGATAACGCTTATTGCGTCTACTACTGAGAATCCTTATTTTTACGTTTTCAACGCTATTATAAGCCGATCAACGGTTTTTGAATTTAAGCAGGTGAGTTCAAGTGATGTAATCCCTGCTGTTAAGCGTGCGTTTCAGATAATTGCTGATGAGATGGGAGTAAGGCTCAGACTGGAAAGCGGAGTTGTTGACTATATCTCCACCGGCTGCGGCGGAGATGTAAGAAAATCACTTAATACAGTAGAGCTTTGTGTTTTATCGGCGGACAAAAACGATAAGAGTTTAAATATTACTCTTGAAACCGCTAAGCTTCTTACTCAAAAAAGTAATATGCGATATGACAGGGACGGCGATGAGCATTACGATATTTTGTCTGCTTTTCAGAAGTCTATCAGGGGAAGCGATGAAAATGCGGCACTTCATTATGCGGCAAGACTTATGACAGCAGGGGATTTTACCTCTCTTTGCAGACGTCTTCTTGTAGTTGCATCTGAGGATGTAGGACTTGCTTATCCAATGGCGGTTGCTATTGTAAAGGCTTGTGTTGACAGCGCTCTTCAGCTTGGACTTCCAGAGGCAAGAATACCGATCGCTGAGGCTATCATTCTTTTGTGTACTGCTCCAAAATCAAACAGTGCATATATGGCAATTAATACAGCAATGGACGATATTCAAAAGGGAATGGTCGGCGCTATACCGAGACAGCTTCAGAATATGCATTTTGACGGTGACGATGCAGAGATAAAAGGTCAAAACTATAAATATCCGCACGACTTTCCTAATCATTATGTAGAGCAGCAGTATCTTCCTGATAACTTAAAGGACAGAATTTATTATAATTTTGGAGATAATAAACAGGAGCAGACTGCATTGCAATATAGGAAAAAAATTAAGGAACAATAATTTCTTTAATCGGCAAATTGAATATAATAAATAAAGCTAAGGAGTTATAAATTCCTTAGCCTTTTTATTTAAAACTCGGTATAAATTTGCTTGTGACATTCCTCAGTTGAGTAGTTCCACTTGTTAATGTGACCGTCGGTTATATAGTAGTTTAGTGACTTGTCAAACCCGCTGCCTGAGAAAACGTCTACAATAATCAGCTTAACCTTCATCTTTTCAGGTATTATTGACTTTATGAATACACTCGCTGACTGACCTATATGTACATTATCCTTTGGCTCGGCAAGTCCGGCAAGATTAGGAGTAAGCTCTATAAAAATCCCATAGTCCTCAATTGAACGGATAATGCCTCCAACTGTTTGACCTACCTCAAATAATTCGGCATTTTCAGACCATGTGCCTAAAAGCTCTTTATGGGTTAGAAAAATCCTATCATTTTCTCTGCCTTTAACGACAGCGTAAATATCCTGACCGTTGTAAAACCTGTCTGATGGATGCGATATTCTCGATACGGAAATAGCGTCTATAGGAATAAGAGATGCGATACCGCAGCCTATATCAACAAAGCAGCCGAATTGCTCAATATGAGTAATTTTTGCAGGAATTACATCTCCGCTTTTAAGATAGTTGATATGGTTTTCAATACACTCCTCTTGTGCGGCTTTTCTTGACAGCATAACTATCGTTTCGTCGTCATTATTCACAACTATATCAGTAACCTTAAAGCAAACAGGCTTATTTACTCTCGAAAGCAGAGCAATATCCTTAGTTTCGCCCGTCTCAATGCCGATCGCACCTTCTATTCTTGGAATTATTGCTTTTGCACATGGAATATCTACCACAATATTGTGTTCACAATCGCACATCAATGCTTTTGCTTCCAGAATAATGCCTAAGTCTTTGGCTTCGCTCAAAGAGGAGATTGATTTTAAATAGCTTTTGTTAGCAGCTGAATTTATAAGTTTTCCCTCAGGCAAATAGTTTTTCATACAATTATCGTTCCTTCCTTTGTAATTGAGCTCTTATGATATAAAAGCACAAAGTAACTGTTTGTTTTATACTTTTCTGACAATAATCTTTAATATATCGTATAGAAAGTTTTATATATAATTCTATGAGAACTTAAATTCAATTATGACTTATATAATATAAAACGGATCGTAACATAAAATCATTGTTAATATTATTTCTTTAATTTGCTTTTTATTATAAAATATGATATACTAACTTTCTGAGTAAATATATATTAGTTATGCGGATATTATTACAGGCATATGTATATTTAAATATTATCTTTTTCTGGAGTGATTCTTACGGATATAAGGATTAATGATATTTTGATTATGAAAAAGAAACATCCCTGCGGTGAAAACAAAATGCTTGTTTTGCGCTCGGGTATGGATTTCAAGCTTAGATGCATAGGCTGCGGACGAGAATTTATGGTGGCACGTTCCAAAGCTGAGAAAAATATAAAATCAGTTATCAGAGATGATGATACCTAACTCTTTCAGAACAGTTTCTATTTAAATAAAATATAAGGAGAATATTTATGTTTGAAAAGCTAAAAGCGCTTGAGGAAAGATATGAAGAGATTAATAACAAGCTTATGGAACCTGACGTTGTAAATGATCAGGAGCTTTATACGTCGCTTATGAAGGAGTATAAAAGCATTACCCCTATAATTGAAAAATTCAGAGAGTATAAAAAGGCAAAGGCTTCATTTGACGAGGCTGTCGAGCTTCTTGATGCCGGCGGACTTGACAAGGATTTTAAAGAAATGGTCCAGCTTCAGTATGAAGAATCAAAGGAACAGGAAGAAACGCTTACCGAAGAACTTAAAATTCTGTTGCTCCCTAAAGACCCTAATGATGATAAAAATGTAATTGTTGAGATTCGCGGAGGAGCAGGAGGAGAAGAAGCTTCGCTTTTTGCAAACTCACTCTACAGAATGTATACTATGTATGCAGAAAGTAAGGGCTGGAGCATTGAAGTCATAAATGCAAACGAAACAGAGCTCGGCGGATTTAAGGAAGTTTCATTCAGTATTCAGGGCGAGGGATCATATTCACGTCTTAAGTATGAAAGCGGAGTTCACAGAGTTCAGAGAGTTCCCGAGACTGAGTCGCAGGGAAGGGTTCACACTTCAACTGTAACCGTTGCTGTTTTGCCGGAAGCTGATGATGTCGAGTTTGAAATAAACGAAGCTACTGATTTGAAAATAGACGTTTTCAGAGCATCAGGAGCAGGCGGACAGCATATCAATAAAACCGAATCGGCTGTAAGAATAACTTATCTTCCTACAGGTTTGGTCGTTGAATGTCAGGACGAAAGAAGCCAACATAAAAACAAGGAAAAAGCGTTAAAAGTTTTGCGTTCAAAGCTATACGAAGAACAGCAAAGAGCTCAGGAAAATGAAATTGCCGCTGTAAGACGTTCACAGGTCGGAACAGGAGATCGGTCAGAGAGGATAAGAACTTACAATTTTCCTGAGGGAAGAGTTTCTGATCACAGAATCGGACTTACAATTTACAGACTGGAGCAATTTCTCAACGGTAATATGGATGAGGTAATTGACGCTCTTGCTACTGCAGATCAGGCTGCAAAGCTTGCAATGCAGGAGGGTGACAACTAATCGGAATGTGTTATAATGGAAACTAAAGTTTTAAAACCTACAAAGAAAAATGTCAAATATTGTGCAAAGCTTATAAAAGACGGCGAGGTTGTAGGTATGCCTACAGAAACCGTATACGGTCTTGCCGCTAATGCTTTTGATGAGAAAGCTGTAAATAAGATCTTTGAGGCAAAAATGCGTCCTGCAGACAATCCTCTGATTGTTCATATAGCTGATATAAGTATGCTTAAAGAGCTTACGACAAGTATTCCCGATATTGCACTTGCAGTATGTGAAAAATTCTGGCCCGGACCTGTTACGATCGTTCTGCCTAAAAGTGATAAGATACCGCTTGTTACAAGCGGAGGACTTGATACTGTCGGAATAAGATTGCCTTCAAATAATGTTGCAAGAGAGCTTATTAAAGAGTGCGGTTTTCCTCTTGCTGCACCTTCTGCCAACTTATCGGGAAGTCCCAGCCCTACAACAGCAGAACACGTTTATGATGATTTGAATGGCAGAATACCTGCAATTTTAGATGATGGAAGTTGTTCTGTCGGTGTTGAATCGACTGTAATTTCATTTGAAAATGATATAATTAGATTGTTAAGACCGGGCAAAATTTCAGTTGATGATTTAAAGACGGTTGCGTCAAATGTTATAATAGACAGAGGTGTTCTTGAAGTTATTTCAAATGATGCTAAGGTTAAATCACCGGGTATGAAATATAAGCATTATTCTCCAAAGGCTGATGTTACACTTGTAAGCGGTTCAGTAGAATTTTTCGAAAAATATGTAAGCGAAAGAAATTCCGAAAACACATATGCTTTGATTTTTGACAATGATAATATCTCTGACGATATAAAGTCAATTAGATACGGAGGCAACAGCATTCAGCAGGCGGAAAGAATATTTTCAGTATTAAGAGAGATCGACAAGATAGGAGCAGAAAAGGTGTATGCAAGATGTCCTTCAAAGGAAGGAGTAGGACTTGCTGTATATAATAGAATGCTTCGCGCGGCAGGATTTAAAGTTGTAAAAGAGGGTGACTGAATGAAGCCTTACATTGTCGGACTGACGGGTCAGAGTGGTGCCGGAAAAACAACCGTATGCGATACATTTACATCACTTGGTTTTCATATTATAAATGCTGATTTGATTTCAAGATATGTAACTGAAAGCAATAAGACCTGCATTTCACAGCTTAAGACAGCTTTCGGAGATGAATATATTGAAAACGGCGTTTTGAACAGAAGAAAGCTGGGTTCATTGGTTTTTGCTGACAGAGAAAAATTGGATAAACTAATGTCTGTAACATTTCCGTATATTATTGAAGAGATAAGTAGGCGTATTGAAAAAATCGGTGAAAATTCTATTATTGTTATAGACGCACCCACATTGTTTGAAAGCGGACTTGATAAAAGCTGTGACATAATAGTCAGCGTTATAGCTAACAGAAACTTAAGGCTTAATAGAATAATAGAACGTGATGGCCTTTCTGAAAGGGAAGCAGAAAAAAGATTTTCTTCTCAGATGTCGGAGGAATTTTTTAAGAACAACAGCGACTGTGTATTAGAGAATAACGGAAGTGTGAAAGAAATGATAGATAAGGCAATTATAACAGCACAGAATATTAAGGAGATTTATTATGGCAAGAAGAGCAAGAAGGAAGAATAGGGGAGCTGTATTTTTAGTTGTCTTAATGATTCTTTCAGTAATGGCTTTTATATTATTTAAGTCAGTACCGGCTTTTTTAAGAAAAAACATTTACCCTAAAAAATATTCTGAATATGTAAAGCAATACAGTGAAGAATATGATATAGACGAAAACTTTATATATGCAGTCATTAAAACCGAGAGCGGATTTGATCCTGATGCCAGATCGAATGTCGGGGCAGTTGGATTAATGCAGCTTATGCCGATTGCATTTGAAGAGGTAAGCAATAATATTGATGACAATAAGGATCTTAAGTATTCGGATATGTATAATCCTGAATACAATATTATGTACGGCACTTGGTATTTGGATCATTTATATAAGCATTTCGGCTCATATGAACTTACAATCGCTGCGTATCATGCAGGCATGACGCAGGTTCAAGGGTGGCTGTATAGCGGAGTTTTAGATGAAAATAACCTTAATTTAGATGACATACCTAGTGATTATTCCGATACAAGGCATTACATAAATAAAGTCATAAATGCTTATAAAGAATATAACAGACTATACAGATAATACGGAAAGGATGATTTCAATGTCAGAATCAAAGGCTAAAGATTTAAAAGAGGAGCTGTTTACAAAAAAGAAGAATGCGTGTTTCATATTAAAAGACAGCGAAATAAGTCAGGCAGATGAGTTTTGTAAGGGATATATGAGATTTCTTGATGCTGCCAAAACTGAAAGGGAGGCTGTTTGTGAATCAATAAAACTGCTTGAAGAAAAAGGCTTTACTGAATATGATTTCAGCAAAGATTTAAATCCGGGAGATAAGATTTATATAAATAACAGAGGAAAAGCAATTATTGCCGCAATCATAGGCAGTGGAGATGTAAATAAGGGTTTCAGAATTAGCGCAGCACACATAGATTCACCAAGACTTGATTTAAAGCAGAATCCGATTTATGAGGATAATCAAATCGGTTTTTTCAAAACGCACTATTACGGCGGTATCAAAAAATATCAGTGGACAACAATTCCGTTGGCGCTTCATGGAGTTATTATTGATTCTAAAAATGAAAAGATTGAGGTCAAAATCGGCGAGGATGAGAATGATCCTGTATTCTGCGTATGTGATTTACTTCCTCATTTGGCAACTCAACAGATGAAAAGAAATCTTTCTGAGGGAGTTAAAGGCGAAGAGCTCAATATTCTTATAGGCTCAAGACCGTTTAAGGACGACAAGGAATCTGAAATGGTCAAGCTGAATATAATTGAAATTCTCAACAAAAAGTATGGAATAGCTGAAGATGATTTTATTTCGGCTGAGCTCGAGGCAGTACCCGCGTTTAAGGCAAGAGACATTGGCTTTGACAGAAGTATGATTGGTGCTTACGGTCAGGACGACCGAGTTTGCGCATATACCGCACTTAAAGCTCTTTTAGATTGTGATGATGTTCCAAACAAAACTGCAATTACAGTTCTTACCGATAAAGAAGAAACGGGAAGTGACGGAAATACGGGTCTTAACAGTTCGTATTTGAAATACTTCATCTGCGATTTAGCCGAAAAGCTTGGCGGAAATGCAAGGCAGGTAATATCAGCGTCTGAATGTCTATCTGCTGATGTAAACGCCGCATTTGACCCTACCTTTCCCGATGTTTTGGAAATCAGAAACGCATCAAAAATCAATTACGGAGTGTGCGTAACTAAATTTACCGGTTCAAGGGGTAAATCAGGGACGTCAGACGCTTCTGCTGAATTTGTTGCAAGAATAAGAAATCTTTTAGATAGCAAAAATGTCATTTGGCAGACGGGCGAGCTTGGTAAGGTTGACTTAGGCGGAGGAGGAACTGTTGCAATGTATATTGCAAACCTCAATATTGACGTTATAGATGTGGGAGTTCCTGTGCTTTCAATGCATGCACCTTTTGAAGTAACTTCAAAAATTGACACATATATGGCTTACAAGGCTTTTAAGGTGTTTATCGAGGACTAGTTAATAATAATCAAAATGCACTTGCAATTTTTTGCAGGTGTATTTTTTATGCTTTAAAATCGACATATTTATTAAAAGGCTTGGATTATAATATTTATAAAGCGTGAGGTGAGACTTGTTGAAGTGCATATATGCCGATGTTTTGGTTATAACAAATATATATTTTACATACTTCTTCATAAAAGTTTTATGCCTTGTTTTTCATATTAAAACTAAAGCAAAACGTGTCGCCATGGCATCGGTAGCAGGAGGTATTTCAGCACTTTTGATTTTACTTCCAATAAATGATTATATAATTATTCTCTTAAAGATGGCTGCGGTAATTTTAATAATTCTCATATGCGGTTTTGCAAAAGATAAATATGATTTAATAAAATACTCTTTGGTGTATATTCTTATAAACATTGTTTTTACTGGACTTTGCTTTGCCTTCTGGAAGTTATCAGGAGGCAAAATGATATACATAAAAAATTTCACAGTATATTTTGATTTATCTCTGATAATGTTGATCATAATTACTATTTTAGCTTATTTTATTATGACAATAGCAGATTACTTTTTAATTAACAAAAAAAACCTTTCGGGATTATATACAGTTTCCTTTAATCTGTTTAACAGAGACTATTCCTTAAAAGGAGTAGTAGACACTGGCAATAAGCTGTATGATTATTTTTCTGGACGCTCGGTTGTAATCTGCAAAAGTAACGAGCTTCAAGATATGTATAAAAAGCTTTTAAACGAAAATATCAGTTCAGGCTTCAGACTTATACCATTTTCCACTGTTTCATCTGATGGTCTTATACCAATAAAGTCAATGCAAGTAATAAAAATAACTGATGAAAACGGCAACTGTAAAGATGTAAGAGCTTGCATTGGGATTACAGGCTGTGACACGGATGAACAAATAGCAATTTTTAATCCGGGAATTTTAAGTTGATTTTTTAATAATAATTTAAATTAATAAGAAAGGGGTATGCTCATAGGCGAGCAGGGCAAAATGAAATTAAATTTAATTTTCAATAAAATACTAAGTTGGATAACCTTATTACTAAATCGAAATAAAAAATACGTTGATTACATAAACGGATCGGAATCACTTCCGCCGCCTCTTTCTGCTGAGGAAGAGCAGGTAGCCTTTGAGCAAATAAAGAACAACGACAAAAGAGGTCGGGAAACACTTATTGTTCATAATCTGAGACTTGTAGTATATATTGCAAAAAAGTTTGAGACTACAGGTATAGGGATAGAAGATTTGATTTCAATAGGAACAATAGGACTGATAAAGGCAGTAAACACATTTCAGGTAGATAAAAATATAAAGCTTGCTACTTATGCCTCTAGATGCATTGAAAACGAAATACTTATGTTTTTAAGAAAGTCCAATCAATACAGAAACGACATTTCAATTGATGAGCCTTTGAATGTTGATTGGGACGGAAATGAGCTTTTGCTTTCTGATATACTCGGAACAGATGAGGACGTTGTAATAAGAGGAATAGAAAACGAGGTGGAGCGTGAGCTTGTATTGATTGAGATAGAAAAATTAAACGACAGGGAAAAACAAATTATGAAAATGCGTTTTGGTCTGTTAGGAGAAAAAGAAATGACGCAAAAAGAGGTAGCGGATATTGTTGGAATATCACAGTCATACATATCTCGGCTGGAAAAGAGAATACTAAAGACAATACGAGAAAATTTAGAGAAGATATGTTAGCACTAAAAATTTTAGATGCTAGCACTCTATTTAGTAGAGTGCTAATTTTCATCTTTTCATCATTAATCTTTCACAATTTCATCACATAGGAACAATATCATATAGTTGTTGAAAGGAAAGAAGTGATTCCGATGAACAAGGATTTATAAAAACGCATATTAAAACAAAACTTTTATAATAATTTTAAGGAGGAATTTATTATGTTGTACGGATTAACACCATTTGAGAGAAGCACATATGATTTATTCAATGTTTTTCATGAGTTTGAAAAGGATTTCTTTAACTCAAAGCCATCGCACGATTTGAGGTCTTGCAGGACAGATATTTGCGATAAAGGCGACAAGTTTGTTCTTGAGGCTGAACTTCCTGGCTTTGCAAAAGAGGATATTAACATCGACATTAACGGTGATTATTTAACGCTGTCGGCTTCTCATAAATCTGAGAAAGAGGACAAGGATAAAGACGGTAATTATATTTGCAGAGAGCGTTCTTATGGTTCTTACCAGAGAAGATACGATATTTCGAATATAGATTCTGAAGCTATTCAGGCAGAATATAAAAACGGTATTCTGACTCTTGATCTGCCTAAGAAGGCTAAAACTGAACCGGAAACAAGAAGACTTGAGATAAAATAATTCATAACAATTTTCATATTTTATGCCTGCTATGTTTAACATGGCAGGTAATTTTTTTACCAGAAATTAGCCTTGTAATCATTTATGTTTTTTGCATATTAAAAAATCTCACCGTCAATAATTATATTAAATAATTGTTGGAGTAGATTATATATGCAATATAACAAAGTGGAGATAAGCGGTGTAAATACATCTGAGCTTCCAACTTTGAAGGAATCTGAAAAGCTGGAGCTGTTAAAAAAGGTAAAAGATGGTGACAAACAAGCCAGAGATGAGTTGATTAACGGAAATCTTCGGCTTGTTTTAAGTGTTTTGCAGATGTTTGCAGGCAGAGGTGAGTCTCCTGATGATTTATTTCAAGTTGGTGTTGTAGGATTGATAAAGGCAATAGACAACTTTTCTCTTGAGTATGATGTGAAATTTTCGACTTATGCATTCCCGATGATTTTAGGTGAGATACGAAGATATCTGAGAGACAATTTTCCTATAAGAGTAAGTCGTTCACTTCGTGATTTAGCCTATAAAGCTATGCAGGCAAAAGAGAAATATATCAACGAACATCAAAAAGAGCCGAAAATTGAAGAAATAGCTAAATTAATTGACGCTAAAACATCTGACGTAGTAACGGCACTCGAATCTATCTGTGATCCGATTTCAATATATGAGCCTGTTTATTCCGATTCTGGGGATACTCTATTTGTGTTGGATCAGATTGGTGACGGCAACAACGATATAAGCTGGCTGAATGAGATTTCCCTAAAGGAGGCTATTTCAAAGCTTATGCCCAGAGAAAAAAACATACTCAGTCTTAGATTTTTTCAAGGTAAAACTCAAGTCGAGGTAGCTAAAAGCATAGGAATTTCTCAAGCACAGGTTTCAAGGCTTGAAAAAGGCGCATTGGAGCAGATAAAAAAACAGTTCTGCTAATTTCCAAAAATTTAATACTAATTAAAAGTGCGGTAAGTAATGATAAAACGCCGCACTTTTATAACACATAAATTTGTAAATCAGTCTTGACAATAAGAAAATTATGTGTTAATATATCAAAAATTAAAGGCTGTGATAAGAACAAGTAGCATATCCTTGTTATTTCAAGAGAGCTTTCGGCAGGTGTGAGAAAGCAATAACTTGATTTGCGAATACATCTTTGAGCTGATATTCTGAAAATTAGTAGGTTTATTCGTCTGACGCCCGTTAAAGCGTTATGAGTTCACAGTGAAGTTTAACGCTGTGATAAATTGAGGTGGTACCACGATTTATTCGTCCTCTGGCTTTTGTCAGGGGATTTTTATTTTTTTGTTAGAAAGGGATAATATTCGTGAGGTCAGTATTTGATTTCATCGATTATGATGATTAAGGTATAGATTTATATGTAATGATTAAAATACAAATTCGGAGGAAGAAAAATGACAGTATTTGAGGAACTTAAAAGAAGAGGTCTGTTAGCTCAGCTTACAGACGAAAAGGAAATTGCAGAACTGGTGAACGCAGGAAAAGCCACATTCTACATCGGCTTTGACCCAACTGCTGACAGCCTGCATGTCGGTCACTTTATGGCGCTTTGCCTTATGAAAAGAATGCAGATGGCAGGGAATAAGCCAATAGTTCTTATCGGCGGCGGAACAGCTATGATAGGTGATCCGTCTGGAAGAACTGATATGAGAAAAATGATGACTAAGGAAACCATTCAGCACAATGTTGAATGCTTTAAAAAGCAAATGAGCCGTTTTATTGACTTTTCAGACGACAAGGCAGTTATTGTAAACAATGCTGACTGGCTTATGGATTTGAATTACGTTGAGGTTTTAAGAGAAGTAGGACCGCACTTCAGCGTAAACAGAATGTTATCTTACGAGTGCTATAAGCAGAGAATGGAAAGAGGCTTGTCTTTTCTTGAATTTAACTATATGATTATGCAGAGCTACGACTTTTATGTACTGTATCAGAAGTATGGGTGTAATATGCAGTTCGGCGGAGACGACCAGTGGGCAAATATGCTGGGCGGAACAGAGCTTATAAGACGCAAGCTAGGTAAAGACGCTTATGCTATGACGATTACTCTGCTGCTCAATTCTGAGGGTAAAAAGATGGGCAAAACGGAAAAGGGTGCTGTATGGCTAGACGCTGATAAAACTTCTCCGTATGATTTTTACCAATACTGGAGAAACGTAAATGACGCTGACGTTATAAAGTGCTTAAAGATGCTCACCTTTGTTCCTATTGAGGAAATAGAAGAAATGGAAAGAACTATGGAGGGTGCAGAGCTTAACAAAGCTAAAGAGATTTTGGCTTATGAGCTTACAAAGTTGGTACACGGTGAAGATGAAGCAAACAAGTCTCAGAATGCTGCAAAATCTGTTTTCGGAAAAGCAGGTGTGAGCGATGATATGCCGACTACTAAAATCAGCGCTGACGATTTAAACGAGGACGGCGCTATCGGACTTCTTACGCTTTTAGTTAAGTGCGGTCTTGTATCTTCAAACGGTGAGGCAAGACGTCTTGTTCAGCAAGGCGGAGTGTCAATTAATGATGAAAAGATTTTAGATCCAAAGGCATTTGTTAATCTAAATGAG
This sequence comes from uncultured Clostridia bacterium, assembly GCA_947584825.1. GTDB lineage: Bacteria > Bacillota > Clostridia > Oscillospirales > Ruminococcaceae > UMGS1601. The sequence goes on along the minus strand of CANPWR010000001.1, from coordinate 27,687 downwards.
ACTGTAATTATCAAAAAAGGAAAGAAAGTTTTCCACAAAGCAGAAAAAGAATAATAAAAAGGTGAAGAGCAATACTGCTTTTCATCTTACAGCCTGTCGAAAAAGGTTTTGCGTTATCAACTAAAAGTTTTCGGTCAAGCCTTTTTCAAAAGGCTTGCGGGTCAAGGGCAGAGCCCTGTCGCTGACCGCAGTCAGCGAAATGCTTTACGGAGTGCGCTCCGCAAAGGGGTGTAACCTAAAACTGCGAAGCAGTTTTAGGTAAAAAAATAGTCCAGTGGACTGTTTTTAAATGGGCAAATAGACGTTAGTCTATTTTTAGCTGAAAATGCTATGCATTTTAGGTTAAGCCCATGCAAGAGAGGGCTGCCCCTAAAGAAGACTTTATCTACACCCAGAAAGGTGAAGAGCAATACTGCTTTTCACCTTGATTTTTTATCTATCCATCATACGTCTTTTGACTTGTCTTATATCAGTTCCGAAGAATCTGTATGGCGTATACATTCCCGTAAGCCTTGATATAATTCTGTCGTCATATTTTTCATTTAGTTCTGACAAAGATAGGTTTGTTGAAACGATTGTCGGAACTCCCATATTGATTCTTGTATTTATGATGTTATACATTGTCGAGTTATTAAACGGCGTTGAAAATTCCGAACCTAAATCGTCAAGAATAACCAAATCTGCGTTTAGGATTGTTTCAACTGTATTACCGTTGCTTCTTCCGAAATGGTCGTTTTCAGCTTTTATAAGGAAGTTGTTTATAGAATCAAACACAACATTAAATCCTTTATCTATAAGCGCTTTTGCAATCATAGAAGATATGAAAGTTTTTCCCAATCCTGTTTTGCCTAAGAAAAATAGTGAGCATGAATCTTGTGAAAAAGTATCAACGTAATTCTTGCATTGAATTATAATTTCATTCATTCGTTCTCTGGGTATAATACCTGATTTCTCATCGGGTATATTTGAGTACAAACCTAAATTAAATTCATCAAAATCATGAAGTTCAATTTTACAGCTTTCATTAAGCTCGTCAACTGTGTATTTTCTAATAAGATCGTTAAAGCAATTGCATCTGCTGCCGTTTACATATCCGCTGTCATTACAAACAGGACAAGTGAATGTCGCCTTTAAATAATCTTCCGGATAACCAAATTCCTTGAGCATTATTTTTATCATTAGCTGATTTTCAAGATTTTTCTTTTTTATTTCTTCAATGATTTTGTCAATATCATTACTTCCTGAAATTATTGCTCTTGACAAATCAATGCTTGCCTGTAATATTCTTTTGTACAAATTATCAATTTCAGGTGCTTTTTTACTGATTTCAGCTTTATGAAGTTCAAGTGTTTGGAAGGCTGTGTTTCGTCTTCTTTCAATCTCAGAAGCAGCCCTTGTGAAAGCTGAAGGCGATATATTGTTATTCATTGTTCTTTTTATCCTTTCCTTTTATTTTAGGAACATGATTTAAAGTGAATTCGTAAAACTCATCAAGATCGTAGGAATGTTCTTTTTCTTTGCCTTTTTTCTTAGAATTATTCTTTTTAACTTTAGCGTCATTTATATTGACCTCGTCGATAGTAAATATCTTATCGCCCGCCCAGCTTGTAATTATTTTATTTATGTAGGGAAATGAGAGCCTATTTATCTGATCTACGCACTTTTCATATGCAAGCTGAATCATATCCGTATCAAACCCTAAGTCTGTCCAAGAATTTATATACTCTCTTTGTTTTTTGGTGAGATTTGTTGTAAGTCCGAATATATTTGCGACCTTATTTTCAATCTTATGCAGCTTAATCATCTTTATAATTTCAGTTTCAACCTGTTTATAGGAAGTAATATCCTGCTCGAACCAAGATTCGGCAATGCTTTCAACATATCTGATGCTTGATTTTCCTATATCCTCGCAGTATTGAACAAGCATAAGTATTGACGCTGCAGGAAATCCGTAATTCTCAACAAGATTGATATATCCGCACTGTTCAGTAAATCTTAGGTTTCTTTTAAGTATAACCTCTAGCTGTGAAAACATTTCCTTTATCTCTTTTTGACTGTTGACTATATTCGCTATATCCTTTGATGAATACTTAACGTGACTTTTTTTCTCCAGAGAATTCTCAGTGGGATTTATAGCAGGAAGCAAGGAGACTTTTTGAGTTTTATCGTTATTTGAATCATCTGTTTCCGTTCTTTCAGTATCCGTTCTTTCAGTATCCATTCTTTTTGATACACTAGAAGCTTTAATTTCAGTATTTTTCAAAACCGTAACATTAAGTACCGAGAAGATCTCTGCCTGACTCCAGTAAACAATGGCATCATCTACAATATCGGTTGAAATTCCTGTTAGAGAGCTTATATCTTCAGAGATTATTTCATTTTTATCGCTTGATAATATAACTAACAGTACCTTCAAAAAATCTCCGCTGCACAGTTTGATATGCTCGGAAACGACATTGAAGGGTACTGTAAAGAAACGACCCCAGTTTTTTCTCTCTATTTTATACTTCATTTTACACCTCAGAATACCAGTCAGCAAAAAGTATTAGCTGACCAATTCAAAAAAATACAATATAAATTTTAATACGACATAAATTATAAATAAGTATAACACAGAAAAAAGTCATTTGCAATTCAAAATATTGATAAATTTACTTGAAATAACTGCTTTAGTATGATATAATACACTATATATAAATAAAAGGGAGCTTTATTTTGGAAAACAGGTCTATATGTTGTATTAATAATGATTTTTCAATCGAAAATCTGAAAAAATTAATTTCAGAAATTTATGGGGATAAAACTCCGCTTTGTTATTTACACTCCTTTGGCTGTCAACAGAACGCCACTGACGGCGAAAAGCTGATGGATCTAATTGCAAAGATTGGTTATGGATTTACTGACGAAACTGAAAATGCTTCTCTCATTATACTTAACACATGTGCAGTAAGAGAACATGCTGAGGACAGGGTTTTTGGAAATATCGGCAAGTTTAAGCGTTTGAAACAGGAAAGACCGGATACTGTTATATGTATATGCGGCTGTATGGCACAGCAAAAGCATATTGCGGAAAGAATAAAAAGAAACTATCGGCAGGTTGACTTGGTATTCGGTACATTTGCACTAAATGATTTTTACGAAATGCTGTATGAAGTATTGAGTAAAAAGAGCAGGGTGTTTAACATAACTGAACAGCAAAGCGATATTAATGAGAATTTTAAACAGCTTAGGACCAATAAGTTTAAAGCGTCGATTCCGATAATGTATGGCTGCAACAATTTCTGCACATATTGTATAGTGCCGTATGTCAGAGGCAGAGAACGGTCACGTACTGTAGAAGCTGTATACAATGAGGTTTATGACCTCGTTTCCAATGGATACAAGGAGATAACACTTCTCGGACAGAATGTTAATTCATACAGTTATGGTTTTCCAGATCTTTTGAGAAAGCTGAATACCATTGATGGGGATTTTAGAATACGCTTTATGAGTTCCCACCCAAAGGATGCTACTCATGAACTTATTGATGCAATACTTGAGTGTGACAAAGTATGTAAGCACCTGCATCTGCCCATGCAGTCGGGCTGCAACAGAATTCTAAAAGAGATGAACAGAAGATATACCCTTGAGGATTATGCCGAAATTATTGACTATGCAAGAAATAAAAAGCCGGATTTTTCTTTCACGAGCGACATAATAGTTGGATTTCCGGGTGAGACCTATGAGGAGTTCTGCGAGACTAAAAATGCCGTAAAGAGATTTAAGTTTGATAATATATATTCATTTGTCTACTCAAAAAGAAGCGGAACAAAAGCTGCCCTGATGGAAGATAATATAAGTGATAAGCAAAAGGGTTTGTGGTTAAGAGAGCTTTTGCTTGAGCACAGAGAGGTCACTGTCACTTGGCTTTCTAGATTTGTTGGTAAAACGCTGAGAGTACTTGTTGACAGAAAGGGCAGAACCTCAGATGAGCATTTTCAGGGCAGAAGTGATGAAAACATTATTGTCGAGTTTATCGGTGATAAGAATATGATAGGCAGTTTTGTCGATGTAAAAATAAATAAAGCAATGAACTGGGCACTGCTCGGAGAAATTGTTTAATAAATTGAATTTAAAGGAGATTTTTTATGACTGTTATTGAAATGGCAAGAGAGCTTGGAAAGGCTCTTCAGGAAGATGAAAGATACAAAAAGTATCAGGAAGCAAAGATTAAGAACGATAAGGACGTAGAACTGCAGAATATGATAGGCGACTTTAACGTAAAGAGAATGCAGCTTAATCAGGAAATGCAAAAAAAGGAAAAAGATGCAGACGCTATGAAGCGTCTTGACGGTGAGCTAAAGGAAGTATATAACAAGATAATGGCAAATCCAAATATGGCTGAGTTTACTGCTGCTCAGGAGAAAGTGGAAAAGCTTATAAATTCTGTAAACTTTATTATAAGTATGGCTGCTAACGGAGAGGATCCTATGACCTGTCCGGAAGAACAGCCTGCAAGCTGCGGCGGAAGCTGTTCAACCTGCGGAGGATGCCACTAATTAAGGAACAAAAAAGATAAAGGGAAGTGAGTTCAAGTGAAGTTAGCTGATATTGATGTATCTAAGCTATCGCCTATGATGCAAAAATATGTAGAAGTTAAAAAGAATTATATGAATCACATTGTATTTTATAGACTTGGTGATTTTTATGAGATGTTCTTCGACGATGCTATTGTTGTATCACGAGAGCTTGAACTAACCTTAACAGGCCGTGACTGCGGATTGGAGGAGCGTGCTCCTATGTGCGGAGTACCTCACCATGCCTGCGACGTTTATTTGAAAAAGCTGATTGACAAGGGTTTTATGGTTGCTATTTGCGAGCAAACCGAAGACCCTTCTCAGGCTAAAGGTCTTGTAAAAAGAGAGATCGTTAGGGTAGTAACTCCGGGAACTCTTATTGAAAGCAGTATGCTTGACGAAACGCAAAACAACTATATATGTGCAGTTTTTTATAATGAAAGTGAAATATCAATATGTCTTACCGATATTTCAACAGGAGAAGTTCATTTGTATTTATTTAACGGCAAAGACTCAGTTTCCGATGCTGTAAACGAGCTTTCAAGATTTGAGCCTGTGGAAGTATTAATAAATGACAAGGTCTTAATGCTTAAAGAGGTAACTTCATTTATTAAAGAAAAGCTTAAAGCAAGCGTTACCATACTTGATGATTCAGATTTTGATATATCAGTTAATAGAAAAGTTGTTTGCGAGCAATTCTCCGTTTCAGATTTATCAACTCTTTCTGTTAATGAGAATAGTGCTGAGGGAAATTCTGTCTGCGGATTATTTAAGTACATATACGATACGCAAAAGGCTTTAATAGGCAGATTTACAAATATTATTAAACATGAAAACGATCCTTTTATGACTTTGGGATTTACTGCAAGAAGAAATTTAGAGCTGACTGAAACTTTAAGAAACAAAGAGAAGAAAGGCTCTCTTCTTTGGGTGCTTGATAAGAATAAAACATCTATGGGAAAGAGACTTCTTAAAACATTTATAGACCAGCCACTCACTAACCCAACCAAGATAATTAAAAGACTTGACGCTGTTGAACAGCTTACACACAATCCTGTCGTTTTAGGAGATTTATGTGAAGCTTTATCAGGCATTTACGATATAGAACGCCTTATGACAAGGGTAATGTATAAAACAGCAACTCCGAGGGATTTAAAGGCATTGTCTGCAACTGCACAAAAGCTTCCTGAGATAAAAAGACTTTTGTCAGGTTTTACTGCTAAGCTATTGGTAACAGAAAACGCTAATATTTCTACATTGGAGGATGTTGCAAATCTTATTGAAAATTCGATTGTAGACGAGCCGCCTGTTAATACAAAGGACGGCGGAGTTATAAAAGACGGTTTTAATAAAAATCTAGACGAGCTTCGTGACATAATTCACGGAGGTAAAAGCATTATTGATAATATTGCTGAACAGGAAAGAGAACGCACGGGAATCAAAACCCTGAAAATCGGATATAACCGTGTGTTTGGATATTATATTGAAGTGACCAAATCAAATATAAGTTTAGTTCCTGAAAGCTATATACGGAAACAAACTCTTACAAACTGCGAGAGATATATCACTGAGGAACTCAAAAATGCTGAAAACACTATTTTGGGTGCAAATGACAAGGTTATTTCACTTGAACAGGAAATATTCGTAGAAATCAGAGATTACATAGCAAAGCAGCTTACAGTCGTTCAGGAAACTGCGTCTGCACTTGCTTTAATAGACGTTTTAACTTCATTTGCATCGGTTGCAACGGAAAATAATTATTCTAAGCCTGAAATCGCTATTGACGGTGTAATCGACATCAAAAAGGGCAGACACCCTGTTGTCGAGCTTATGCAAAAGGACGAGGTATTTGTTCCGAACGACGCTTATTTAGACCTTACTGAAAACAAAATGAGCATTATAACCGGACCTAATATGTCTGGTAAATCAACTTATATGAGACAGATAGCACTAATTACTTTAATGGCGCAGATAGGATCGTTTGTCCCTGCTGAATACGCAAAAATTTCAGTTGTTGACCAGATTTTTACAAGAATCGGTGCTTCTGATGATTTGACATCCGGTCAGTCGACCTTTATGGTTGAAATGAGCGAGGTTGCGGAAATAGTTAAAAATGCAACGCGGAACAGTCTGGTGATTTTAGATGAAGTCGGCAGAGGAACTTCTACCTTTGACGGTATAAGTATTGCAAGAAGTGTGGCTGAGTATATTTCTAACACCAAGAAACTGGGTTGTAAAACGCTGTTTGCAACGCACTACCATGAGCTAATTGAACTTGAGCAAGAGCTTGACGGCGTAAAGAATTTCAGCGTTGCTGTTAAAAGAACTAATCAGGGAATTAAATTCCTGCGAAAAATTGTCAGGGGCGGAGTTGATGAGAGCTACGGCATTGAGGTTGCAAAGCTGGCAGGACTTCCGTCAAAGATAATAAGCAGAGCTAACGAGCTGTTAAAGGAATTTGAGGAAGAAAAAAGTAATTCAATCGTATCTTCACAAGGAGATTTGCAAATCAATATTGACGGACTTAACGAAAAGATTGCAATTGAAAAGCTTAGAAAAACAAATATTGATGAAATGAATGACGAAGAACTCAGGTTTTATATTAAAGATATTCTGAAATACATCTGATAATTTTATTGAACGGAGCGTAGTCATAAAAATGCCTAAGATAAATGTTTTGACAAGGGAAGTTTCTGAGCTGATAGCAGCTGGCGAAGTTATTGAGCGTCCGTCATCGGTTATTAAGGAGCTTTTGGAAAATTCAATAGATTCGGGTGCGAATGTCATAACTATCGAAATTAAAAACGGCGGACGCACATATATGAGAGTCACAGACAACGGCTGCGGAATATCTTCTGATGATATTCCTACGGCTTTTCTAAGGCACGCTACAAGCAAGATAACTTCAAAGGACGATCTTGATAAAATACTGACTCTTGGATTTCGCGGAGAGGCTCTAGCTTCAATTTGTGCTGTGTCGAAAACAGAGGTATTATCAAAGGTAATAGATAGTGATTACGGTACACATTATGTTATTGAGGGTTCTGAGGAAAAAGTAAATGAAAAATCCGGTTGTCCGGACGGAACAACTATAGTAATAAGAGACATTTTTTATAATGTTCCTGCAAGGCTGAAATTTCTAAAGAAGGATGTCACTGAAGGGAACGCTGTTTCGGGTGTTGTATCAAAATTGGCTTTATCTCACCCTGAAATTTCGTTTAAGTTTATTCGTGACAATAAAACTGAGCTTGTAACTGCAGGGGACGGCAAATTGTATTCAGCTATTTACTCGGTCTTTGGTAAGGCTTTTGCGAATACTCTTATTCCTGTTGATTATTCGTATAACGGAATAACCGTTAAGGGATACACTGTTAAACCCCTTGATGCAAAGGCAAAGAGAACATTCCAGAACTTTTTTATAAATAACAGATACGTAAAATCAGTTACCTGTATGGTTTCTCTTGAGGAGGCTTATAAAAATCAGATTATGACAGGAAAATTTCCTGCGTGTGTGCTGTGTCTGGAAATCCCTCCTAGTTTAGTAGATGTTAATGTGCATCCTGCAAAAATTGAGGTTAAATTTTCAAATGAGAAAATGATATACGAAAGTGTTTATTTTGCTGTTAAGAACGCTCTGCTTCAGGATTCTTCTCCTAAAGAGCTTGAGATTAAAAGCGAAAAGCATTTTTCCGATAACGAGCTTCATCAATTAAGTGAGCCTGAAAGCGGAGTTCAAACAGTTATAACATATAAGAAAGAAAGAGCAGATGTTATTGAAAGATCAGAAAAGGTTTTAAATAATAATCTGCAAGTTAAAACGTATTCAAGACCCACTGAGGATTTTAACAGAGTTGAGTGTCCTAAGACTGAATACTTATCCGAGTTTGAAGATAAAAATATAAATGAGAATGTAGATAATGATATATCAAAGCTTTCCCCCGAAGAGCCAAAGGATTTAGCAGACTACAAGTTTTTGGACAGTTCCTCTTTTGCAAAGAGGGAAGAAAATACTGAGAAAGTTGATAACACTGAGAATGATAAAAATGAATATGAGAAATCAAAGCCCAGAGTAATCGGAGAAATTTTCAACACATATGTCATTGTTGAAAAGGACAGTGATATGTACCTCTTTGATAAACACGCTGCACACGAAAGATATATCTTTGAGAAAATAAAGAATGAATCTGATAAACTTGATTCTCAGATATTATTTGAGCCTGTTGAGGTTATGTTATCATATGAAGAATACGATGCTATAATTTCTAATCTTGATAGTGCCAAACAATTTGGATTTATTTTAGAGGAGGCTCAGTCACCGAGAATCAAAGTTATAGGAGTTCCTGTTGTAATTGAGGATACTGATCCGTCTGATATAGTTACAGAACTTGCCCATAACTTTTTGGAGCATCGCCACAATCCGAATTTGTCTCTCTTTGACGAGCTTTATCACTCGATAGCCTGCAAGGCGGCAATAAAGGGTAATATAAAATCTGATAATATAGAGCTTCAAAGTCTTATTGACAAGATATTTGATGATGAGAATATCAGATATTGTCCTCATGGTAGACCTGTGTGTACCAAAATATCAAAAAGAGAAATAGAAAAGCAGTTCAAGCGTATTGTATAAACCAAAACTGTAGAAGGAGAGTTTTAATTGTCAAAACAGCCTATTATAGTAGTTCTGGGACCAACCGCTTCAGGAAAAACCGCATTGGCTGTTGAATTAGCCAAGATATATAATGGAGAAGTAGTTTCAGCAGACTCTATGCAGATATATAAGGGTATGGATATACTTACAGCAAAGCCTTCAGACAGTGAAATGCAGGGTATAAAGCATCATCTTATCGACTTTTTAGAGCCTGAAACAGACTTCAGCGTAGCGGATTATGTAAGGCTTGCTAACAATGCTATTGATGATATTGCGGGCAGAGGGAAACTGCCAATTCTGGCAGGAGGAACAGGATTATATATAAACTCTCTTATAGATAATATTAAATTTGATGATACAACAGGAGATAAAGAGTTAAGAGAAAAGCTTTTTGATCTGGCAAAGGAAAAGGGAAATCATTATCTTTGGGAAAGACTTTTTGAGGTCGATGAGGTTACTGCTTCACAAGTACACGAAAACAATGTTTCAAGAGTTATAAGAGCATTAGAGGTTTATGAAAAGACGGGAGAAAAGCTCTCAGAACATAAAAGGGCGAGCAGGCTAGAAAAATCGAGGTTCGAACCTGTAATGATAGGACTTACTTTCTCAGACAGGCAGCTTCTTTACGATAGAATAAATAACCGAGTAGATATTATGATTTCTGAGGGTCTGTTAAATGAGGCAGAGGATATTTATAAAAATAAGTCTCTTAATACAGCACATCAGGCAATTGGTTATAAAGAGCTAATTCCTTATTTCTCGGGACAAGCTCCTCTTGAAGATTGTATTGAAAAGATAAAGCTTGAAACAAGACGCTATGCAAAGCGTCAGCTTACATGGTTCAGACGTGATGAGCGCATTTTTTGGATTGAAGTTGATAAATACAATAATTTAGAAGAAATTTTAGAAAAAGCAAAAATTTATATAGCCAAATGTATAAAACTGTGATATAATAATTTTGGTATATTCAAATTGCTTTTTGCTTTCTCATTAATGACTTAAAAAGCATATAAATTTTATTTGTATTTATTTATTTTCAAATAGAAAGGGAGATATTACATGAACAAAGGAATGAATTTGCAGGACGTATTTTTAAATCAGGCAAGAAAAGAGAAAGTTCCGGTTACAATTTTCTTGGTAAACGGATTTCAATTTAAGGGTTTAGTTCACGGTTTTGACAGCTATATTGTAATTTTGGAATGTGATGGAAAGCAAAATGTTGTCTATAAGCACGCTATTTCCACAATCGTTCCGGCGAAGGCTATTAATCTGCTTGATTCAAACAACGATAATTAAGTAAGTTTGCAAAAGAAAAGGGGAGGTTGCTCCGTTAGGAGCCTAGCTTAAAATGAATTCAATTACAGTTAAAGTTTTAGGCGTTGCTTTATCTGTTTTTATAATGATTATGGTCGGAAGTCAGATTGCATTTATGATAAATAATTCGCATGATACTGAGGAAGCTGTACTCTATACCGTTAATGAAAATATAACTTTCAAGGGTATGTTTTTGCGTGATGAACGGGTTATTAATTACGACAATACAAGCGGCGGAGTTATAAATTATCTGTATGATGACGGTCTTAAGGTTTCAGAAAATTCGGCTGTTGCAAGAGTTTACAGTAACGAGGATCAAATCTATTATAGAAACAGATTGTCGAGGCTGAAAACTGTTTTATCTGATTTAAAAAGAGCTCAGAGTCCGGGTACAACAAATTATGTTCAGGCAGAGGCTCTCAGAAATAAAATTAAAAATGATTATCTGAATGTTGCAAATAGGATTCAACAAAAGGATTATTCATCTGTATGTTCTAATAGTGATGATTTGCTTTACACTATGAATATATATAATATTGTCACAGGAACAGAAGAAAATTTTAAACCTGCAATAAAGCAGATAAAATCAGAAATTAATGATTTAAATTCCAAAGTAGAGGACCCTATTGATAGTATTATGGTAAACAGTGCGGGTTACTTTGTTAAATCTGTTGACGGATATGAGTCAACAGTTTCTTATGAGGATATAGAAAATATGTCTACTGATGAGCTTCAAAAGCTGTTTGACATTAAGCCGAAGGTTACTGAAAATACAGTAGGCAAGCTTTTAAAAAGCTATGAATGGAAGTTTCTTGGTATAATAAAAAACACCAATAAATTTCTTATTAATGATGGGTTATCTATAAGATTTAATTCGTCTAATAAGGTTTACGATGTTACTGTTGACAGCATTAAGCCTATTGACGGCACTGATAACAGCATTGTAATTCTAAGCTGTAACGAGCTTGACGAAAATGTGTTAAACAACAGGTTTGATAATGCTGAACTGATTTTCGACGAGTATACCGGTGTTAAGATACCAAGAGAAGCTATAAGATTTCAGGGAGAGCAAAAGGGCGTCTATGTAATGCTTGGACAGCAAATTACATTTAAGAAAATAGATGTAATATATGAAGGCGATGACTATGTGTTGTCAAAGAACACATCTGATGACAGCTATCTTCTGTTATATGATCAAATTTTATTAGAGGGGGTTAGTGCTGATGAAGTCTCTTCAGGAACAGCAACCGACTCAAATACAGAATAAGGATAAAAAATTTAAATATTTAGTTGAAAACTATAAAGAAATATGTTATAATATAAAAGATAGTAAGTCTAAATACAGAGATCAGGATGATAATATACGAATTATGGCTGTTACCAAGACTGTTGAGCCTGAACTTATTAACTTTGCCATTGAGCAGGGTATCGATTTGTTGGGCGAAAACAGAGTGCAGGAATACCTTTCTAAGAAGGATTTCTACAAGCCGTGCGAGGTACAGTTTATAGGACATTTACAGACAAATAAAGTAAAGTATATTATCAATGATGTTTCTCAGATTCAATCGGTTGACAGTTTTAAACTGGCTTCTGAGATTGATAGACAGGCTAGAAAAAATGATAAAACTATGGATATACTTATCGAAGTCAATATCGGTAATGAGTTATCGAAAAGTGGTATTTCAAAGCAGAATGTTCTGGAGCTTGCAAAGAGAATAACAGAGCTTGAGAATGTCAGAATTAACGGCTTGATGGCTATACCGCCGATTGATGCCGATGATCATATCTACGGCAGTTTGCAGGAGCTTTATCATGAAATAGGACAAAAGAAATTAAATCGTATCAACATGAATGTGCTATCTGTTGGTATGTCGGGAGATTACACTAAAGCCGTCAAATACGGTTCTAATCTCGTGAGAATAGGAACAAAGCTCTTCGGGGCGAGAAAATATTTGGAGGTATAAAAATGAGTGTTATGCAAAACTTCAAGAACCTTTTCATAGGTAGCGATGAGACCGTTGATGGTTATGATTCTATTTATGAGAAAGAAGAAATGACAGCGGAAGAAATCAGAGACAGAAGAAATAGAGAGGTAAAAATCGCTGCAACAACTACATTGCAGATAGTTCTTGCAAGACCTACAGATTTTTCTGAGGTAAAAGCAATAGGCGATGATTTAAATGATCAGAAGACCGTTCTTCTTAACCTTGAAACGGTTAGAAGTGAGGACGCTAAAAGAATACTTGACTTTCTTTCCGGAGTTGCATATGCAAACGGCGCTGACATTAAGATGATGGCACAGAAGACCTTTGCAATAATGCCGAAGAATGTCGGATTTTCAGGCGTTGATTTAATGAGCGAATTGGAAAACAACGGATATAGCTTTTAATGAAGGAGTTTAACAGCTCATTTTTAAAGAATTTATCAAAATCGGATCATTTGCTTGTTGATAAAATAATTGATTGGGTAAACATCGCAAATGAGAAATATGTTGAGAAATTTTCATTTTTCTTAGATTGCCGTCAATCAAAAATAGCAAAACTGGTTCTTGATTCGCTGAAATTTGATAATTATAGCTTTTATGGCGGGTATGAAAATGCGAACAGACTTGTTCTGGGCGTGTTTCCGCTTTACAGTGAAATAAAATATAGTGATTTTCCTGTAAAAGGATTGACCTTTACATATAGAAAATGTGACATCTTGACACACCGTGACGTACTTGGAGCCTTAATGTCATTAAAAATCTCAAGAGATTGCATAGGTGATATAATCATATCTGAGGGAAAAGCAATTGTATTTGCAGTTGACAAAATATTACCTTTAATTCTTGAAAATATACATAAGATTGGTAGAATAGGTGTAAAGACGGAGATCGGTTTTGATTTATCAGATGTTGCTTTGGAGCAAAAATTTTCTGACATATGCGGAACTGTCGCATCGTTAAGGGCAGACAGTGTAATTGCACTAGCTATAAATAAAAGCAGGGAAAAGGCGTCTAATATTATAAAGACTAACGGTGTTTTTATAGATTTTGAGGAAGTCTTTTCTCCCAGCTATGAAATGTGTGAAGGTATTAACTTTTCCATTCGCGGTTACGGAAAATTTTTGTTAAGTTCAGTCGATGGACTGTCAAGGAAAAATCGTTTACACATAACGATTAAAAAATATGATTAATATATCATTTAGGAGGATAAAGTATGATTAATCCAAACGATATAGCTGAAAAAACCTTTGAAAAAGCAACATTTGGCTATAAATCCGAAGATGTTGATGAATACCTTCTTGGTCTTTCAAAGGCATTTGCTGATGTGGTAGCTCAGAATCAGGAAAGTGAAGCTAAAATCATTAAGCTTGTTGAAAAGATTAATGAATACAGAAGCGATGAGGACGCAATAAAAGAAGCTTTGCTGGGTGCGCAAAAGCAAGGTCACAAGATTATTTCTGAAGCTAAAGCAGAAGCTGAGGCTATACTTAACAAGGCACGTGAGGAGCAGGAAATTGTTTCACGTCAGAGTGCTGAGGAATGTGACAGGATCGTTCGTGAGCACAAGGCTAAGTGTGAAATTCTGATTAAAGAGAATACCGAAAAGACTGAATACAGGATTAAATCATCTAAAATCCAAAGTGAGCAGGAGGCCGAAAACCTTGCAAAATTAAAGGTTGAGGTTACAAGATTTAAGGCTCAGCTTACCGAGCTTTATAATAAGCAGTTAAAGCTTATTATGGAACTTCCTGAGATTTCTGAGGACGAGGTAGAGCAGATCATTGCCGAAAAAGAAGCCAGAGAAAAGAAGCTTGAGGAAAGCAAAGCAATTATCGACAAGGCTCAGGAGATTGCCGCTCAGAGCAGCGCACAAGATAATTTCCATTATGAAGGAAATAAGTATACTCCTGATGAAGGTCATTACGGTGATTTGAAATTTGGAAAAAATAACTGATTATTAAGGAGACTTTATATAAATGCCACAGGACTATAACACTTCGTTGAATTTACCTAAAACTGAATTTCCTATGAGGGGAAACCTTCCCAAAAGAGAGCCTGAGATGCTTAAAAAGTGGGACGAAGAAAATCTTTATGAGGATATAATAAAGAAAAATGAGGGCAAGCCTAATTATACTTTGCATGACGGACCTCCATACGCAAACGGCGACATTCACCTTGGAACTGCATTAAACAAGGTTCTCAAGGATATTATTGTCAAGTATAAGAACATGAGCGGCTTTCGTTCTCACTATGTGCCAGGCTGGGATACTCATGGACTTCCTATAGAGCTTAAAGCGATGAAGTCTATAGGCGTTGAAAACGGTGCGATTCCTCCTGTTGAGTTAAGACAACACTGCAAGGATTTTGCACTGTCTTTTATGGAAAATCAAAAAGAGCAGTTTAAAAGACTTGGCGTGTTAGGTGATTTTGACAATCCTTATCTAACCTTAAAGCCTGAGTTTGAGGCTAGAGAAGTTGAAGTCTTTGGCGAGTTTGCTAAAAAGGGCTATGTATACAAGGGTTTAAAACCTGTTTATTGGTGTCCTGAATGTCAGACGGCTCTGGCTGAAGCGGAAATAGAGTATTCAGACGATCCGTGCCAGTCTATTTATGTCAAGTTTAAGGTGTCTGATGATAAGGGACTATTTACTGAAAAGGGAATAGATATAAACAACACATATTTCGTTATTTGGACAACTACAACATGGACTCTTCCGGGCAACTTGGCTATTTGTCTTGGACCGAATTATGACTATGTTGTTGTAAAGGCAGAAAACGGTGAAAATTATGTAATGGCAGAATACCTTGTTCCTGTAACTATGGAAGCTGCAGGAATTGAAAAGTATGAGATTATTGCTAAATTTTTGGGCAGCGATCTTGAAGGAATCAAGACCGAGCACCCGTTTATGAACAGACCGTCTCCTGTAATTCTTGGTGATCACGTTACTTTAGAAAGCGGTACAGGCTGTGTTCATACTGCTCCGGGATATGGTGTAGACGACTTTGAAGTATGTAAAAAATATGATGATATAGGTATAGTTGTCGGCGTTGACGGAAAGGGAGTTTTAACTAAGGATTCCGGTATGTTTGAAGGTCTGACAACTGACAAGGCTAACCAAGTTATAGCAGAGCATTTAAAGGAAACAGGAGCTTTGTTTGCTATAGAAAACATTGAGCACCAGTATCCTCATTGCTGGAGATGTAAATCTCCTATTCTTTTTAGAGCTACCGAGCAGTGGTTCTGTTCTGTTAAGAACTTCAAGGATGAAACAGTTAAGGCAATCGAAAAGGTTGAATGGATCCCGAAATGGGGTGAGGACAGAATTAAGGGAATGGTACAGGATCGTTCTGACTGGTGTATTTCCAGACAAAGAACCTGGGGAGTTCCTATTCCCGTTGTTTACTGCAAGGACTGCGGAAAGCCTATCTGCAATGATGAAACAATTAAGGCAATTTCTGATCTGTTCAGGGCAGAAGGCTCAGACGCATGGTATATAAAAGATGCTAAGGATTTCATTCCTGAAAGTGTTAAATGCGAGTGCGGATGTTCAGATTTTGAAAAAGAGATGGACATTTTAGACGTGTGGTTTGACAGCGGAGTTACACATAAGGCTGTCTTAGAGGAAAGAGAGGATCTTAACGCTCCTGCTGATTTATATCTTGAGGGAGCTGACCAATACAGAGGCTGGTTCCAGTCATCTTTGCTGACATCAATTGTATGCAACGGTGAGGCTCCCTATAAGACTGTATGTACTCACGGCTGGGTCGTTGACGGTCAGGGCAAAACTATGCACAAGTCTCTCGGAAACGGCATTGAGCCTTCTGAAATTACAGATAAATACGGTTCAGACATTTTAAGACTTTGGGTGGCGTCGAGCGACTATCATTCGGATATTAGAATTTCTAATGATATACTTGCACAGCTTTCCGATGCCTATAAAAAAATAAGAAACACAGCAAGATTTATTTTAGGTAATTTATCAAACGCCGACGGATTTGATATTGACAAGGACGGCGTCTCAGACGATGAATTATTCGAACTTGATAAATGGGCATTAACAAAGCTTGATGAACTTATTGACAAGGTAAATGCTGCATATAGTGCTTTTGATTATCACATTGTGTTCCATGCAATTCACAACTTCTGTGTAATTGATATGTCGAACTTTTATCTTGATATAATAAAGGACAGATTGTACTGTGATGATGTTGATTCAGTTTCTAGAAAAGCTGCACAGACAGCAATGTACAGGATATTAAGTGCTATTACCAGACTTATTGCACCTATTATGTCCTTTACTGCTGACGAGATATGGAGTTATATACCACATTCTGCAGGCGATAATGCAAAGAGCGTATTTTTAAATGATATGCCTGAAAAGTCGGGTATTAAAATTGATGCCGGCTTTACAGAAAAATGGGATTTGATTGCCGCATTAAGAGAAGATGTCAAGAAAGCACTTGAAATCAAGAGAGCAGATAAGGTTATTGGTAAGTCATTAGAGGCAGACGTTATCTTGCATGCCGATGGAGATATGCAAAAATCTATCTATAAGTTTGCAGATGAACTTCCTGAAATATTTATTGTTTCAAAGGTTGAGCTTAAAGACGGCGAGGGTGAATTCAAAGGCGAGCTTGACGGAGTATCAATTGACGTTGTAAAAGCAACGGGAGAAAAATGCGAAAGATGTTGGAAGTTCTCTGAAACTGTCGGCACATACGATGATCATCCTACACTTTGCGACAGATGTCACAGTGTTATTTCTAAATAATAATTATTAGCGTAAGTTGTCAGATTATTTTGACAACTTATGTTTTGTTTAAAATTATTGTTAAAATATAACTAATTTTAAAGTTTTTGCCTGTTAGTACAAAGACTGCAAACTTGTAAGTAATGAGATTTGTACTATATTAGTGGAGAATGGAGATTAAAATGATTTTCATATCACTTGTTTTGGTTGTTCTTCTTGTTTTGATTGATCAGGCTATTAAATATTTTGTTATTACAAATATTGATTTATATGAAACTTTTTACACACTTAGTATAAACGGACACAACCTGTTCAGCATAACTCACGTCAGGAATAACGGAGCCGCTTGGAGCATATTTGCGGGTAAAACAATTTTGTTGACAGTTATTGCTGTTATAGCAATTATTTTAGTACTGTTTCTCATTGCATCAGGACGCTTTAAATTAAAGCTTGAGGTTGTTATGCTGTCATTTATTATGGCAGGAGGAATAGGAAACATTATTGACAGAATAAAGTATAAAGAAGTCATAGACTATATACAAACAGATTTTATTGATTTCCCTGTATTCAATTTTGCAGATATTTGCGTTGTTGTCGGAGCGATTGGATTTTGTGTTGCTTATTTGATAATAGAATCAATTAATAATCATAAAAAGCGTTCGGTTGTTATGGGAGCTTTAGGTGATTCGCCTAATGAAAAGAATAATGACAGTGAGATTGATATTTTAACAGAACTTTCAGATGTTTCTGATAATGATACAGAGTCGATTAAAATTGATGATTCAGGGGAAATTGAAGATGAAAAATCTTAAACTTTATGTGTCGAGTGAAACAGATGGCAAAAGAATTGATAAGTGGTTATCCGAGAATATCGAGGATCTATCACGTTCGTCAATTCAAAAACTGCTTAAGGATAATAATATCCTGATAAATTCCCATGAAGTTAGTAAAAATTATAAATTGCACACTAATGACATTATAGATATAAACATTCCTGAACCTGAAGAGCTTGATGTTACACCGCAGAATATTCCCATTGATATTATTTACGAAGATGATGACCTGTTAGTTGTAAATAAGCCTAAGGGCATGGTCGTTCATCCTGCGGCAGGTAATCCTGACGGCACTCTTGTAAATGCTCTTTTGTATCATTGCAAAGGACGTCTTTCAAGCATTAACGGCGTTATAAGACCGGGAATTGTTCATAGAATTGATAAATATACCAGCGGTTTGCTTATTGTTGCAAAAACTGACAGGGCTCATACTAATCTGGCTAAGCAGATTAAGGAACACTCATTCACCAGAGAGTATATGGGCGTTGTCTGCGGTCGAATGAGCGATGAAGAGGGAACTGTAAATGCTCCTATCGGCAGACATAAGCTTAATCGAAAGAAGATGGCTGTCACTGATACAAATTCAAAAAATGCGGTTACTCATTATAAAGTTTTAGAGACTTATGAAAAATACTCTTTGCTTAAATTTACACTTGAAACAGGAAGAACTCATCAGATAAGAGTTCATATGTCGTATATTGGTCATCCGATTTTAGGTGACGATGTGTATGGTAAGTCTTTTAAGGGTATTGACGGTCAATGTCTGCATGCTAAAAAGATAGGGTTTGTTCACCCGTCAACGGGGGAGTATATGGAGTTTGACAGCGAACTTCCTGAATATTTTGAAAAAATACTGAAAAAGGTAAGATAAATATATGTTTGAAGATATATCAAAGGTATTGCTGATAACCGATATGGACGGGACTTTTCTTCCTACAAATAAAATTCCTTCTAAAGGGAATTTAGAGGCAATCAAGAAATTCCAGAATGCCGGAGGAAAATTTACTATAGCAACAGGTCGTGCCCATCAGGCTACTTCGCAGTACTTTGAATATTTCAATGTGAATTTTCCTATGATAATGTTTAACGGCGGTATGATTTATGATATAAATGCTAATAAGTCAATATACGATATTTATACACCGCCTGTTGCAAAGGAAATCACTATTGATATATTAAAAAACTTTCCGAAATTAGGTTGCGAGATTTTAACTGATAAGGTCAATGTCATAAGCATAAACGAAACTGAGGAAAACCACATACAAATATGCAAAGTAAAACCTAATTATACAGATATCGATAATGTTGATAATAACTGGTATAAGGTTCTATTTGCTGATACAAAGGAAAACCTTGATATAGTTGAAGAGTATGTAAGCAAGCAATATTATTCAGGCGTTGACTTTGTAAGAAGCGATATAAACTACTTTGAAATCCTTCCTCAGGAAAATTCAAAGGGCTCTGCCCTTAAAGCTATGAGGAAGCTGTGCAATATTGAGGACTATACAATCGTTGCGGTAGGCGACTACAATAATGATATACAAATGCTTATTGAAGCTGATTTGGGTGTTTGTCCTGCTAATGCAGTTGACGCAGTAAAGAATGTTGCCGATTTAGTTCTGGCAGAAACTTGTGATGAAAATGCTATCGCAGCAGTGATAGATTATATATTTTCAAAAGTAAATTAATCTGGAGGATTGATAAAATGGACGCTACTATTAAAAAGCAGCTTGAAATACAAGCCTGCAAAATTCGTATGGGTATAATTGAAGGCGTTTATAATGCAAAATCCGGTCATCCGGGAGGATCATTGTCAATAGCGGACACATTGACATATCTTTATTTTGCAAAGATGAATGTTGACCCTAAAAATCCTGATATGGAGGACAGAGACAGACTGGTTCTTTCAAAAGGACACACTGCTCCTGCACTTTATTCAACACTTGCAAATAAAGGATTTTTTGATCTTAACGAGCTTAAATCATTAAGACATATAGGTGCATTACTTCAGGGGCATCCTTGTATTCATATTCCGGGTGTTGATATGTCTTCAGGGTCATTGGGGCAAGGTATTTCTGCAGCGTGCGGAATGGCTCTAAGCGGAAAGATTTCAAATGCACCATATAAGGTTTATGCTATTCTCGGCGACGGTGAAATTGAGGAAGGTCAGGTTTGGGAAGCCGCAATGTTTGCCGCTCATAAGGAGCTTGATAATCTTGTTGCAATAGTCGATAACAACGGTCTTCAGATAGACGGTGCAATTGAAGATGTTTGCTCACCGTATCCTATCAAGGAAAAATTTGAGGCATTTGGCTGGCACGTAATTGAAACTGACGCACATGATTTCGATAAGCTTGAAGCCGCATTTGACGAAGCAGAAAAAATCGCAGGACAGCCTGTTGCTATTATTCAAAAGAGCGTTAAGGGAAAGGGTGTTTCGTTTATGGAAAATCAGGTTTCCTGGCACGGTTCTGCTCCTAATACTGAACAATATAATCAGGCGATGGATGAGCTTAATAAAACTTTGAAAGCATTGGAGGGCTAAACATGAGCGAAGTAGTAAAAAAGGCTACCAGAGAAAGCTATGGAGAGGCTTTAGCTGAACTGGCAGATAAATATGATAATTTATATGTTTTCGACGCTGACCTTGCGGCCGCTACAAAGACGGGAATTTTTAAGAAAAAATATCCTGAAAGGTTTTTTGACTGCGGTATTGCTGAGGCAAATATGATGGGTGTTGCTGCAGGAATGGCTGCAACAGGAAAAATTCCTTTTGCATCAACCTTTGCAATGTTTGCGGCAGGCAGGGCATATGAGATTGTGAGAAACACTATCGGTTACCCACATCTTAACGTAAAAATAGGTGCAACTCATGCAGGAATTTCTGTAGGAGAGGACGGTGCAACTCACCAGTGTAACGAGGATATTGCTCTTATGAGAACAATTCCGGGAATGACAATTATAAATCCCGCTGATGACGTTGAAGCAAAAGCCGCAGTTGAGGCCGCTATACTTCATGACGGACCTGTCTATTTAAGATTCGGACGTCTTGCCGCACCTATATTTAATAACAAAGAAACTTACAAATTCGAGCTTGGCAAGGGAATTAAGCTGACAGACGGAGATGACATAGCAATTATAGCAACAGGTCTTATGGTTTCAGAAGCACTTACCGCCGCTGAGGAGCTTAAAAAAGATGGAATAAATGCAAGAGTTATTAACATCCATACAATCAAGCCTATTGACAAGGATATTATTCTGGAAGCCGCTAAGGATACGGGACTTCTTCTTACGGTTGAGGAGCACAGTGTTATCGGAGGTCTTGGCTCTGCAGTCTGCGATGTTGTATCTGAAAATCTGCCTACAAAGGTAATTAAGATAGGCGTTAATGATGAGTTTGGTCATTCAGGACCTGCTGTTGATTTGTTGAAGGAGTTCGGTTTGTCGTCAGAAAATATTGTTAAGACGGCTAAAGAGGCACTTGGAAAATAAAATATAATTGTAATTTGAGCTATCAGATTAACCTCTGATAGCTTTTTCACTCTTTTCACGATATTGAATATAATAGGTTATCAATATTTAATTTAGGTGAAAGGAGTAACGTAATTTGAGAGCTAAACACAAAAGGAGAAAAGCAAATAAAAAGCGAAATGCAGCACTTATAATATTACTTTGCTTTGCTTTGACAGTACTTTTTGCACTAAATCATCAGTTAAAAACTAAGCTGAAGGACATAGCTGTTTATAAGTGCAAAAACAGTGCCACAAGAATAATCAATGAAGCCATACAAAACACTTTGTCTACTTATGATCTTTCTTATAACGACTTAGTAGAAATAAATAAAAATTCAGAAGATCAAATTACATCAATATCCTGTGTATCATCAAAAATTAACAGTTTAAAAACTGATATATCAGATCAGATAAACAAGGATTACGAAAATCAGGATAAAAACGTAATCAGTATTGCTTTAGGTACAATTTCAGGAATCAACCTTTTCAGCGGAGTAGGTCCAGACATAACCGTTCATTTTGAAAAAGAGGGAAGCGTCAAAACAAATATTAAAAGCTCATTTTCAAGTGCCGGAGTTAATCAAACACTTCATAGAATTTACATAGAGGTAAGCTCAGATATAGTTGCTGTCGCGGCTGCGGGAACTTATAAAGCTAATGTTCAAACTGAATTTTTGCTTGCAGAAACTGTCATTGTAGGAGAAATTCCCGAAGGATACGTCTCAATATCTTAAAAAATTAAGAAATATTGTTAAAATTACTAGCTTTATTAATGTAAGATGTGGTATACTATAATTGTATATTTTTTAGGAGAATTTTATGGATATTAATGAAGCAAGAGAAAAAATAAATAAACTGGTTGAAAATCTTAATTATCATAGCCGTAAGTATTATGTTGAGGATAATCCTGAAATCGATGATTACGACTATGATATGATGCAGCAGGAACTGAAAGCTTTAGAGGAGCAGTTCCCTGATTTGGTGCGTGCGGATTCTCCTACTCAAAGGGTAGGGGGCGAACCTGTTTCTATTTTTGAAAAGGTCGAGCACAGAGTTCAGATGGCAAGTCTTCAGGATGTTTTTTCGTTTGAGCAGGTTGAGAGCTTTATAAATAAGACAAAAACTTTAAATCCCAAAACAGAGTTTTGTGTAGAGCCTAAAATTGACGGTCTTTCTGTTTCTCTTGAATATGAAAATGGAATTTTCATAAGGGGTTCTACACGAGGCGACGGATTTGTGGGTGAAGATGTTACTGCAAATCTAAAAACTATAATGTCAATACCTATGAGACTTAAAGAGCCTGTTCCCTATATAGAAGTCAGGGGAGAGGTTTATATGCCTCGTTCGGTGTTTGAATTGCTTGTTTCCGAACAGGAGTTAAACGGGGAGCAGCCCTTTAAAAATCCGAGAAATGCAGCCGCCGGCTCTTTACGTCAAAAGGATTCAAAGATTGCCGCAAAAAGAAAGTTGGATATATTCTGTTTTAATGTTCAGCAGATTCAGGGTAAAGAGCTTAACTCGCACAAAGAATCTCTAGATTATTTAAAAGAGCAAGGCTTTAAGGTCATACCTGAATATGAAAGGGTTGACAGCTTTGAGAAAGTTAAAAATAGAATTACCGAGATAGGTGAAAAGAGGTTTTCACTAAGCTATGATATAGACGGCGTTGTTATAAAGGTGGACGATATTAAAGAGCGTGAGCAAATGGGAGCTACTGCTAAAACTCCAAAATGGGCAGTAGCCTATAAGTTTCCGCCAGAGGAAAAGGAAACAAAGCTTCTTGATATAGAGGTGAATGTCGGAAGGACAGGCGCTGTAACTCCTGTTGCTGTTTTTGAGCCTATTTTGCTTGCAGGAACATCTGTATCACGCGCAACTCTTCACAATCAGGATTTTATTGACGAAAAGAATATTTCAATCGGCGACATTATAAAGGTAAGAAAAGCGGGAGATATAATTCCAGAGGTTCTTGGTGTTTCTAAATCCTTAGATGACAGTATAAGCTTCAAACTTCCGAAGGTTTGTCCTGTCTGCGGTACTGAGTTGATAAGAGAGCCTGATGAAAGCGTAATAAGATGTCCGAATGTAGACTGTCCTGCACAGATTTACAGAAGTATTGTTCATTTTGCATCAAAAGGTGCGATGAATATAGACGGGTTGGGACCTGCGATCGTTGACACATTAATAGAAAAAGGATTAATTCAATCTGTTGCGGATTTGTATACGCTTGATGCTAATGATTTGCTGGGGCTTGATAATTTTAAGGAAAAGTCGGTAAACAACTTGCTAACTTCAATTGAAAAATCAAAGAGCAATTCCCTTGACCGATTGATTTTCGGTTTGGGAATTAGAAATATAGGAAGTGCATCGGCGAAACTTTTGTGTGACAAGTTTGGCAGCCTAGATAATATTATAAGTGCAGCTGCTGAGGAAATTGCTGAAATAGACGGATTCGGAGAAGTAATGGCACAAAGTGTTGCAAAGGCGTTTAAAGAGCCTCATATGCTGGAGATCATTGAGCGTCTGAAGTCATATGGCGTAAATGTTTTTTATGAAAAGAAACAGAAGGATAATCGTTTTAATGGTAAGACCTTTGTTCTTACGGGAACACTGCCTACACTGAAACGAGCAGAGGCTAAAGAGATAATTGAAAGCTTTGGCGGAAAGGCAAGCGGCTCTGTATCTAAAAAAACAGATTATGTTTTAGCAGGAGAAGATGCGGGAAGTAAGCTTACAAAGGCTGAAAGTTTAGGTATTAAAATTATATCAGAAGATGAGTTTTTAGATATGACAAAATAAATCGGAGGTACAAAAATGAACATTGACATTAAACATATTGCAAAGCTTGCAAGACTTCGTATTGAAGACGAAGAACTTGAAAAATTCAAAAAAGATATGGAGGGGATCGTTGAGATGGTTGAGAATCTTCCTAATGACATCAAGGACGAGTCTCTGCTTGACCCTGAAAATTCAATGACACTTAGGGAAGATAAGGTAAGAGAAAATAAGTATTCGAGAGATGAACTGACAAAGAATGCACCGCATGTTACAGCAGGCTGCCTTGTAGTTCCAAAGACAGTAGAATAGGAGGCAGTTATATGGAATTGTATAAAAATAGTGCGTTTGAGCTTTCTCAAATGCTAAAAAACAAGCAGACAAGCTCTGTTGAAATAACAGAATCCGTATTTAATAGAATAGATTCTGTCGAAGAAAAAGTAGACGCTTATGTTACGTTAGATAAGGAAAATGCTTTAAAAAAAGCAGAAGAAGTCGATAAAAAGCTTGCAAACGGAGACAAGCTTTCTCCATTGGCAGGAATACCAATAGGCATTAAGGATAACATTTCAACTAAAGGACTTAGAACCACCTGCTCATCTAAAATGCTTGAAAATTATGTTCCGCCATTTAACGCAACTGTTATAGAGAAAATCAACAATGCTGATCTGATAATTACAGGCAAGCTTAATATGGACGAGTTTGCTATGGGTTCGTCCACTGAAACGTCTTACTTTAAAAAGACTAAAAATCCGTTTGATGCTGAGAGAATACCGGGAGGCTCATCAGGCGGTTCTGCTGCATCTGTTGCTGCAGGAGAGGCTGTTGTTTCACTCGGCTCTGATACAGGCGGATCTATTCGTCAGCCTGCCGCATACTGCGGGGTAGTTGGATTAAAACCAACCTATGGAAGAGTATCACGTTTCGGACTTGTTGCGTTTGCATCTTCTCTTGACCAGATAGGACCTGTCGGCCGTACTGTTAAGGATGTTGCTATGCTGCAATCAGTTATATCAGGTCACGACAAATATGACGCAACATCAGCAAATGCTGAAATTCCTGACTTCTTAACAAACCTAAAATCAGATGTAAAAGGCTTGAAAATAGCTATTCCAAAAGAATACTTCGGCGACGGAATTGACAGCAATGTAAAGGATGCTGTATATTCGGCTGTCAAAGTTTTAGAGCAAAACGGAGCGTCTGTCAAAGAGATAAGCCTGCCGTCTACTAATTATGCACTGTCAGCATATTACATTATTTCTTCGGCAGAAGCGTCATCTAACCTTGCCAGATATGACGGAGTTAAATACGGCTACAGGGCAAAGGAATTTGACAGTCTTATTGATATGTATGAGAAAACCCGTTCTGAGGGCTTTGGAGATGAAGTAAAGAGAAGAATTCTGCTCGGAACATTTGTTTTAAGCTCAGGTTTCTTCGACGCTTATTATAAAAAGGCAAAGCTAGTTCAAAGAAGAGTATCGGCAGAGTTTAACGAGGTTTTCAAAAATGTTGACGTTATCTGCACGCCTACTGTTCCGTCAACAGCATTTAAAATCGGTGAAAATATTGATAATCCGCTTAAAATGTATGCAACCGATATATGTACTGTAACTATAAACATTGCAGGACTTCCTGCAATGAGCATACCTTGCGGATATGACGATAAAGGACTTCCTATCGGATTACAGCTTGTAGGAAACAAGTTCTGTGAGCAAACGCTTTTAAATACCGCAAACGCATACGAGAACATAATCGGCGGTTTTAAAAGTCCATTGCTTTAATGATTGGAGGTAATTAAAATGGTTAAAGGTTATGAAGTTGTGATCGGTCTTGAAGTTCACGCTGAGCTTAATACCGAATCTAAAATATATTGCGACTGCAAAAACGCATTTGGTCTTGAGGTCAATACTCAGGTTTGCCCGATTTGTATGGGTATGCCGGGAGCACTGCCTACTTTAAATGAAAAGGTAGTAGACTATGCAATAAAGATGGGTCACGCGCTGAACTGTACAATAAACAATGTCTGCAAGCAGGACAGAAAGAATTATTTCTATCCTGATTTGCCTAAAGCGTATCAAATTTCTCAGGCTGAGGTTCCTCTTTGCAAAAACGGATACTTGGATATTTTGGTTGACGGTGAGGAAAGAAGAATAGGCGTTACTAGAATTCACATTGAGGAGGACGCGGGAAAACTTCTTCACTCAGACAAGTTTGACGGCTCACTTGTAGACCTCAACAGGTGCGGAGTTCCGCTTATCGAGATAGTTTCAGAGCCTGATATGAGAAGTTCAGCTGAGGCTCATGCTTATCTAGAAACAATAAAGTCAATTCTTCAATACTTAAACATAAGCGACTGCAAGATGCAGGAAGGCTCAATAAGATGCGATGTAAACGTGTCTGTTCATAAGCCCGGAGAGCCTTTGGGAACACGTTCTGAAATGAAAAACGTAAACAGCTTTTCAGCGGCAGTAAGAGGAATAGATTTTGAAGTAAACAGACAGATCGAGATTCTTGAAGCAGGCGGAGAGGTTATTCAGGAAACACGCCGCTGGGACGATACAAAGGGCGAAAGTCTGTCTATGAGAAGTAAAGAGGACGCACAGGATTACAGATATTTCCCTGAGCCGGACTTGCTCACTATTGTAATTGACAAAGAAAGAATTGAAAAGCTGAAAAGCGAGATCCCCGAATTGCCGAATAAAAAGCTGGTTCGGTATGTTAAGGAGTTCGGTCTATCTCAAAAGGACGCGTCATTTATATCAGAGGATATAGAGAAATCCAGTCTTTTCGACGAATGTGTTAAGGATAATCCAAAGCTGGCTAAAAGCGTATCCAACTGGATTTTAAGTGATGTTGCTAAATATTGCAACGAAACTGGCAAGAAAATTTCTGAAACCAAGCTGACCTCAGACAAGCTGTTATACATTATTAAGCTGATTGGCGACGGTAAGATTTCAAACAGCGCAGGCAAAACTATTTTTGAGATTATCATTGATGAAGACAAGGACATAGATGAAATTATCAAAGAGAAGTCGCTTGCTCAGGTTTCAGACGCGTCAGCTTTAGAGGCTATTGCTGATGAGGTTATTGCAAATAATGAGAAGTCTGTAAGCGATTACAAGAGCGGCAAAACTAACGCTCTGGGCTATTTAGTAGGGCAGTGTATGAAGGCGTCAAAGGGTAAGGCTAATCCGGGAATGATGAAAGAAATTATACTGAAAAAGCTTGAGGGGTAACAAAGGAAAATAGAATATGAAAAACATAACTTTTGAAAAAGCCCGCAGATTTATCTACCGCAATGCCAGACCTGTAGA